>NZ_JBEYEY010000005.1:450536-497996 GCF_040703635.1 Streptomyces sp. NPDC007189
ACGCACCACAGCCGGTGCGCCGGAGGCACCTGCCGCACCCGCCGCATCCGGCATCCCGGGCGCGCCTGCCGACTCCGGTGTGCCGGAGGCACCCGCCGCATCCGATGCCGCCGAAACGCCCCACCTCCCCGAGACGCCCCCCGTCCCCCGAACACCCGGCGCACCCGGAGAGGAGAGCGCGCCGTGATCTCGTGTGTCCGGCCCGGCTGTGCGGGCCACATCATGGCCACCGGCTACTGCGACACCTGTGCCCGGCGGCACATCGAGCCGCGCTCGGAGGAGCGCCCGCCCGTCGCGCCGTCGGCCGTACCCCGGACCGCGGCCCCGGACGCTCCCGCCGAGGAGAGCCCCGGCCCGCCGGTGGTGCACGCCGTCGCCGGTGTCGGAGACCTCGACCAGCACGGACTGGTCGTCCTGCCCGAGGTCCCCGTCCCCGGCGACGTCGTCATGACCGACTTCCGCCCGCCCACCGGCGGCCGCCGGTGCCGCGGGGAGGGCTGCACCATGACCGTCGGCGTCGGCTACGGCGGCCAGCCCGCCCGCGACACCGGCCGCTGCCCCCGCTGCGGCACGCCCTACTCCTTCGTGCCGCAGCTGAAGAAGGACGACGTGGTCGCCGACCACTACCGCGTCCTCGGCTGCCTCGCCCGCGGCGGCCTGGGATGGGTCTACCTCGCGGAGGACACCCGCGCCGAGGGGTACCGGGTCGTCCTCAAGGCCCAGATCGACGCCCACGACGCGCTTGCCCGCCGCAACGCGGTCGAGGAGCGCCGCTCACTGACCGACCTGCACCACCCCGACATCGTCCGCATCATCACCTACGCCGACCACACACCCCCCGACGGCCCGCCCACCGGCTACCTGGTCATGGACTACATCGGCGGACGCTCCCTGCAGCAGCTGTTCGACGCCGACGACGTCGAACGGATCTTCCAGGGCCGGCCCCGCCTGGACCACGTCCTCACCTACGGCTGCAAGATCCTCGGCGCCCTGGAGTACATGCACGACCGCGGGCTGCTGTACTGCGACATGAAGCCGGCCAACGTCATCCACTTCGGCCGGGCGGTCAAGGTCATCGACCTCGGCGCCGTCCGCGCCATCGGCGACCGCGGCTCCCGCTACGTCTACACGGCCGCGTACGCACCACCCGAGGAGGAGATCGAGCGGCGCGGCTGGCACGTCGACAGCGACCTCTACACCGTCGGCATGACCCTCCAGGCGCTCTTCCGTGCCACCCAGCCGGCCCGCGGCCTCGCCCCGGACTCCTTCCGCCGGCTGATCGACCGCGCCGTCCACCCCGAGCCCCGGGCCCGGTTCCGGTCCGCGGCCGAGATGTCCCGGCAACTCTGGGAGGTGCTGCGGGAGTTCCGCTCCCTGCAGTTCGGCGAGCAGCTGCCGGAGAGCTCCACCCGGTTCCGGGCCACCGGCGCCAGCCTCGACGCCGGGCTCGGCGCGATCCCCGCCCTCGACCACTGGACCGCCGGTCCCGGCGGGCGGCCGCGCGACCTCGACGTCTCCCCGCCGCCGGCCGCCGAGGTCGCCGGCGCCCTCCCCGAGCCGGTCCCCGACCCCGACGACGGCGCCGCCCTGCTGCTGGACGCCTTCCCGCCCGACGCCCCCGACCGGATCGCCCGGCAGTGGCCCCGCGAGTCCCGCCTCGGCACCCCGGAGACCGCGCTGTGGCTGTGCCGCGCCTACCTCAGGAAGGGCGAGCGGGAGCAGGCCGAGAGCTGGCTCGCCGAGGCCGAGACCCAGCTCGGCGAAGGCGCCGCCGCGCACGACTGGCGGATCGCCTGGCACCGCGGCGTGCTCCACCTCAGCGGCGGAGAGGTACGGCAGGCCGGGGCCGCCTTCGACGCCGTCCACCGGGCGCTGCCCGGCGAGTACGTGCCCAAGCTCGCCCTCGCCTACTGCGCCGAGCACGAGGCCGGCCCGCGGCGCAGCCCACGGGCCATGCGGTTCTACGAGGCCGTCTGGAAACGGGACTTCGCGCACACCGCCGCCGCCTTCGGCCTCGCCCGCGGTCATCTGGCCGCCGGGGACCGCGACGCCGCCGTCCGCGTCCTCGACGACGTGCCCGCCACCTCCCGCCATCACGACACCGCCCGGATCGCGGCCGTCCGCGTCCGCGCCGGCGTCCTGTACGGCGGCCCGCCCACGCCGGCCGATCTGCGCGACGCCGCCCGCCGGCTGCCCGAACTGAGCCTGGACGGCGGCGCCGCCGACGGCGAGTCCCGGGCCCGGCTGCTCGCCGAGGTCCGCGAGAACGTCCTGCACTGCCGCCCGGAACAGGGCTGGGGGCCGGAGTTCCCCGCCGGCGACCTGCTCGGCCCCGGCGACGAGGACAGCCTGCGCCGCCTGCTGGAGCACTCCTTCCGGCAGCTCGCCGCGCAGGCCCGCACCGCCGGGGAGCACGGCCGGCTGCTCGACCTCGCCCACGACGTACGGCCCATGACCACCTTCTGACGCCCTTCCGACGCCCGCGCACACCCTGACCACCGAGGGGACACACGATGACCGTGGCCGAGCAGATCGAGGTGACGCTCGCGGTCGGCCAGCAGCGGGACCTGCCCGTCGTGCCCGCGCCCGGGCAGCCCGCCGACCGGGAGATGCACGCCATCCTGGAGATCGGCGTCCGCGGCCCCGACGGCCCGGGACCCGGCGACGGCCCGGCGCCCGCGGCGGCCCCCGCGCTCGCCGAGGTGCTGATCGTCGACACCTCCCGCTCGATGCTCCACCCCGCCGCCAAGCTGCGCGCGGCGAAGGACGCCACCGCCGCCGCGATCCGGCTGCTGCCCGACGGCACCGCGTTCGCCGTGCTGTCCGGGCGGTTCGACGCCACCGTGGTCCATCCCGGCCCCGGCCGGGCCCCGATGGCCGTGGCCGGACCCGCCGAACGGGAGGCCGCCGAGCGGGCCGTGCGCATCCTGGACGCGGACGGCGGCACCGCCCTCGGCACCTGGCTCGACCTCGCCCGCCGGCTGCTGAAGGACCAGCCCGCCCCCGTCAAGCACGTCCTGCTGCTCACCGACGGGCGCAACGAGCACGACCACCGGGCCGCCGTGCCACTGGACACCGCCCTGGACGCCTGCGAGGGCCGGTTCGTCTGCGACGCCTGGGGCATCGGCGACGACTGGGACGCCGAGCTGCTGCTGCGCATCGCCCGGCGGCTGCACGGCCGCGCCGGGGCGGTCCGCGAGGAGTCGGAACTGACCGCCGCGTACGAGGAGTTGATGACCGGTCTGCTCGGCACCACCATTCCCGAGCTGCGGATCAGGATCACCCCCACCCCCGGCACCGCGATCCGCCGGATCAAGCAGGTGGTCCCGCGCGAGCAGGAACTGTCGCCCGTCCCGGCCGGCCCCGGCGCCGAGTACGTCACCCGGGCCTGGGGCGAGGAGGTGCGGCACTACCAGGTCGTGCTGACCGCCGACCCGGCCGGCCGCGAGCTCGGCGAGGACCTGCAGCTGGCCGCCGTCGAGGTCGCCGTACCCGACTTCGGGCGCCCGGTGCGGCTGCCCGCGCCCCGGCCGGTCCTGGTCCGCTGGACCGACCACCCGCTCGACGCCTCCCGGCAGCATCCCGCGGTCCGGCGCAGCGAGCTGTACCAGCGGGCGAGCGCCGCCGTCGCGGAGGCCTACCGGGCCTGGCTGCGCGGCGACGACGGCCGGGACGCGGCGGACCGCGCACTGGCCCGCGCCCTGGCCGTGGCCGAGGAGCTGGGCGACGCCCAACTGCTGGACGCCCTGCGGGTCATCGAGGACGGCGGGCCCGGTGCGGGCACCGGCCGGATCCGCTCCGGCCTGAAGGACGTCGACTGGCAGCACCTGATCCTCTCCAGCGCCCTGACGACACCGCCGCCCCCCGGCGCGCAAGCGCCGCCCGGCCCCGGCACCCCCGATCCCCCCGGCGCCGAGGCCCTGACCGAGTGCCCGGAGTGCGGATGGCTCGGCCCGGCCGACTCCGTGTACTGCGGCGGCACGTGCGGACGCCGGCTGAGGGAGCCCGGGTCATGACCCCGGGCACGGGCGACGCACGCCCCGGAGAGGGTGCGGGTCACCGTCCCGGCGGCGGTACCGGCATCCCCGGCCACGAAGCCGCGGCCGGTGGTCACGTGGCGGAAGCGCGCCGCACAGCCCGTACCCGGAGCGCCCGCCCCGATGTCCCCGGTGCTCGCCGGGGTGACGGAGACGGCGGGCCCGGTGTCGCGCCGACCGCCCACCGGGCCTCGCCCGCCGACCGCCGTACCCGCGCCGGGTCGCCCCTGCGCCGCCTGCGCCGTCTCCTGCCTTCCGGGCGGCGCGCACCGGACGGCGAAAGCACGACCGCGCACGACCTCGCCGTACGCCACCGCCTGCTGCTGGCCCTGTCCGCGCTGCTGACGCTGTCGCTGTTCCTGTCGTACGAGGGCGTGCACGGCGACGCCAACCCGCTGCGCACCTCCAGCGCGCCCGCCGTGCTGTCCATCGACACCGCGCTGTACGCGCTCGGGCAGGCCCAGCGGGACGCCGGCGCGGCGGCGCCCACCAGCGACTTCCAGAAGCAGATCTCGGTGGCCGCGCAGAGCCTCGCGGCCGCCGCCGGGGACGACGTCGGCGGGACGGCGGGCCGGCAGGCCCTGCAGACGGTCGCCGGGCTGATCACGGTGTACGCCGTCAAGGTCCAGCAGGCCCAACTGCAGCCCGCCGGCAGCGTGTTGCGTGAGGCCTACCTCAGCTACGCCACCAGCGTCCTGACCGACCAGGGCTCCGGCATCCAGGCCCGGCTGAAGGCCCTGCAACGGCAGGAGCGGGACGCGGTACGGCGGCAGACCTCGTTCGGCCCGCTGCTGTGGCTCGGCTGGACCGTGACCCTGCTGCTGGCCCTCGCCCTCGCCGCGGCCCTGCTGGAGACCCAGCTGTTCCTGCGCCGGCGCTTCCGCCGCCGGTACAACCGGGGACTCCTCGCCGCCGGCGCCCTGCTGGCGGCCGGAATCGCCGCCCCGCTGCTGTTCACGGTGTGGACGCACCAGGGAATGGCGCACACCCGCGACCTGCTCGACCGCGAACTGACCAGTGGCCCGCTCATCACCGGCGCCGGGCGGCACACCGCGTCGTACCTGGCGGACACCGGCTTCCGCGCTTCGGCCGCGGTCTGGATCCTGATAGGAGGCATCCTGCTCATGGCCCTCGCCGAGACGGGACTGCGGCGGCACATCGACGACTACCGGTTCAGGCCCCGGTGAGCGCCCCGCAGGGCGGCACCGCCGCCGACCGCCGACCCCGCCGCCCGCGCACCCTGACCGTGCTGGCGAGCTGCCTGGTCCTGCTCGCGGCGGCCGTCGTGTTCGCCGTACGCGCCCTCGGCCAGGAGCCGACCGTCACGCTGCTCGCCAACTGGACCGGAACCGACGAGCAGAACTTCCGGCAGGCGGTCATCGAGCCGTTCGAGCGGAAGTACCACATCCACGTCGACTACCAGGGCAGCTCCGCCGAGAGCCAGGTGCTCGGCGCCGACGTGGAGGCCGGCACGCCGCCGGACGTGGTGGTGCTGACCGGTCCCGGCGAACTCGCGGACTACGCCGGGCAGGGGCAGCTGAAACCGCTCGACGGCCTCGTGCCCGCCGCCGGTTTCGGCGCGTCCTGGAGTACGCCGCTGAACGGGCACGTGTACTGGTTCCCGCTCAAGGCCGACCTGAAGTCCATCGTCTGGTACCCGGCCGGCACCAGCGAGCGGCAGCGCACCGAGGCGGCGCACCGGCCCGGCCAGTGGTGCGTCGGCATGGGCTCCGGGGCGACCAGCGGCTGGCCGGGCACGGACTGGATCGAGGACATCCTGCTCCAGAAGTACGGCCCCGCCGTCTATCAGCGCTGGGCGCGCGGGGAGCTGTCCTGGCGGTCCCGGCAGGTGCGGTCGGCCTGGACGACCTGGGGGCAGCTGGTGGGCGCGGGCGGGGGCAGCGAGCTGGTGCGGCGGGCGCTGAAGACGCCGTACCAGGACGCGTCGAAGCCGGTCACCGCACAGCCGCGCGGCTGCACCCTGGAGCACCAGGCGTCCTTCATCCGCAGCCAGGAGACCACCTGGCAGCGCGTGGACGGCCGTTACGAGCCCTCGGCCCGACTGATCCCGGGGGCCACCGCCACCGGCGCCTGGGAGGTCTCCGGGGACCTGGTCGCGCTGCTGCACGACACCCCGCACGCCAAGACGCTGATCCGGTACCTGGCCTCGGCCGGCGCGCAACGCGCCTGGAACGCCAAGGAGTCCGGTTTCTCGGTCGACCCGCAGGCCCAGCCGGCGCCCGCCGACGCCGGCCCGGCCTGGCACCGCTCACTCGCCCGGACCCTCCTCGACGACCGCGCGGTGCACTGCTTCGACGCCTCCGACGCGATGCCGCCCTCGGTCCGCGACGCGTTCGCCGAGGCCACGATCGAGTACCTCGCGGGCCCCCGCCGGCTCGACGCCCTGCTGACCTCCCTGGACACCCTCAGCCACACCCCGAACCTGACCTGGCTCCCGTCCGTCTGCGACCACATCCAGTGACCCACCGGGCCACGGCTCCCACCCCGGGCCGGTGCGTGAACTCGGCACCGATCAGGGGAGGCCGGCGGCCGGCTCCAAGCGTCCCGTCCGCCACCGGCCCGGCGGGCCCTCCCGGGCAGGCCGTCGGCGCGGGGATTCGGGAGCCGGCCGGCGCCGCCCGCTACAGCCAGTCCCGCTTCTTGAAGACGACGTACAGCGTCAGGCACACCACGCCCATCAGCGCGACGGCGAACGGATAGCCGAACAGCCAGTGCAGCTCCGGCATGTGGTCGAAGTTCATGCCGTAGATCGTGCCGACGAGGGTGGGCGCGAAGAGGATGGCCGCCCACGACGAGATCTTCTTGACCTCCTCGTTCTGCTCGAAGCCGGCCTCCGCCAGCGCCCGCATCTCCGCGTTCTGCTGCTGGGACACCAGGGTGGCGTTGACCGTGAGGATCTCGGAGAGGGCCTGGCGGAAACCGTCGACGCGTTCGCTGATGTGGGTGACGTGGTCGGCGACGTCCCGCAGATAGCGCTGGAGTTCGGCGTCGGTCTCGTACTTGGCGAAGCCGGCCATCAACCCGTGCAGCATGCCGACGAGCGGGCGGGTGGCACGCTGGAACTCCACCATTTCCCGGGAGAGTTCGTAGATGCGGCGGGAGACCTCGGGGTCGCCGCGGAACACCTCGGTCTCGATCTCGTCGATGTCGTTCTGGACCCCGGCGACCACCGGGGCGTAGCCGTCCACGACCGCGTCGAGGATCGCGTACAGCACCGCTTCCGGGCCGAGCTTGAGCAGTTCCGGGGAGTCCTCCATCCGGCGGCGGACCGCCGACAGGTCCGGGGCCGCGCCGTGCCGGACCGTGAGGACGAAGTCCGGTCCGACGAACACGTGCAGCTCCCCGAAGTCGACCTCCTCCGGCGCGTCCAGATAGCGGGCGGCGCGCAGCACGACGAACAGCGTCTCGCCGTACCGCTCCAGCTTGGGCCGCTGGTGCGCCTCCATCGCGTCCTCCACCGCGAGGGGGTGCAGGCCGAACTCGGCGGCCAGCGAGTGCAGATCGGCTTCGGTGGGCCGGGCCAGGCCGATCCAGGCCATGCCCGCCGGCTGCTCGCGCAGCTCGCGGTAGGTCTCGGCGAGCGTGGCGGGGGAGGACAGGCGGACGCCGTCGCGGTAGAGCGCCGCCTGCACGATGCTCGCCGGCTCGGCTCCCTCCCCGGCGACGGCGGGTGCGGGCCCCTCGGCGACGGGGGACTGCGGCGGAGTGGGGGCGCGGCGCCAGACGGGCCTGCGCCCGCCGTTCCTGCCGTTCTCTCGCTCGGACATCGGCCGCCTCTCCGTCGCGTCACGTGCTCCTGACCACTTCAGCGGGGACAGGGCTGGATCGGAGGAACCCGGGGGTACCGGAGCAGAAGGATATCCGCGGGCGCCGGAACGGGCCGACGTCCCGGTGCGCGGGGCGGGCCGGGAGTCGCGGACGGAAGGTGTCCGCGATCGGGGCTAGCGTGCGGCCATGACGAAGAGCAGGACGACGAAGGCCCCCCTCCTGGACATCCGCGCCCTCAACCGGGCCACCCTGGAACGGCAGTTGCTGCTGCGCCGCTCCGCGCTCGCCCCCCTCGACGCCGTCGCGCACCTGCTCGGGCTCCAGGCGCAGAACGTCCGGCCGCCGTACTACGCCCTCGCCGCCCGCCTCGACGGCTTCCAGCCCCAGCAGCTGTCCGCGCTGATGGCCGGCCGCGAGGTCGCCCGGATCGTCACCCTGCGCTCCACCCTCCACACCCACACCGCCGACGACTGCCTCGCCCTGCGGCCCTTCGTCCAGCCGGCCCGGTACCGCGAGCTGGGCCAGTTCCGCGCGGGCCTGACCGGCGTCGACCTGAACGTCCTGGCCGCCGTCGTCCGCGCGTCGGTCGAGGACGAGCCGCGGACCATGGCCCAGCTGCGGCAGGCGCTGAGCGCGCGGTGGCCGGACGCCGATCCCCAGGCCCTCGCCGTCGCCGCCCGCTGCACCCTGCCGCTGGTCCAGGTCACCCCGCGCGGACTGTGGGGCCGCAGCGGGCAGGTCGCCCTCACCACCGCCGAGCACTGGCTCGGCCGCCCGGCGGCCAAGGCCCCGGAACCGGAGTCCGTGGTCCTGCGCTATCTCGCCGCGTTCGGCCCGGCGTCGGTCAAGGACATGCAGACATGGGCCGGGCTCACCCGCCTGCGGGACGCCTTCGAGCGGCTGCGCCCCCGGCTGCTGACCTTCCAGGACGCCTCCGGCGCCGAGCTGTTCGACCTCCCCGGCGCCCCGCGCCCCGACCCGGACACCCCGGCCCCGCCCCGCTTCCTGCCCGAGTTCGACAACCTCCTGCTCTCCCACGCCGACCGCACCCGCGTCGTGCCGCCCGCGTACCGGGGCCGGCACTGGCGGGGCAACCAGGCCTACCGCACGCTCCTGGTGGACGGTTTCCTCGCGGGCCTGTGGAAACTGGAGGCGGACGCCCTGGTCATCGAGCCCTTCGCCGAGCTGCCCCGGAGCCGGCGGGACGAGGTGGCCGCGGAGGGGGAGCGGATGCTCCGCGTCCTGCACCCGGACACGCCGTACGACATCCGCTTCGGGACCGTGGTCCGGCCCTGAGGCCGCCCGGCGTCACCCCGGGCCGGCCCGCGCCCGGACATCAGGTGCGGCGGGTACGCCCGGACCGCCGCCGTCAGCTGCCGCTTCGAGGGGTTCACCAGCGCCCGGCCGGCCACCGTCACGGTCGGCACGGTCGCGTTGCCGCCGGCGACGGACCGCACGAAGGCGGCCGGCCTGGAGGCGACTGTGCGCGGCCTCTACAGTCGGCCCATGGAACTGCGCCAGCTCAGCTATTTCGTCGCCGTGGCCGAGGAGTTGCACTTCGGGAAGGCGGCAGAGCGGCTGCACATCGTGCAGTCGGCGGTCAGTCAGCAGATACAGCGGCTGGAGCGTGAGCTGGGCGCCGAGCTGTTCGACCGCTCGCCGCGCCGGGTACGGCTGACCGGGGCGGGGGAGCGGCTGCTGCCCGAGGCGCGGGCGGTGCTCGCGGCGGCGGAGAAGGCGCGGGCCGCGGTGGCCGCGCCGGCCGGACTGCGGCTGGGCACCAGCACCGGGCTCGGCGCGCATCTGGACCGGGTACTGGCCGCCTTCGCCGAGCGGGCGCCCGAGGTGCCGGTGGAGCTGGTCTCGCTGCCGGCCGAAGAGCGGCTGAACCGGGTGGCGGCGGGCCGGCTGGACGCCGCGTTCGTACGGTCGGCCGAACCCCCGGACGGCGTACGGGTGGTGCCGCTGTGGCCCGATCCGCTGGTCGCCGCCCTGCCCGCCGGCCACCCCCTCGCGGCGCGCGACGAGATCCGACTCGCCGATCTCGCGGGCCTGCCCCTCGCCCTCACCCCGCGCCGCACCAACCCGGCCCTGGTGGACCTGGTCCTCGGCGCCTGCCGCGCGGCCGGGTTCGAGCCGGTGCCCGGACCGGCCGGCGGCACCCTGCACGACACCCTGGCCACCATCGGCGCCCGCCCGCTGTGGACGGTCGTCTTCGCCTCCCACGCGCGCGTGCTGGCCACGCCCCGGGTGGCGTACGTCCCCTTCCGCGCACCCGGACTCGCCCTCGCCACCGGACTCGCGGTGCCCGCCGCCGACCCCTCCCCGCACCTGGAGAACCTGCTCCTGGCCTGCCGCGATCACGAAAGCTGATCGCTGCGGTCGCGGACTGCTCCTTGGCCGGCGGCGCCCGGCGCGATGGACTGGGCTCACCGAGAAGGAGCAACCGTTCAAGGGAGTCCAGTCATGCCGATCGTCACCATCCAGCAGGGCCCGCGCGACGCCGAGCTCAAGCGGGAGCTGGTCAAGCGGGTCACCGACGCCTTCGTCGACGCCTACCGGATCCCGGCGGAGAGCGTGCAGGTGTGGATCCACGAGGTCCCGGCGGACAGCTGGGGCGCGGCCGGGAAGCTCACGGCCGACAAGTAGCCCCCACGCCCCCGCACCCCACGCCCCCGCACCCCACGCCCCCGCACCCCACGCCTTCGCGTTCCACGGGGGTGGACGTGGAGAGGGGGGCGCTGCGGGCCGCTCGTGGTGGCTCGCAACGCCCCCCTGGCAATTACCTGAGGGGTGCTCAGGTGTCCCTCTTCCGGGTTACGGGCGGACCTGCGCGGTCATGAACCGACCTGCGCGGTCACCAGGTCCGAGAAGGCGGCCAGCCGGGTGTACACACCCGGGTGGCCGGCCTCCGCGCACCCCTCCCCCCAGGAAGTGATCCCTGCCAGGACGCCCCCGATGAGCAGGGGACCGCCGCTGTCGCCCTGGCAGGTGTCTACGCCGCCGGAGGTGTATCCGGCGCACACCATGTCGGACTGGACGAAGTCCGAACCGTAGGAGGAACGGCAGCTGGAGTCGGACACGACCGGGACGGTCGCGGTCCGCAGCTGGTTGGAGGAGCTGCCGTTCTCCGAGGTGGTGCCCCAGCCGAGGATCCGGGCCGTGGTGCCGGCTGCGTACACGCCCGTCTGGGAGGAGGAGACGTACGACACCGGCTTGTACGGCATCGACGTCGACAGGGTCAGGACGGCCACGTCCTTGCCGTTGGTGGCGTCCGTGTAGTCCGGGTCGACCCAGATCTTGCTGACCTTGCTGACCGTGCCGTCGGTGCCGTTGAGATAGGTCCGCCCGCCGACCACACGCACACCGCTCGGGGACGCGCCGGCCATGCAGTGCGCCGCCGTCACGACCTTGGTGGCGGCCACCAGGGTGCCCCCGCAGAACTGGTTGCCGGAGGCGTCCGTGATCTGCATGACGAACGGATAGGCCGCCGTCGTGGTGGTCGTACCGCCGACGATCGGCTGCGGGGCCGCGCTCGCCGTGGGGGAGGCGAGCAGCGTGGTCGCCGCGGCGGCGGCGGTGGCCACCAGCGTCGCGGCGGTCTGTCTGGCACGTCTGAACCCGAACATGAGTCTCCTCAGTGAGGGGTTGCACCGGTGGGGGATCGCACGGGGTGGAGCACGGGGCGCGGGTCCCCCGCTCGGGCGGAGCGTGGGGGAGGATCCGACCCCGTGTGCCCGGGCGAGCGGCACGCCCATTACGCTAGGTCCCGGAACCCCCGGCTCCCAATGAGGGAACCCCCTAGGGGGTCGGGTGAGGGAAAACCCTCGGTCCGGCTCAGTTAACTAGGGCGGCGCTCAGCGCGCCCGTCGAGCCGCCGCCAATCGGACGATGTCCACCCGGGACCGGATCCCCAGCTTGCGGTAGACCCGGGTCAGGGTCGCCTCCACCGTCTTGACGCTGATGAACAGCCGGGCGGCGATCTCCCGGTTGGTGGCTCCCTCCATGACCAGCGCGGCCACCTGACGCTCCATCGCGGCCAGCGCCTGCAGCGCGTCCAGGGCCTCCGGCACGGCCGGCCCGGGCTTGGGCTCGGGGGCGGTGAGGGATTCGTCCACCTGGCGCAGCCAGGGCAGCGCCCGGCAGCGCCGGAACATGCGGGTGGCCTGGTCGTACGCCGAGGCCCCCGGGCGCCCGTCGCGCAACCGGGCCAGGGCGAACGCCGCCCGTGCCTCCTCCAGGCCGTAGCCGAGCTTGGCGAGCCGGTCCTGAGCGGACGTCAGCTGGGCCACGGCCGCCTCCAGGTCGCCCTGGGCGGCCCGCACCAGGGCCTCGGAGCGGTCGAGGACCGCGAGCACGCTCTCCCGGCCGAGCCGCAGGGCGTGCTCGCGGCTGGTGTCGATGACGTCCTGCGCCTCGGCCGGTTCGCCGATACGGACCAGCGCCTCGGCGAGGTCGCCCTGCCAGCGGCCGCGCGCCGGGTCGGTGATGCCGAGAGCCAGCTCCAGCGTGCGCACCCGGCGCAGCGAGCGCACGGTGCCCGCCGGATCCCCGGCCACCAGCTGGGCGTACCCGAGCGCGCCCAGCGCCCGGGAGAGGTACATCTGGTCGCCGTCCTCCTCGGCGTGCTCCACCGCCTCCCGGGCGAGGGCCAGCGCCCGGTCCACGTCGCCGCCGGAGGCCTCGGCGAGCGAGGTGAGCATCGCGGAGGCGGTCTCGCCGATCCCGGAGTCCCGGGCCAGGCGCAGGCTCTCGCGGGCCAGTTCCAGGGCGCGCCCGCAGTGCCCGGTGCGCAGTTCGGTCTCGGCGAGCCCGCGCAGGAAGTGCACCTCGCTCTCCACCGAGCCGCGCCGGCGCACCTCGCGCAGCAGCGCGGTGACCGTCGCCCGGGCCTCGGTCAGCTGGTCGCTCATCACCAGCCAGCGGAACCGCGCGCTGCCCGCCCCGTTGTGGTGCCAGGCCACCTTGGGGTCCTGAGGCTCCTTCAGGGCGCGCTTGATGGTGCGGGGCGCGTCCGGGTGGCCCATCAGGGTCTCGGTCTGCGCCTGGAAGGCGAGGGCGAGCAGCTCGGTGCGCCGGTCCGCGCCGCGCGCGGCCAGCTCGGCGGCGTGCGCGGCGGCCTGGCGGGCCTCGGTGAAGTCGCCCTCCACGATCAGCGCCCGCCACGCCAGCTGGTAGTGCACCAGCGCCAGCAGCCGGGGGTCGTCGCCGGCGTCGGCGAGGGCCTGCGGGAAGACCGCGTCGACCTCGGTCATGGTGTGGCCGGCGCTGTCGATGACGATGATCCAGGCCCGCACCCGTTCGGCCGGCACGCTCGTGCGGGCCAGCACCTCGCGCGCGATGTCCCGGGCCAGGTCGATCTCGCCCGCGGTGATCGCGTCCTCGGCGGCCTGCAGCCGGCGCTCCTGAGGGCTCGGCACCCCCTCGGCCGGAGTGTGCCGGGCGGCCAGCAGGCCCAGGTGGGCGGCGACCGAGGGAGCGCCGCGGTCCCGGGCGAGGGCGGCGGCCTCGGCGAGCCGGGCGGCGACCTCGGGGTCGGTGCCGGTGGTGGCGAGGGCCAGGTGCCGGGCGCGTTCGATCGGGTCGGAGGCGGCCGTGGACAGCGCCGCGTGCGCGGCCCGCCGCTCGGGCGCGGGCGCCTCCGCGTACAGCGCGGCCGAGATCAGCGGGTGCGCGAACCGTACGGCGGGGGCGTCCGGCTCGGTGGCCAGCAGCCCCAGTTCGGCGGCCTGGGCACACTCCGCCTCGGCGGCCTCCCTCCCGGCCGCGTGCAGCAGCGCCATGGTGGGGCGGGCGCCGGCGCTGGCCACCAGCAGGGTGCGGCGGGCCTCGACCGACAGCATGTCCAGGCGGCTGAGCACCAGGGCGCGCAGGCTGGTCGGCACCGGCAGCGGCTCGCCCGGCCGGGGCGGGGTGGGGCTGTCGGCGAGGGCGCGGCCGAGTTCGAGGGCGAACAGCGGGTTGCCGCCGGAGGTGCGGTGGATCTCGCGGACGGTGGAGCGGGGCAGGCCGCCGTGGCCGCGGTGGTCGAGCAGCTGGGCGACCTGGGCGCGGGTCAGCGGGCCGAGGCGGACGGCGAGGGTGTCCGGCGGGCAGGCGCGCAGATACCGGTCGTACTCCTGGCTCCCGGTGCCCTCGGTGCGCACCGCGCACAGCAGTTGCACCGGGGTACCCTCCAGGCGGCGGGCGGCGAAGCCGAGCAGTTCGGCGCTGGCCGGGTCCAGCCACTGCAGATCGTCGGCGACGACGAGGACGCCGCCGTGCCCGGCCAGCGCGCGCAGCGCGGAGAGCACCGCGAGGCGCAGGGCGAGGCCGTCGCGCTGGAGGCTGGACTCGCCGCGGCCGGTGAGCGCCGACTCCAGGGCGGTGCGCTGGGCGAGGGGCAGCCGGGGCGCGACGTCGTCGAGGACCAGACCGAGGAGATCGGCGAGGGCCAGGAACGGCAGATGCGATTCGGACTCGGTGGCGGAGCAGCGCAGGACGGTGCGGGCGGTGGCGCCGTATTCCTCGGCCAATGCCCGCAGGACCGTGGATTTTCCAATTCCGGCGGGACCGTGGAGCAGCACACTGCCGCCCGAGGCGAGTTGGTCACGGGCGCCGGCGAACAGGTCCTCGCGGCCGATGACCAGGTCGGGGCGGCACCTGGCAGGCTCCTGGAAGTCCCGTCGCACGGTCACCGCTCCCCTCGTGTGTCGTGTCCGGACCAAATTCTAGGCAACGATCCTTGAAATTCGGACGGAGGCTGTGGTGAGGGAAATAACAGACGGTCAAGGAGGGGGAAATTCAAGGCGCCCACGCCGGAATGAGAAGGTTTCCTGACGACCGTCGCGTCATGGCAACAGCCCCGCCCTGCGGGCCGCGGTCACCGCCTCCCCTCGGGTGTGCGCGCCCAGCTTCCGCATCGCCGAGCGCAGATAGCCCTTCACCGTCTCCGGGCGCAGCCCCAGCCGCTCGGCCACGGCCGCGTTGGTCGCCCCCGCCGCCACCCAGGACAACACGTCGAGTTCCCGCGGCGCCAGGGTCACGCCACCGGATCGTGGCGGCGCCGTCAGCAGCCCGCAGGCCGCCAGCAGTTCCGCGCGCAGGCCCGGATCACCGATCCGCGGCACCAGGGCCCGCAGCGCCGCGTGCGCCTCGCGGACCTGTTCCCAGGCGGCGCCCCGGTCGCGGTCGGCGGGCTCCGGCCGGGCCGCCGCCAGCAGCTCCCCGGCCTCCTCCCGCACCACCAGCGCCTGCTCCACGTCCCGCGCGACGGCCATGGCCGCCCCCAGCGTGCGGTCGCCGAGCGGCTGGGCCGAGCGCAGCGCGCCGTAGAGCACCCCGCGCACCCGGCGCCGCACCACCACCGGCACCGCGAGCACCGAGCGGATGCCCTCGGCGGCCACCGGGACGTCGTACTCGTGGCTGATCTGCCGGGAGCTGGAGTAGTCCGTCACCGCGCACGGCCGGGCCAGCGCCACCGCCTTGCCGCCCAGCCCGTTGCCCGAGGTCACCGCGAGGGAGCGCAGGGCGGCGGTCGTCGTGCCGCTCAGCTCGCTGATCCGGATCTGCGGCCGGCCGGACTCCACGAGGCCGCCGAAGGCGACGGGAAGGCCCGTGGCCCGCCGCAGCCGGACCAGCGCGCCGCCGATCTCCACCGCCCCCGCCGCGTCTGCCGTCACCTGCTCGCCCTTTCCGCCGCCCACACCCCCGTTCGGGGGTGGTGAGACCTGCATCACGGATTAGACGATGCCAGAGAGCCGCCCGGCAATGGTCCGGTACGAGGAGGACAGATGACGACGGCGACCGAGCAGTTCCGCGGGGCGCGGGACTTCCTGCTGGCACACCGCGAGGACTATGCGGCCGCGTACGCGGGCTTCGCCTGGCCGCGGCCCGCGCACTTCAACTGGGCGCTGGACTGGTTCGACGTGATCGCCGCCGGCAACGACCGGACCGCGCTGCACATCGTCGAGGAGGACGGCACCGAACGGCGGCTGTCCTTCGCCGAGATGTCCGAGCGCTCGAACCGGGTCGCGAACCAGCTACGGAACCGGGGCGTCACCGCCGAGGACCGGATCCTGGTCATGCTCGGCAACCAGACCGAGCTGTGGGAGACCATGCTGGCCGCGATGAAGCTGCGCGCCGTGGTCATCCCGGCCACCCCGCTGCTCGGCCCGGCCGACCTGCGCGACCGGGTGGACCGGGGCCGGGTCAGGCACGTGATCGTACGGGCCGAGGACACCGCCAAGTTCGCCGACGTGCCCGGCGCCTACACCCGGATCGCGGTCGGCGGCCTGCCCGAGCAGGGCTGGGAGCCGTACGAGGACGCGTACACGGCCCCGGCGGAGTTCCTCCCCGACGGCCCCACCCTCGCCGACGATCCGCTGATGCTCTACTTCACCTCGGGTACGACCGCCCGCCCCAAGCTGGTCGAGCACACCCACGCCTCGTACCCGATCGGGCATCTGGCGACCATGTACTGGATCGGCCTGAAACCCGGCGACGTGCACCTGAACATCTCCTCGCCGGGCTGGGCCAAGCACGCCTGGTCCAACCTGTTCGCGCCGTGGAACGCCGAGGCGACCGTCTTCCTCTTCAACTACACGCGGTTCGACGCGGCCCGGCTGATGGCCGAGATGGACCGGGTGGGCGTCACCACCTTCTGCGCCCCGCCGACCGTGTGGCGCATGCTCATCCAGGCCGACCTCGGCCAGCTGCGCACGCGGCCCCGCGAGGTGGTGGCCGCGGGCGAGCCGCTCAACCCCGAGGTCATCGAGCAGGTCCGGCGGGCCTGGGGCGTCACCATCCGGGACGGCTTCGGGCAGACCGAGACCGCCGTGCAGGTCTCCAACAGCCCCGGCCAGCCGCTGAAGACCGGCTCCATGGGCCGGCCCAGCCCCGGCTACCGCGTCGAACTCCTCGACCCGGTCTCCGGCGCGCCCGGCGCCGCCGAGGGCGAGATCGCCCTGGACCTCGCCGAGCGCCCGGTCGGCCTGATGACCGGCTACCACGGCGACCCGGACCGCACGGCACAGGCCATGGCGGGCGGCTACTACCGCACCGGGGACATCGGCCGCAGGGACGAAGACGGATACATCTTCTATGTCGGGCGCGCCGACGACGTGTTCAAGGCCAGCGACTACAAGATCAGCCCGTTCGAGCTGGAGAGCGCGCTGCTGGAGCACGAGGCGGTGGCCGAGGCCGCCGTCGTGCCCGCGCCGGACGAGCTGCGGCTCGCCGTGCCCAAGGCGTACGTCGTGCTCGCGGCGGGCTACGAGCCGGGACCGGACACCGCGAAGGTCCTCTTCGAGCACTCCCGCCAGGTGCTCGCCCCCTACAAGCGCATCCGCCGGCTGGAGTTCGGCCCGCTGCCCAAGACGGTCTCCGGCAAGATCCGCCGGATCGAGCTGCGCGAGGCGACGGCCGCCGGCTCCGCGAACGAGTACCGCGAGGAGGACTTCCGGTGACCGCCGAGCTGTCGTACACGCACGGAACCGGTGCCACCGCCCTGCTCGGCGACACCATCGGCGCCAACCTCGACCGGGCCGTGGCGCGGTGGCCGGAGCGCGAGGCGCTGGTCGACGTGCCGTCGGGGCGGCGCTGGACGTACGCCGAGTTCGGCGCGGCCGTCGAGGAGCTGGCGCAGGCGCTGGTGGCGAGCGGAGTCGCCAAGGGCGACCGGGTGGGCATCTGGGCCGTCAACTGCCCGGAGTGGGTGCTGGTCCAGTACGCCACCGCCCGCATCGGCGCCGTCATGGTGAACATCAACCCGGCCTACCGCACCCACGAGGTCGAGTACGTCCTGAACCAGGCCGGGATATCGCTGCTGGTCGCCTCCCTGAGCCACAAGACCAGCGACTACCGCGCCATGGTCGAGGAGGTGCGCGGCAGGTGCCCGGCGCTGCGCGAGGTCGTGTACATCGGCGACCCGAGCTGGGAGGCGCTGATCGCGCGCGGCACCGGGGACGCCCCGTACGAGGAGCTGTCCTGCGACGACCCGATCAACATCCAGTACACCTCGGGGACGACCGGCTTCCCGAAGGGCGCCACCCTGTCCCACCACAACATCCTCAACAACGGGTTCTTCGTGGGCGAGTTGATCGCCTACACCGAGCAGGACAGGATCTGCGTCCCGGTGCCCTTCTACCACTGCTTCGGCATGGTGATGGGCAACCTCGCGGCCACCTCGCACGGCGCCTGCATGGTCATCCCGGCCCCGTCCTTCGAGCCGAAGGCCACGCTGGAGGCGGTGCAGCGGGAGCGCTGTACGTCCCTGTACGGCGTGCCGACCATGTTCATCGCCGAGCTGAACCTCCCGGACTTCGCCACGTACGACCTCTCCTCGCTGCGCACCGGCATCATGGCGGGCTCGCCCTGCCCGGTGGAGGTGATGAAGCGGGTCGTCGCCGAGATGCACATGGCGGAGGTGTCCATCTGCTACGGCATGACCGAGACGTCGCCGGTGTCGCTCCAGACCCGCCGCGACGACGACCTGGAACACCGCACCGGCACCGTCGGCCGCGTCCTGCCCCACCTGGAGGTCAAGGTCGTCGACCCGGCCACCGGGGTCACCCGGCCACGCGGTACGGCGGGGGAGTTGTGCACCCGCGGCTACAGCGTGATGCTCGGCTACTGGAACGAGCCGGAGAAGACCGCCGAGGCCGTCGACGCGGGCCGCTGGATGCACACCGGCGACCTGGCGGTGATGCGCGAGGACGGGTACGTCGAGATCGTCGGCCGGATCAAGGACATGATCATCCGGGGCGGCGAGAACATCTACCCGCGCGAGATCGAGGAGTTCCTCTACGCCCACCCCAGGATCAGGGACGTCCAGGTCGTCGGGGTGCCGCACGAGAGGTACGGCGAGGAGGTGCTGGCCTGCGTGATCCCGCAGGACGCGGCCGACCCCCTCACCCTGGAGGAGCTGCGCGCCTTCTGCCGGGGCCGGCTCGCGCACTACAAGATCCCCAGCAGGCTGCGGATCCTCGACTCCTTCCCGATGACGGTGTCCGGAAAGGTGCGCAAAGTCGAACTGCGCGAAATGTACCAGGCATGAAACGCTCCTGAGCGAGCATCCGCTTCTTGTTCCACGGCGGGCCCCGGGCCGAGCGCGCTGTCGGCGGCACACTCGGACCGGGGTTCGTCGGAGGCCGCCGTACGCCGGCGGGGTTCGTCAGAGGCCGTCGTGCGCCGACCGGGTGTCCCGTCCCGGTGCGCCGGTGGCGTGCAGTGTGCCGGCCGGGTCGTTCACCGGCTGGGGGACGCCCGCGAGGTCCAGGACGAACAGGGGGACGCCGAGGGCGTCCGCGCCGCTGCGGGCGGCGTCGGTGTACCCGGCGAGGGAGAAGTACACGCAGTCCGCCGACTCCGTCATCGCCGTCAGCCACAGGCACTCCACGTCGCGGTGCGCCGCCGGGCGCACCGTGGGGTCGACCTGGGCGAGGAGGCCGGGCGCGGCGAGCCCGATGCCGTTCGGGGGCCGCTGGTCGGCGCGGCGGACGTCCCCGTAGCCGAGCCAGCGCAGATAGAGCGCGGCGACGGTGACGGCGTCGCGGGCGGTGCGGATGGCGCGTGGCGGGAAGGCGGGGCGGCGGACGGCCGGCTCCGGCCCGGTCCCCGCGGGCGTCTCGGCCGCCGTCTGCGGTGTGCCGGGGCCCGCCACGGGCGTCACCGGGATGCGCAGGACCGTGCCGCAGGGGCAGCCCAGCTCCGGATGCGGCCACTGGTTGCGGCGTCCGCAGGCGGCGCAGGGCACGGCCAGCCACTCGTCGTCCCAGGCCCGGTGGGCCGCCACGGCCGGTTCGGCGGCCGGGTCGGGGCGCGGGGCGGTGGGCGCGCCGCACACGCAGGGGTACGACGACGCGGTGTAGACGTGCTCGCGCCGGCAGGCCGGGCAGCGCACCGGCACGCTCTCGGGCATGACCATCTCCCAGGCGTCGCGTCGGATCCGTCGCGTCGGGACAGCGACCCCCATCGTCCTCCCCTCGAACGCCGCTTGTCCGGCGCTTGCCCTGTCTCGGCCTCTCTTGACGACATTGGCCCGCGCTTCTACATTGCTTCCAGATAGTAGAAACTAACTTCCGCGATGCGGAATAACAGCAATCTGGAGACTGTGCTCACCGCGGGGCGCGACGGGAGTACGCATCCGAGAAGCCGAAGCAGGAGTACTCGATGGCTCGTATGACCGCTGCCCGCGCGGCAGTTGAGATCCTCAAGCGCGAGGGCGTCACCGACGCCTTCGGTGTGCCGGGCGCGGCGATCAACCCGTTCTACAAGGCCCTCAAGGAGGGCGGCGGCATCCACCACACCCTCGCCCGCCACGTCGAGGGCGCCTCGCACATGGCCGAGGGCTACACCCGCACCAAGCCGGGCAACATCGGCGTCTGCATCGGCACGTCCGGCCCCGCCGGCACCGACATGATCACCGGCCTGTACTCGGCCATCGGCGACTCCATCCCGATCCTGTGCATCACGGGTCAGGCGCCCACCCACGTGATCCACAAGGAGGACTTCCAGGCCGTCGACATCGCCTCGATCGCGAAGCCGGTCACGAAGATGGCGGTGACCGTCCTGGAGGCCGCCCAGGTCCCCGGGGTCTTCCAGCAGGCCTTCCACCTGATGCGCTCCGGCCGTCCCGGCCCGGTCCTGATCGACCTGCCGATCGACGTCCAGCTCACCGAGATCGAGTTCGACCCGGAGACGTACGAGCCGCTGCCCGTCTACAAGCCGGCCGCGACCCGCGCCCAGATCGAGAAGGCGATCACCTTTCTTCTGGAGTCGCAGCGCCCCGTCATCGTCGCCGGCGGCGGCGTCCTCGGCGCCGACGCCGCCGACCTGCTGGTGGAGTTCGCCGAGCTGACTCGCACCCCGGTCATCCCGACCCTGATGGGCTGGGGCGCGCTGCCCGACGACCACGAGCTGAACGCCGGCATGGTCGGCGTGCAGACCTCGCACCGGTACGGCAACGCCACCTTCCTGGAGTCCGACTTCGTCCTCGGCATCGGCAACCGCTGGGCCAACCGCCACACCGGCTACAAGCTCGACGTCTACCGCGGCGACCGCAAGTTCGTCCACGTCGACATCGAGCCCACCCAGATCGGCAAGATCTTCCCGCCGGACTACGGTGTCGTCTCCGACGCCAAGGCCGCGCTGGAGCTGTTCGTCGAGGTGGCGAAGGAGCTGAAGGCGGTCGGCAGGCTCCCCGACCGCTCCGACTGGGTCGCCTCCACCCAGGAGCGCAAGGCGACGCTGCTGCGCCGTACGCACTTCGACAACGTGCCGATGAAGCCGCAGCGCGTGTACGAGGAGATGAACAGGGCCTTCGGCCCGGACACCCGGTACGTCACCACCATCGGCCTCTCCCAGATCGCCGGCGCGCAGATGCTGCACGTCTACAAGCCGCGGCACTGGATCAACTGCGGCCAGGCCGGCCCGCTCGGCTGGACCATCCCGGCCGCGATCGGCGTCGCCAAGGCCGACCCGGACGCCCCGGTCGTCGCGCTCTCCGGCGACTACGACTTCCAGTTCATGATCGAGGAGCTGGCGGTCGCCGCCCAGCACAGGATCCCCTACGTCCACGTGCTGGTGAACAACGCCTACCTGGGCCTGATCCGCCAGGCGCAGATCGGCCTGGACATCAACTTCCAGGTCAACCTGGAGTTCGAGAACATCAACACGCCCGAGCTGGGCGTCTACGGCGTGGACCACGTCAAGGTCGCCGAGGGCCTGGGCTGCAAGGCGATCCGGGTCACCGAGCCGGACCAGCTGGGCGCCGCGTTCGAGCAGGCGAAGAAGCTGGCCGCCGAGTACCAGGTGCCGGTCGTGGTCGAGGCGATCCTGGAGCGGATCACCAACATCTCGATGAGCCGCACCATGGACATCAGCGACATCTCCGAGTTCGAGGAGCTGGCCACCGAGCCCGGCCACGCGCCGACGTCGGTCAAGCCGCTGAAGGTCTGACACCGCCAGGCACACCAAGGGCGGCCCGTCCACCAGGACGGGCCGCCCTTTCGCGTCCCCCGTCGTACTCCCCCGTGCGGGGCCCGCCGCCCCCGTGCCGGCGGGCCCCTGGTGCACGTAATCTGCCCTACCGCGGGGGCGGTTGAAGCCTTCAGCCCCGTCTTCAGAGGTTGATTTGAGGATGCCGTAGCCCGCCTACGACCGCTGCCGTACGCCCGCCGCTACAGCTCGTACTCCGACAGCCCCGGCCAGTCGTCGGGCCCGCCGCCCTGCCACTCGATCAGATCGCTCTCCTCCACCTCGATCCGGTCCAGATCGGCCAGCCGCAGGATCTCCACGACATCGTCCAGATGCGAGGCGATCCCCAGCGTCACGTCCCCCTCGGTCACCCGCCGCGACCCGTCGAGAGCGGGGGAGTGCACCACGATGTGCGGGTAGTGCGTATTGCCCATGTCTTCAGCGTGCGGCGCGGGACGCCGATGCGCACGCCGACGGTCAGACCCGGTCCAGGGGCCGGTGCGGGCCGGTGGGAAGCTCGCTCACGATCGTGTCGCCGGGGCGCACCACGCCGCCTTCCCTGACGATGCTCATGATGCCGGCCTTGCGCACGATGTTCCCGGCCTCGTCGCGGCCGACGACCCGCTTCAGCAGCCCGTGCTGGAAGGTGTCGATCTGCAGGCAGGGATTGCGCAGGCCGGTGACCTCCAGGACCGCGGAGCCGCCGATGCGCAGCAGTGTGCCGGCCGGCAGACCGAGCAGATCGATGCCGCGCGTGGTGATGTTCTCGCCGAGTTCGCCGGGCGCCACCTCGAAGCCTTCTTCGCCCACCTCGGCGAACAGCTCTTCCTGGATGAGGTGGACCTGGCGCAGATTCGGCTGGGTGGGATCCTGCGCGACGCGCGAGCGGTGCCTGACCGTCACACCGGCGTGCACGTCCCCCTCCACACCGAGCCCGGCGAGCAGTGTGATGCTGTCCCGGTTCGGCTTGCTGAACGAGTACTCCCCGTTGCTGCTGACCGCCGTCACTGTGCCGCTCATACCGCGGAGCCCCCCTCTGCCGACAACCGTGATCAGCCACGATCCTATCGACAACGCCGAACGCTCCCTCGCCGAAGGGATCGAGTCGGCGTAGGGAGCGTTCTGCGTGGTGACCGTCCGACGGCGCGAGGCTGGGCGCGACAGGTCGTTCGCGCCGCCGGACGGAGCGGGTGGCCCCCGTCGAAGGGGGCTGGGTGGGACCGCGGTGGCTGCGACGGAGCCGGGGTGCCCTTCCCTCTGGTCGAGAAGGGGACCCGGTCCTTCACCACCGCACTGGCTCGCAGGCCACCACGGTCCTCGCCCTGCCCGCGCCCTCCGCCGTACGGCCACCCCTCATCCGGGCCGGAAACGGCGGGCCGCGCGGGCCGCGTACGGAGACCGTGACCTCCCGTCAGGGTCCGTACGCCGCTTGCGGGTTGCCTGTCTCAGTCCTCGCGCAGGGCGCGGACCGCCTCCTCCACACGCTTGCCGTACTCGGGGTCGGCGGCGTGGAAGTGGGCCAGGTTCTTCTCGATCACGTCGTCGCGGGAGACCTGCGAGAGGCTGCCGGCGATGTTGGCGATCAGGCGGGACTTCTCCTCCGCGGACATCAGGCGGTACAGCTCGCCCGCCTGGAAGAAGTCGTCGTCCTTGGTGTGGAGGGGGGCCTCGTGGGTGCCCGTGTGGCCGGAGACCGCCAGCGGGGCCGACAGCGGGCGGCCGGTCTCCACCGGGCCGTCGTACGAGTTCGGCTCGTAGTTCTTGGCGCCGCGGCCCTGGGGGTTGAGCGCCATGAAGCCGTCGCGGCCGTAGTTGCGGGCGCCGCCTGGGACCGCCTTCGGGGAGTTGACCGGCAGCAGGGTGTGGTTGACGCCCAGGCGGTAGCGGTGCGCGTCCGCGTAGGCGAACAGGCGGCCCTGGAGCATCTTGTCGGGGGAGGGGCCGATGCCCGGCACGAAGTTGTTCGGCGAGAACGCGGCCTGCTCGACCTCGGCGAAGACGTTGTCCGGGTTGCGGTCCAGCACCAGGCGGCCCACCCGCTGCAGCGGGTAGTCGTTGTGCGGCCACACCTTGGTCAGGTCGAAGGGGTTGAAGCGGTAGTCGGCCGCCTCGGCCGCCGGCATCAGCTGGACGTACAGGGTCCAGGACGGGTGCACCCCGCGCTCGATGGCCTGCAGCAGGTCCGTCTGGTGGGAGTTGGGGTCCTTGCCCGCGATCTCCGCGGCCTGCTCGCTGCTCAGGCAGCGGATGCCCTGGTTCGTCTTGAAGTGGTACTTGACGAAGAAGGCCTCGCCCTGCGCGTTCGTCCACTGGTAGGTGTGCGAGCCGTAGCCGTTCATGTGGCGGTACGACGCCGGGATGCCGCGGTCGCCCATCAGCCAGGTGACCTGGTGCGTGGCCTCGGGGGAGTGGGCCCAGAAGTCCCAGACGTTGTCCGGCTCCTGACGGCCCGTGAACGGGTCCCGCTTCTGGGAGTGGATGAAGTCGGGGAACTTGATCGGGTCCTTGATGAAGAACACCGGGGTGTTGTTGCCGACGAGGTCGTAGTTGCCCTCCTCGGTGTAGAACTTCACCGCGAAACCGCGCGGGTCACGGACGGCGTCGGCGCCGCCGAGGGAGTCGGCGACCGTGGAGAACCGCAGGAACACCTCGGTGCGCTTGCCGACCTCGCTCAGGAAGTCGGCGTGGGTGAAGCCGGTGACGTCGTCGGTCACCTCGAAGTGGCCGTACGCGCCGGAGCCACGGGCGTGCACCACGCGCTCCGGGATCCGCTCGCGGTTGAAGCGCGCGAGCTTCTCCAGGAGGTGCTGGTCCTGGATCAGGAGCGGGCCGCCTACGCCGGCCGAGAGGGAGTTCTGGTTGTCGGCGACCGGGGCGCCGGACTCTGTCGTGAGCACGCGCTGCGACATCGTGGACCTTCCGTGCGGTGGCAGCGGAAACCTGTTTCCGCTTTGTGGAGCCTAGAAGTCTTCGTGGAGCCTAGAAGTGGGCAATCCGTACGTCAACAGTTTGTTGAAGTAGATCGCAGGGGTGATTCCGGGCGGCGCCGCCGCCTGGGCGCGACAGGACAGGTGTCAGCGGCGGCGCCGCCCGGAAGTCTGGGGGCCCGGGTCAGATCTGGGCGCCGGAGAGGCGCTCCACGGCCCGCAGCAGGGCCGAGTGGTCCAGGCCGCCGTCGCCCTGGGCGCGCAGCGAGGCGACCAGCTGGGCGACCACGGCGCCGACCGGCAGGGCGGCGCCGACGTTGCGGGCCGCGTCGGTGACGATGCCCATGTCCTTGTGGTGCAGGTCGATGCGGAAGCCCGGCTTGAAGTCGCGGCTGAGGAAGTTGTCCTTCTTCCGCGTCAGCACGGTGGAGCCGGCCAGACCGCCGTTGAGGACGTCGAGCGCGGCCTTCAGGTCCACGCCGGACTTCTCCAGGAAGACCACGGCCTCGGCGCACGCCTGGATGTTGACGGCGACGATCAGCTGGTTGGCGGCCTTCACGGTCTGGCCGGAGCCGTGCGGGCCGCACAGCACGATGGTCTTGCCCAGCGCCTCGAAGATCGGCTTGGCCTGCTCGAAGTCGGCCTGCCCACCGCCGACCATGATCGACAGTACGGCCTCGACGGCGCCGGCCTCGCCGCCGGAGACGGGCGCGTCCAGCACCCGGAGGCCCTTGTCCTCGGCGGCCTTCGCCAGGTCGACCGAGGTCTGCGGGGTGATCGAGGACATGTCGATCAGCAGCGCGCCGGACTTCGCGTTCTCCAGGATGCCGTCCGGGCCGTAGGCGATGGCCTCGACCTGCGGGGACGCGGGCACCATGGTGATGACCACGTCGGCGTCGCGCACGGCCTCGGCGATGGAGGAGGCGGCGGTGCCGCCGGCGGCGGCCAGGCGGTCCAGCTTCTCCCGCTCCAGGGTGAAGCCGGTGACGTCGTAGCCCGCCTTGATCAGGTTCTCGCTCATGGGGGAGCCCATGATGCCGAGGCCGATCCAGGCGATCTTGGGAAGGGCGTTGCTCATGATGGGGGTGCCTCTCTGACTGCTCTGCAAAGTCGGGGGGTTCAGCGCGCCGGGCGCGCTTCGCGCGGGAGCCACTCGAAGGCCTCGGCGCTCGGGCGGTCGCCCGGCTTGTACTCCAGGCCGACCCAGCCGTCGTAACCGGCCTTCCTCAGCTGGTCGAGCAGCTCCTCCAGCGGGAGCGAGCCGGTGCCGGGGGCGCCGCGGCCGGGGTTGTCGGCGATCTGCACGTGGCCGGTCTTCACCGCGTACCGGTCGATGACGGCCGGCAGGTCCTCGCCGTTCATGGACAGGTGGTACAGGTCCATGAGGAACCTGGCGTTGCCGAGGCCCGTCGCCGCGTTGACCTTGTCCACGATCTCGACGGCCTTCGGCGCGCTGACGATCGGGCACAGCGGCGACTCGGGCGCGTTGAGCGCCTCGATCAGCACGACGGCGCCGATCCGGTCGGCCGCCCGGGCCGCGAGGGCGAGGTTCTCCAGGGCGAGCGCGTCCTGCTCGGCGGGGTCGACGCCCTCGACGCGGTTGCCGTACAGGGCGTTGAGCGCCGTGCAGCCCAGCGACTGGGCGAAGCCGGCGGCCACGTCGATGTTGGCGCGGAACCGCTCCGACTCCTCGCCGGGCACCGACAGGGCGCCGCGGTCGGGGCCGGGGAGCTGCCCGGCGTAGAAGTTCAGGCCCGTGAGCTGCACGCCCGCCTCCTCGATCGCCTTCTTCAGGGCGTCGAGCTCGGACTGCTCGGGGGTGGGGGAGTCGACCCAGGGCCACCACAGCTCGACCGCCGTGAAGCCCGCCGCGGCGGCGGCCGCGGGACGCTCCAGGAGCGGGAGTTCCGTGAAGAGGATCGACAGGTTGACGTTGAAGCGCTGGTCTGCGAATCCCATCGGGGGCCGCGCTCCCTTCCGTGGTCGAGTTTCCGTATTACGGAAGTTCGTTTCTGCGTAATGGAAGATTGCCGTCGTGTGTCGGGGCTTGTCAAGGGGGGTCCGTCAGCCGGTCACCGCCGGGCGGTCCGAAAACCGGTGCCGCGCGTTAGGTTGTGCGCGTGCGATTGAGAGTGGAGTTCACGACCGAACCCTTCGACCTGGACGAGGCGCCCGCGCACGCCCTGGTGGCGCGGGAGGTCGTCGAGGGCGCCGGACTGGACGCCGTCGACGTCGGCCCGTTCGGCAACACGGCCGAGGGCGGGGCCGACCGCGTCCTCACCGCCGTGGACGCGCTGCTGCGCAAGAGCCTCCAGGCCGGCGCCACCCGGATCTCGCTCCAGGTCAACGTGATCGACGACGGGATCGCGGAGGGCGACGGATGAGCGGGGACGAGCCGTTCATCACGGCCGTGAAGCCGCTGGTCGACGCCATGGGCGGGGAGATGATCCCGCCCGACGAGGCCGGCCCCGAGGACGTCGTGCTGGCCTGGGAGGGCGTCGACGTCGTCGCCGTACGCCTGCCCCAGCTCGCCGACTCCCTCGACCACATCCTGGCCGCGATGGAGCGCCGGCGCGGCAGGCCGCTGGCCGACCTGGACCGCAAGGCCAAGCAGGAGATCGTGCGTACGCTGGAGGCGCGGGGGGCGTTCGCCGTACGGCACGGTGTGGAGACCGTGGCCAGTGCGCTCGGCGTCAGCCGGTTCACGGTCTACAACTACCTGAACCGCGAGAAGGGCGCGTAGCGCTCCGCTGGGGGGCTACAGCCCCGCGCCCCTGTCGGGGCGCGTTGTTACCCGGAATTTTCAACAAAGTGTTGACGTGGCGTTTCCGGGGGCGTTAGCTATCGGCAGCCCGCTGAAGCACGAAGGCCGAATCCGGCCACGGAGGCTCCCGTGACGTCGATTTCCACGCCCCAGGGCCTGGCCCGGTTCAACGACCTGGAGGAGCGCGAGGCCCTCGCCGTCCTGCACGAGGCGTGCGCCTCGGCCGAGTGGGCCCGGCGACTGCTCGCCGCCCGACCGTACGCCACCTGCGAGGATCTGTACGCCGCCAGCGACGCCGCGATGGCCGGGCTGACCGCGGCCGACCTTCAGGAGGCGATGGCCGGGCATCCGCCGATCGGGCGCCCGAAGCCCGGGGACCCGACCTCCGCGCGGGAGCAGTCCGGCATGGCCGGCGCCGCCGCGGAACTCAAGGCCGAGATGCTCGAACTCAACCTGGCCTACCAGGAGAAGTTCGGCCATGTGTTCCTGATCTGCGCCACCGGCCGCACCGGTGAGCAGATGCGCGACGCGGTCAAGGAGCGGATCGGCAACGCGCCGGAGCAGGAGCGGGAGATCGTCCGCACCGAGCTGGGCAAGATCAACCGCATCCGACTGGCCCGACTCGTCGAAGAGGACGCCTGACACCATGAGCACCAGCACCACCGCCTCCGTGTCCACACACATTCTGGACACCTCGATCGGCCGCCCCGCCGAGGCAGTCGCCGTCCACCTCTCCGCCCGGTCCGGGCGCGACGCGGACTGGCAGGCGCTCGGCGGCTCCGCGACCGACGCCGACGGCCGGTGCAAGGACCTGCCGGCCCTGCCGGAAGGGACCACACACGTACGGCTCGACTTCGCGGTGGAGCCGTATTTCGAGAAGAAGCAAGCCGATGCGCAGCAGGACGCCCCCGCGACTCGGGACAGCGGACGGGCCGTGTTCTTCCCGGAGGTGGCGATCACGTTCGCCGTCGTACCGGGCGAGCACTACCACGTACCGCTGCTGCTCAACCCGTTCGGCTACTCCGTTTACCGAGGGAGCTAGCGAATGCCGACCATCCTGGGACAGAACCAGTACGGCAAGGCCGAGAACCGAGTCGTAAAGATCACGCGGGACGGCGACACCCACCACATCAAGGACCTCAACGTCTCGGTCGCGCTGAGCGGCGACCTGGACGAGGTCCACTACTCCGGCTCCAACGCCAACTGCCTGCCGACCGACACCACCAAGAACACGGTGTACGCGTTCGCCAAGGAGTACGGCATCGAGTCCGCCGAGCAGTTCGGCATCCACCTCGCCCGCCACTTCGTCACCTCCCAGGAACCGATCCACCGCGCCCGGATCCGGATCGAGGAGTACGCCTGGGAGCGGATCGAGACCTCCGACGCCAACTCCAAGTTCATCGGCGCCGACGAGGTCAAGCACTCCTTCGTCCGCAAGGGCCAGGAGACCCGCCTCACCCAGGTCACCTACGACGGCGAGAAGTGGGAGGTCATCTCCGGTCTGAAGGACCTGACGGTGATGAACTCGACCAACTCCGAGTTCTGGGGCTACATCAAGGACAAGTACACCACCCTCAAGGAGGCGTACGACCGGATCCTGGCGACCTCGGTCTCCAGCCGCTGGCGGTTCAACTGGACCGACGACGAGCAGAAGACGCCCAACTGGGAGAAGTCCTACGAGCAGGTCAAGAAGCACATGCTCCAGGCCTTCGCCGAGACCTACTCCCTCTCCCTGCAGCAGACGCTGTACCAGATGGGCGCGCGCATCATCAACAACCGCAGCGAGATCGACGAGGTCCGCTTCTCGCTGCCGAACAAGCACCACTTCCTGGTCGACCTGGAGCCGTTCGGCCTCAAGAACGACAACGAGGTCTACTTCGCCGCCGACCGGCCCTACGGCCTGATCGAGGCGACCATCCTCCGGGACGGCTGCGAGCCGCAGATCCCGGTCGACATGACCAACCTCTGACGCGGGACGCGTGTCCCCGGCCCCGCCGGCCGGGGACACGCCACACCGGAGGGAACACCATGGCACAGCCTGCGCAGGGGCCGGCCCACGCCCCTTGCCCCACCCCGCCGGTGCACACCGAGGACTCCGTCACGTCCGTGCACCCGGTCGACGAAAAGCTCCGTCCGGCGCGGCTCGTCCCCGCCGCGCTCCAGCACATCGCCGCCATGTACGCAGGCGTCGTCACTCCTCCGCTCATCATCGGCCAGGCCTGCGGACTCGACATCGCGGCCCGCACCCGGCTGATCGCCGCGAGCCTGCTCATCGCGGGCGTCGCGACCGTCCTGCAGACCATCGGCGTCAAGGGCCTCGTCGGCAACCGGCTGCCCTTCGTCAACGCCGCCTCCTCCGCCGGCATCGCCCCGATCCTCGCGATCGCCGAGACCAACAGCAAAGGACACCAACTCCCCGCGATCTACGGCGCGGTGATGTGCGCCGGCGTCTTCTGCCTCGCCGTCGGGCCGTTCTTCGGACGCCTGCTGCGCTTCTTCCCGCCGCTGGTCACCGGTGTCGTCATCACCCTGATCGGCGTCACGCTGATGCCGGTCCCGGTGAGCTGGGCCCAGGGCGGCGACAAGACCGCCGCCGACTTCGGCGCCATGCCGCACCTCGCGCTCGCCGGGTTCACCCTCGCCGTGATCCTGCTGATCCAGCGCTTCGGCCGCGGCTTCGTCAAGCAGGTCGCCCTGCTGTTCGGGCTGCTCATCGGCACCCTGGCCGCCGTCCCGTTCGGCATGGCCGACTTCGGGGCGCTGAAGTCGGCGCCCGTCGCCGCGCTGCCCGCGCCCTTCGCCTTCGGCCCGCCCGCCTTCCAGCCCGCGGCGATCCTGTCCCTGTGCATCGTGATGCTGGTCCTGATGACCGAGTCCAGCGCCGGCATGCTCGCCCTCGGCGAGATCTGCGGCCGCCGCACCGACGCGCGCACCATCACCCGGGGCCTGCGCACCGACGGCATCGCCACCCTGCTCGGCCCCGTCTTCGGCGGCTTCCCCACCTCCGCCTTCGCGCAGAACGTCGGCGTCGTCTCCCTCACCCGGGTGCGCAGCCGCTACGTCGTCGCCGTCGCCGGAGGGGCCCTGCTCGTCCTCGGCGCCTTCCCGGTGCTCGGCGCGGTGGTCTCCCTGGTCCCCATGCCGGTCCTCGGCGGCGCGGGCATCGTCCTGTTCGGCTCCATCGCCGTCAGCGGCATCCGCACGCTGTCCGAGGCGGGCCTGGACGACAGCTCCAACATCATCCTGGTGGCCGTGGCCCTCGGCGCCGGCATCATCCCGCTGGCCGCACCCACCTTCTACGCCGGCTTCCCGGCCTGGGCGCAGACCGTGCTCGGCTCCGGCATCAGCGCGGGCGCGCTCGTCGCCGTCCTGCTCAACCTGTTCTTCCACCATCTCGGCGCCCGGCGCGGCAGCCCGGTTCCGGCCCTCGAATCCTCCTAGGGTCCTGCCACCCCGCACCGCGGACCGACGCCCACGAACGCCACCGAGATCCGCGGACCACGCCCCGCCCACGGACCGCCCCGAAAGACGAGGAAGCACATGGCACCACCGGCAGCCCAGCGCATCGTCATCGAGAACTGCGCGATCGCCACCGTGGACGCGACCGACACCGAGTACGCCTCCGGCCACCTCGTCCTCGCCGGAAACCGCATCGAGTCGGTCGGCGCGGGCCGGGCCCCCGAAGGCCTGCGGAACGTGGTGCGGCGGATCGACGCGAGCGGCCATCTGGCCACCCCCGGCCTGGTCAACACCCACCACCACTTCTACCAGTGGATCACCCGGGGCCTGGCCACCGACCACAACCTGTTCGACTGGCTCGTCGCGCTGTACCCCACCTGGGCGCGCATCGACGAGCGGATGACCCGCACGGCCGCGCAGGGCTCCCTCGCGATGATGGCCCGCGGCGGTGTCACCACCGCCATGGACCACCACTACATCCATCCCCGAGGAGCCGGCGACCTGTCCGGCGCGATCATCCGGGCCGCGGCCGAGACGGGCGTCCGCTTCACGCTGGCCCGCGGCTCCATGGACCGCGGCGAGACGGACGGCGGCCTGCCGCCGGACTTCGCCGTCGAGACGCTGGACGGTGCGCTCACCGCCACCGAGGAGACCGTCAGGCAGCACCACGACGCCTCCTTCGACTCCATGACCCAGGTGGCCGTGGCGCCCTGTTCGCCGTTCTCGGTGTCGACCGAACTGATGCGTGAGGCCGCCGAGTTGGCCCGCCGTATCGGCGTACGGCTGCACACCCACGGCTCGGAGACCGTTCAGGAGGAGAAGTTCTGCCACGAGCTGTTCGGCATGGGCCCGACCGACTACTTCGAGTCCACGGGCTGGCTCGGTGAGGACGTGTGGATGGCGCACTGCGTCCACATGAACGACTCCGACATCGCCGCGTTCGCCCGCACCGGGACCGGCGTCGCCCACTGCCCGTCCTCCAACGCCCGGCTGGCGGCGGGCATCGCCCGCGTCCCCGACATGCTCAAGGCGGGCGTCCCCGTCGGCCTCGGCGTCGACGGCACCGCCTCCAACGAGTCCGGCGAACTCCACACCGAGCTGCGCAACGCCCTGCTGATCAACCGACTCGGCGCCCACCGCGAGGCCGCGCTGACCGCCCGCCAGGCGCTCAGGCTCGGCACCTTCGGCGGCGCCCGAGTGCTCGGCCGGGCCGGCCAGATCGGCTCGCTGGAGCCGGGCAAGCTGGCCGACGTCGTGCTGTGGAGGATGGACACCCTCGCCCACGCCTCCATCGCCGACCCGGTCGCCGCGCTGGTCCTCGGCGCGGCGGCCCCCGTCACCGCGTCCTTCGTGGACGGCCGGCAGATCGTGGAGAACGGCCGGCTGCTCACCGTCGACGAGGACGCCGTCGCCCGCGCCACCCGCGAGGAGGCCCGACGCCTCGCCAGGATCACGGCCGAGACCTGATCCCCGCACACCTCGGTGGACGGCACCGCTTCACGGCCGCCCACCGGATGAGACTCCGGCCAGGAGGGACGGCTCCCGGCCGGGGCCCGTGGACCCGAGCGGGGTCCACGGCAGCCGTCCGGGGCGCGTGTACGACCACGCGCCCCGGACGGTCAACCGCTCGACCGCTCAGGCACCACCGCACCATCCCCGTCCCCGGTCCCGCACGACCACATCACCTCCATGAAACCCACGTCGACGACGACGTGTTCAACCGCCCGGAGGAGCAGCCGTGGCCGCCCATCCTGTTGACGAGAAACTCCCCGCCCTCAAAATGGCGACCAGCGGCCTGCAGCACGTGGCCGCCATGTACGCGGGAGTGGTCGCCCCGCCCCTGATCGTCGGCGCGGCCGTAGGCCTGTCCGGCAAAGAACTCACCTTCCTCACCGGAGCCTGTCTGTTCACCGCCGGGCTCGCGACCTTCCTGCAGACCCTCGGATTCTGGAAGATCGGCGCCCGGCTGCCCTTCGTCAACGGCGTGACCTTCGCCGGCGTCGCCCCCATGACGGCGATCGTCGCCTCCGCGAAGGACAAGTCCGACGCCCTGCCGATGATCTTCGGCGCGGTCATCGTCGCCGGTCTCCTCGGCTTCCTCGCCGCTCCCTTCTTCAGCAAGGCGATCCGCTTCTTCCCGCCCGTCGTCACCGGTTCGGTCATCACCCTGATCGGCGTCTCCCTGCTGCCCGTCGCCTTCGGCTGGGCCCAGGGACCGAACCCCGCCGCGCACGACTACGGCTCGACGACCTACCTCACGCTGGCCGGCATCACCCTGGTGATCGTGCTGCTGCTGCGCCGGTTCACCCGCGGCTTCGTCAAGCAGATCGCGGTCCTGCTCGGCCTGATCCTCGGCACGCTCGTCGCGATACCCTTCGGCGTCACCGACTTCGGGCCCGTCGCGCACTCCGCCGTCGTCGGCTTCCCGGCCCCGTTCCACTTCGGCGCCCCGACGTTCCACATCGCCGCGATCCTGTCCATGTGCGTGGTGATGGTCGTCTCCATGACGGAGTCCACCGCCGACATGCTGGCGCTCGGCGAGATCGTCGAACGCCCCGCGGACGAGAGGATCATCGCGGCCGGCCTGCGCGCCGACACCCTCGGCTCCGCCCTGAGCCCGCTGTTCAACGGCTTCATGTGCAGCGCGTTCGCCCAGAACATCGGCCTGGTCGCCATGACCCGGATCCGCAGCCGCTTCGTGGTCGCCGTGGGCGGCGGCTTCCTGGTCCTGATGGGCCTGTGCCCGATGGCCGCCTCGCTCATCGCGGTCGTCCCCCGCCCGGTCCTCGGCGGCGCCGGCGTCGTCCTGTTCGGCTCGGTCGCGGCCAGCGGCATCCAGACCCTGGTCAGGGCCGGACTGGAGAAGGACAACAACGTCCTGATCGTGGCCGTGTCCCTCGCGGTCGGCATCGTCCCGATCACCGCGCCGGACTTCTACCACGCCTTCCCCGAAACGGCGAAGATCGTCCTGGACTCGGGCATCTCCACCGGCTGTGTCACCGCCGTCCTGCTCAACCTGGTCTTCAACCACATCGGCAGGGGCCAGGAGGCCGAGGACGTCACCCACCCGATGGAGGCGGGGCAGGAACTGACGGCCGCCCACTGAACGCCCGCGCGGGGCACGGAGACCACCGTGCCCCGCGCGAGCGCGTACGGCAGCTCGGGCGCACGCGTCGTCCCGTGCGATGGGGGTGCCCCCAGCCGGAGTGCCCGAAGGGGCTCGGAGATGCGGCGGCTGGGCCTGACGCGTCATGCGGAGTACGAACTCACCCCGGTCGCCCACGAGTTGAACGACACGCTGCAACGGCTGACCGAGTGGGCCGAGCGGAACCGGGTGTACATCGCCGAGGCGCGCGCGGCCTACGACGCCGAGCACCGGCCCGAGCCGCTCGACGCGCAGGCCCCCGGCGCCTACAGGCCGAACAGGGCGAGGTCCGTCGTCAGCTCCTTGAACACCTCCCGGGGATCGGCGACCAGCTTGCGCTCCTTCAGGTCCATCAGGCCGCCCACCGCGCTGACCTCGGCCGCCAGGGTGCCGTCGGCCTTGCGTATCTCCTGCACGATCCGGAACGTCTTGCCGCCGCCCCACTCGAACGCACAGGTCACGTCGACCTCGTCACCGGCGAGCAGTTCGCGCCGGAAGCGGATCGTGGTCTCCAGCGCCACCGGACCCACGCCCCGGCCCACCAGCCGGGACTGGCTGATCCCGGCCGCCTGGAGCAGCGACCAGCGGGCGTGCTCCGCGTAGTTGAGGTACACGGACTGGTTGAGGTGCCCCTGCGTGTCGGTCTCGTAGCCCCGGACGGTCACACGGACGGAAAACGGTTCGGCCACTGCTTGCCCTTCTCGCGTTCGATTCTCCGGTCGACTGATCTTGGCACGCCGCTCAGATCCGGCGCGGCGAGGCCAGCAGATAGCGCACCCGCGTGCGCGGCTCGGTGTACTCGCCGGCCTGCCAGCCCGCGCGCTGAAGCGTGGCCGCGCAGGCCGCCAGGCGCTCCGCGTCCGGCGCGTACACGGCGACCGCCTCCGGCTGCGGGGTGGCCCGCACCCGGTAGCCGTCCGCGTCCCCGCCCGCCGGACGGTGCCCGGCCGCCTCCAGGGCCAGCGCGGCGGCCCGCACCAGATGCGTGCGCTCCCAGCCGCAGGGCCGGTCCGCCGCGCCGTCCGGGTTGGTCATCCGGCGCAGCTCCAGCAGCCCCTGCCAGGCGCTGTGCACCTCGCGCAGCCGCGCCGCGCCGTCCGCGGGCGGCTCCTCCTCGCCCCCGACCCGCGCCGCGAACACCCCCGTGTCCGGCGGGGGCTGCTCACCCGCGGCCCGCGCCGCGAACACCGCCGTGTCCGGCGCGGTCTTTCCGGCCGTCGGCTCCGAGGCCGCCGCCTCGCGTATCCGGTGGCCCGCAGGCGTCAGGAAGTGGTCGTGCGGCGGTCTCGGATGCCGGAAGGCCAGGCCCCGCGTCACCAGCGCCGCGAGCTGCGCCTGAGTGCCGCGCAGCCGCCCGGTCACCGGATCGGCGGCCTCGATCACCCGCCGCTGCGCGGCGGTCGGCGGTCGGCTCACCATGAACCCCCTTCCCCTCCCGTGTCCTGCCGGGACCAGCCCGTCGGACGGCCCATTCGCAGAGTACGGCGGGGGTCTGACAACGACGGCCGTCGCCCGCTGCCGGCCTCACTCCTCCCGCGGCCGGATGTTCCAGCCCGCCACCACCGGCCGCCCGTGCTCGGTGCCGAGCCGGCCCAGCGCCCCCGTGCCCAGCAGGAACAGGGCGCCGTGCCGGGCCGGCAGGCCGAGGCGGCGGGCGGTGAGGACGCGCAGGAAGTGGCCGTGGGCGACGAGGACGACGGCGCCGTCGGTGCTCTCCAGGGCGGCGTCGGCCTTGGCCAGCATCCGGTCGGCGCGCTCGCCGACCTGCTCCGGGGTCTCGCCCGGACGGTCCGGCGGCCCCGGCGCGACCCCGTCCGTGAACAGGAACCAGCCGGGCCGGCTCCGCTGGATCTCCACGGTGGTCACGCCCTCGTACCCGCCGTAGTCCCATTCCTGCAGGTCGGCGTCGACCCGGGCGTCCGGGAGCCCGATGAGCTCGGCGGTCTCCCGGGCCCGCTGCAGGGGGCTGACGAACGCGGCGCCGATGCGGTGGGAGCGGATCAGCGGGGCGAGCCGGCGTGCCTGCTCCCGCCCGTGCTCGGTGAGGGGTACGTCGGTCCGCCCGGTGTGCCGTCCGGACCGCGACCACTCGGTCTCGCCGTGCCGGACGAGAAAGAGGTCACCCACGTCCGCGTCCTTCCCGCTCGTGTCGTCAGTACCGTGTCACAGGGAACCGGCGGCCCGCAGGACGGACTCGGCCAGTCGGCCGTTCTCCGGTGCGGCGCCCACCCCGGAAGGGAAGCAGAACCGGCGCCGGGTGTAGGCGTACGCGATGCCGTTCGCCGGGTCGGCGAAGCCGAGGGAGCCGGTCGCGCCGCTGTGCCCGAAGGTGCCGGCGTCGAGGAACGGGTAGAGCGCGGGGGTGTGCTCGAAGCCGCGCGCGAAGTGATCCTCGCCGCCGGTGACCAGGTCCGGGCCGCCCGGGGTGCGCAGCTCGGCGAACCGGGCCGCGGTCTCGGGGGTGAGCAGCGGCGGCCTGCCGTCGACGGTGCTGATGGCGGCCGCGAACATCCCGGCGACCCCGCGCGCGTTCCCGACGCCGCCCGAGGACGTGGGCCCGAGCGCCTTCACCCGGGGGTGGTTGCCGAACGCCACGAGGTCGATCGGCTCCGGCCCGTGCGCGCTGAACGCGATGCCCCGCAGGCTGTCCGGAGCCGCCGCCCGCTCCTTCAGCAGCGCGGCCTCCTCCGGGGTCGGCACCAGCGGCTGCACGTCCACCCAGCGGGGCTCCGCCTCCTTCGGCAGACCCAGGTAGTAGTCGAGGCCGTACGGCGCCCGGATCCGCTCCTCGTACAGCTCCTGGATCGACCGGCCGGTCACCCGGCGCACCACCTCGCCGGTGAGGGCGCCGATGACGAAGGCGTGGTAGCCCCAGGCGGCGCCCGGCTCCCACAGCGGCTCGCGTCCCGCCAGCCGGGCCGCGGTCACCCGGTCGTCGGCCAGCTCCTCGACGGTGAAGGCCTGTTCGGCGTCGCCGACGAGTCCCGCCCGGTGCTCCAGCAGCTCGCCCAGCGTCAGCCGGTCCTTGCCGTGCGCGCCGAACTCCGGCCAGTAGGAGGCGACTGCGCGGTCCAGGTCGAGCACCCCGTCCTGCACCAGCAGCGCGACGACGAGGTGTGCGGCGCCCTTGGCGATGGAGTACAGGGTCGTCAGCGAGTCCCCGTCGATGCCGTCGCCGCCCCACAGATCCACCACGCGCCGCCCGTGCCGGTACACCACCAGCTGGGCGCCCGGGTCGTCCCGTTCCTCGGCGAGTACAGCCGCGAACTCCTCGCGGACGCCCTCGAATCCGTCCGCCACCGTCCCGTGCACAGTGATCGTCATGTGTCGTTCCCCCTGTCCGTCCGTCGGCGACGGGGAGCGTCAACACGGGCCCGGGGCCGGGCATTCCCGCGACCCCCAGTGCCCCTCGAACACCCGCCGGGACGGGATGCGCGGACCCGTACACCAAGGCCGTGCGGTGCCAGGTCGTCCTCGGCTACGTCACTGCCGGTATCCGCCGAGGAACCGCCCGATGCGGCCGATCGCCGCCTCCAGGTCCTCCGCGTGCGGGAGGGTGAGGATGCGGAAGTGGTCGGGGGAGGGCCAGTTGAAGCCGGTGCCCTGGACCACCTGGATCTTCTCGCGGAGCAGCAGGTCCAGCACGAACTTCTCGTCGTCGTGGATCCTGTGCACCTTGGGGTCCAGGCGCGGGAACGCGTACAGCGCGCCCTTGGGCTTCACGCAGGACACGCCGGGGATCTCGTTCAGCTTCTCCCAGGCCACGTTCCGCTGTTCGCACAACCGGCCGCCGGGCACGGTGAGTTCGCGGACGGACTGGCGGCCGCCGAGCGCGGCCTGGATGGCGTACTGGGCGGGCGCGTTGGCGCACAGGCGCATGGAGGCCAGCATGGTCAGGCCCTCCAGATAGTCCTTCGCGTGCTGCCTGGGGCCGGTCACCACCAGCCAGCCGGAGCGGAAGCCCGCCACCCGGTACGTCTTGGACAGGCCGCAGAAGGTGAGCACGACCAGGTCGGGGGCGAGGGCGGCGGCCGAGTGGTGCACGGCGTCGTCGTAGAGGATCTGGTCGTAGATCTCGTCGGCGAACACCATCAGGCCGTGCCGGCGGGCCAGATCGAGGATGCCCTCGACGACCTCCTTCGGGTAGACCGCGCCCGTCGGGTTGTTCGGGTTGATGATGACCACGGCCTTCGTCCGGTCCGTGATCTTCGACGCCATGTCGGCCAGGTCGGGGTTCCAGTCGGCCTGTTCGTCGCACAGGTAGTGGACGGCCTTGCCGCCGGCGAGGGTGGTGGCGGCCGTCCACAGCGGGAAGTCCGGGGCGGGGACGAGGATTTCGTCGCCGTCCTCGACCAGGGCGGTGACGGCCATGGAGACCAGCTCGGAGACGCCGTTGCCGAGGTAGACGTCGTCCACGCCGACGTCCAGGCCCAGGGTCTGGTAGCGCTGGGCGACCGCACGGCGGGCCGAGAGGATGCCGCGTGAGTCGGTGTAGCCGTGCGCCCGCGGCAGCATCCGGATCATGTCCTGGAGGATCTCCTCCGGCGCCTCGAACCCGAAGGCCGCGGGGTTGCCGGTGTTCAGGCGCAGCACGCTGTGGCCCGCCTCCTCCAGCGCGTTGGCGTGCTCGATCACCGGGCCGCGGATCTCGTAACAGACCTCGCTGAGCTTGTTCGACTGCCGGAACTCCATGCGCCCCTCCGGAAACTGGTGTTGCTTGGTTTTACCAAGTAGGCGCTTGGAAAGTCCAACGTGTTGTCTAGACTGCGTCGCATGTCACCTCGCCGAAGCTACGACCAGTACTGCTCCGCCGCCCGCGCCCTCGACCTCGTCGGCGACCGCTGGACCCTGCTGATCGTCCGGGAGTTGCTGGCCGGCCCCCGCCGCTACACGGACCTGCACGCGGACCTGCCCGGCGTGAGCACGGACGTACTCGCCTCCCGGTTGAAGGACATGGAGCGCGACGGCCTCGCCACCCGCCGCCGGCTGCCCCCGCCCGGCGCGGCCTATGTGTACGAACTCACCGGCAGGGGGCGCGCGTTGCTGCCGGTGCTCCAGGCCCTCGGCCGGTGGGGCGAGGCCGAGCTGGGGCAGCGGCGCCCGACGGACGCGGTCCGCGCGCACTGGTTCGCCCTGCCGCTGCTGCGCGGCCTTGAGGGCGAGGGGCTGGTCGAAGTCCGGCTGGAGGAGGGGGACTTCCATCTGCGCGTCGGCGCCGAGGAGGGCCCGGTGTACGGCGACGGGCCCGCGCCGGCCGAGCCCGACGCCCGGCTGGTGATGGACGCGGCGACGTGCGAGGCGGTCGCCCGGGGCGAGGTGAGCCTGACCGACGCGGTACGGGAAGGACGGGTGACGGTGACGGGGGACGGCACCCTGGCCAAGGCCCTGCGTGAGAGCTGAGGGGGAACGAGCGAAGGCCCGCCGGGAGGCGGGCCTTCGCGTGCGTCACGCGTCCGGCGGTATCCGGGACGGCCGCCCGGATCCCCGTGTCAGCGCGTACCCGCCGATACCGGCCAGAGCCGCGAGGACGCCGCCGATCGCGGTCCACACCCACCGGTCGGTCCACCAGCCGGAGGACCAGCCGTCGTCGGAGCCGAAGCTCGACAGCACGGCGGTCCTGGAACCGTCCCCGCGCGCCTCGGACTTGACGGCGATCCCGGGAACCAGCGGCTTGCCCAGCGAGCCGTCCACCGCCGCCGGGCCCCCGATGTCCTTCGAGTCGGCGCGGACGTCGGCGCTCACCGGCTTGCCGAGGTCGGCGGAGCCGAGGTCCACCACGGTCAGCCGGATGTAGTACGTACCCGGCAGCGGGTCGTTGGCCCACGGCTCCGACCAGCCGCGCACGGTCCGCAGCACGCAGGCCAGCTCGACCGAGGTCGCCCCCGGCTCGGCCGTACGGCTCGCCGCCCCGTACTGGCAGGCCTGCCGGCGCCGCAGCCCGTCGTACACGTCGATCTGCCAGGTCTCGGCGCCGTGCGCGGCGGGCAGCTTCACCGTCGCCCTGACGGTGGGGCGCTGCCCGGTGTCCGCCGGGAACGACCAGTAGAGGTAGTCGCCGGTGGAGCCGGACGCGGTGGCCTGCTGCCCCTGCCGGATCTCCGTCGCCGTACGGAAGGAGGTGCCCGCCTGCGTGGGCGCACCACCGTCGCCGGAGGCGCTCGGCGAAGGGCTCGCCGAGTCGGCCGCGGCCGGTCCGGCCGCGAGCCCCAGTGCCAGCAGCGCGGCGCCCAGCACCCGTGTGATCCGCATCAGTTCGTCCTCCAGACCGCGACCCGCCAGCGCGACAGCCAGCCCCACAGCAGACCCGCGAGGAAGCCGGTCAGCACCAGCGCCCCCAGCAGCCACCAGCCCCGGCCGAGGCCGAAGGAGGCCACGTCGTGATGGCCGGACGGCCCGTCCACGACATCGACCGTCAGCTCCAGCGGCAGACCCGGCGTGGTCTTCACGCCCGGCGCGGCCGAGAAGGAGTGGGTGACCTCCAGGCACACCGTCTCCGCGGTCGCCGTGTCGTCGTCGCTCGCGGGCTTCGGGTAGCGAAGTCCCGTCGAGACGGCGTCCGTACGGCCCGTGCCCGCGGCCTCGCCGCGCACGATCTCCCGCCCGTGCACGGTCACCGCCCGCAGCAGCATCCCGTAGTCGGGGTTCACGGCGCGGTCGTCGGCCACGCTCACCGAGGCGCGCAGCTCCTTGCCGGGGTCGACGTCGACCTTGTACCAGCGCTGCTGCCCGAACTCCTCACGGTCCGTGTAGAGCCCGGACTTCAGCGTCGGTGCCGTCGCGCACTGCGCGGCGCCCTGCGTGGCCACCGGCGTCACCACCGGATCGGCCGCCCGGTCCACCAACTGCCCGACCCGGCCGGACAGTTGCTCCTTGTGCCGTACGTCGGTGTAGGTGCCGCCGGTGGCGTCCGCGATGCAGCTGAGCTGGTCGCGGGTCTTGGCGTCCGGCACCAGGCCGAGGGTGTCGATGGTCAGGCCGATGCCCTTGGCCGCTATCTCGCGGGCCACCTCGCACGGGTCGAGCGGCTGGCAGGTGTCCTCGCCGTCGCTGATCAGGACGATGCGGCGGGTGCCGTCACCGCCGCTGAGATCGTCCGCCGCCTTCAGCAGCGCGGGCCCGATCGGCGTCCAGCCGGTGGGCTGCAGCGTGGCCACCGCCGTCTTCGCCTCGGTGCGGTTCAGCGGGCCCACCGGGTACAGCTGCGCGGTGTCCTTGCAGCCCTCCTTGCGGTCGTTGCCGCGGTAATCGGCCCCCAGGGTGCGGATGCCGAGCTGGACCTCCTGCGGAGTGGCGTCCAGCACCTCGCCGAACGCCTGCTTGGCGGCGGCCATCCGCGAGTCGCCGTCGATGTCCCGCGTCCTCATCGAACCGCTGACGTCCAGTACGAGTTCGACCTTCGGGGCGGCCGCCCGTGTCTCGTCGGCGACGGCCCCGCCGGGGAACGCGATCCCGGCCGCCAGGGCGGCGAGCAGAGCACAGACGCCCGCCGCCAGCCGTTGTCTTGTGATCATCGCCGGATCTTATTGATCAGACCGGCATGGCTCCAAAACGAGCGGGTTCGGCAGCGACGTCCACTGGTCGCCGGGGGTGCGCGGGGACAGCCGCATCAGCGTCAGCGCCTTCGCGGGCAGCGGCCCTTGCAGCAGCGCGCGCAGGTCGGGGGTGTCGGGCAGGTCCGGTACGGCGGCCGCCAGGGCCGCTCCCAGCGCCGGGCCCGAACCCGCCGTGCCGGCCAGGGCGCCCGCCACCAGGGAGCCGAACAGCTTGCGGCGCAGGGCCGTTTCGGCGTCGGTGACCAGACGGCCGGTGAGCGCGGGCGGCGCGATGCCGTGCCGGGCCAGCCGCGCCGGGCTGATCCGGATGTCGGCCAGGTCGCGGTAGACCAGCCGCAGCGGGGCGCCGTCGGCGGACAGGATCACCAGCAGGTTCTGGCCGTGCGCCTCCAGGGCCACCCCGAGGTCGAGCAGGCGCAGGCCCACCGTCAGCGCCAGCCGGGCGAACGCCGCCAGCCAGCCGGGGGACTCGGGCAGGGCGGTGGTGGCCAGCGCGGCCACCGGCAGGACGCGTTCCCCCGGCGCCGCGTACACCTCGGGCGACTCCCGCAGCAGCGCGGCCAGATCGGGGGAGTGGGCCGAGACCGCGCCGAGGGTGCGGGTGACGTGCAGCAGGCCGTCGGTGCGGGCGGCCAGCTCCTCGCCGAGCACGGACAGGGGCGCCGCGGCCTCGACGGAGTACGGGGAGATGTCCCGCACGGACGACGTCAGCCGGGCGCTCAGCGCCGTCTTCACATGCGGGCCGTCCGGCAGCGCGAGGGTGCGCAGGGACAGCAGCGGACGGGCCGGGCGCCAGGGGTCGTACGACCGCTTCAGCACATGGCCGGCCTGCCAGGGGTGCACCGGCAGCAGCAGCCGCCCGCCGTCCCGCAGCTCCGCCGGCCAGTCCCCGGCCACCAGGCACCCGTCCGCCGGCACCGGCACCGTCCCCAGCTCCACCACCGGCCGGTGCTCGGGGCCGTACGCCAGCTGGTCCGCCACCGAGAAACCGGGCCGGGACCGGCAGTTCGGGTGGTACGGATGCCCGTCGGTCACCCGCTGCTCCCACTCCCAGTCGTGCTCCGGCCACTCCTTCGGGTGATCGGCGCCCGCCCGGGACAGCGCCAACGAGGCCACGCTGTCGGCCAGTTCGGCGGCGAAGGCGGCGCCGTCCGGCACGCCGAGGGCGGTCATCAGCGCGGCCGGATCCACCGCGCGCGCCCGGTCCAGGCGGACTTCCGTGACGTACGCGCCCGTGGCGTACGGGTCCGCGTGCGGGCCGTACAGCGTGCGGCCGTCGGCGAGCCGCAGCGCCAGGCTGTGCGCACCCCGGACCCGGCCGGTGATCCACGGCAGCGGCTCATGGGTGAGCGCCCGCCACAGCCGGGTCAGCACCGCGGCACGCGCGCCGGGCAGCTCCGTGGTGAACCGCGGCAGCAGCGCGGGCCGGACGGCGGCCAGTTCCTCGGCCACCCGGGCCTCGGCGGTGGGGGGACGGTGCACGGTCGGCTCCTCGGGTACGCGGGCGCGCAGGACGATTGTCGGCGACGACAGACATACTGATCGTGACCACTCCGGACGAAACGAATGGATCGCGTGGACTCCTCACCCCCCATCGGAGCACCCCGAACCGGAGCCGCCGGCGGCAGCGCCGACGCCTACGCGGTCGCGCCCCTGCTCAACTGCCTGCTGCGCGAGGTGGCCGTACCGCTCGACGGCCCCGGTGACCGCCGGATCCACCGCCTGCCCAGCGGGCGGCTGCTGCGGGTGCGGGCCGGCCGGCGCCCCGCCGACCCCGAGGTGCGCGCGGCCGGGGCCTGGCGCCGCGTCGGCCACACCGAACTGGTCAAACTGGTCGCCGAGGAACTGCGCCGGCACACCGGGCTGCCCGGCGGCGACCTGCCCGCCGAGATGATCGACAGCCGGGACGCGGTCGCCGCCCTGCTCGCCGCCCGCGCCCGGGCGACCCCGCCCGCGGACCCCTACGTGCGCTCCGAGCAGTCCCTGATCACCGGCCACCCCTACCACCCGGCGCCCAAGGCGCGCGGCGGCGGCCCGGTCGCCTCCTGGCTGCCGTACGCCCCCGAGGCGCACGCCCGTTTCCCGCTCACGCTCCTCGGCGTCCGCGAGGACCAGGTGGCCGAGGAGGGCGACACCGGGGCCCTGGACGCGCTGGGCGCGGCCCCGCCCGGCTACCGGCTGCTGCCGGCCCACCCCTGGCAGCTGGAGCTGGTCGGCCGCGACCTCGCCCCGGCCTTCGCCGACGGCCGCCTGCTCCGCCTCGGCGCCACCGCCTTCGACACCTGGCCGACGGCGGCGGTCCGCACGGTGTACGAGCCCGGGCGCGACCTGTTCCTGAAGTTCAGCCTGGACGTCCGCATCACCAACGACATCCGCCGCCTGTGGCGCCACGACCTGCGCAGACTACGCCGCACGGACGCGGCGGCACGGCACGCCTTCGCGGCGCTGGGCCCGCCCGCGGCCTGGCTCGGCGACCGTGGCTACCGCACGGCCGCCTTCGCCTTCGAGGAGCTGGCCGTCCTCGTCAGGGACGGCCTGCGCGGCCATCTGCTGCCCGGCGCCACGCCCCTGCTCGCCGCCGCCCTCGCCGAGGGCTTCGACGGCAGCCCGCTGGCCGCCGCAGGGGACCCGGCGGCCTGGTGGGAGGCCTATCTGCGCCAGGTCGTGCCGCCCGCCCTCGCCGCGTTCGACGATCACGGGGTCGTTCTCGAGGCCCATCTGCAGAACACCCTCGTCGCCGTGGACGGCTCCGGCACGCCCGTGCAGGCGCTGTTCCGGGACGCCGAGGGCGCCAAGCTGCTGCCCGACGTGACCCGGGCGGCGGGCTGGGAGCGGCTGGTGTACTGCCTGGTGGTCAACCACCTCGCCGAGATCGCCGCCGCCCTCGCCGACCACCATCAGGGATTCGACCCCTGGCCCGCGGCGCGCCGGGAGCTCGCCCGGCACGCCCTGCCCGAGGTCCCCGCCCTGCTCGCCTCGCCCACACTGCCCGGCAAGACCAACCTGCTGCTGCGCTGGACGGGAGCGGACGGCGCGGACGCCCGCTATCTGCCCCTGCCCAACCCACTGGCGGGCGGCTGACCCGCCGTCAGCGGGACGTGCCGAAGTCCTGCGTCCAGTAGCTGCCCGGCTGGGCGAGGCCGACGCCGATCTCCTTGTACGAGCAGTTGAGGATGTTCGCCCGGTGACCGGGGCTGTTCATCCAGCCCGTCATGACCTGTTCCGGGGTGTCGTAGCCGTAGGCGACGTTCTCGCCGTAGGCGCTCCAGGTGTAGCCGGCCCGGGTGATGCGGTCGCCGGGGGCGGACCCGTCGGAGCCGGTGTGCGACATGTTCCGGTGCGCCGCCATGTCCGCGCTGTGCGCCTGCGCGGCCTGGGTCAGCTTCGCGTTCACGGTCAGCGGGTGGCAGCCGACCTTGGCGCGCTCGGCGTTCACCAGCTGGACGACGCGCGCGGTGGCCGAGGACGCGGTGGCCGTGGCCGAGGGCGTGGGCTTGGGCTTGGGGGTGCTGGGGGCGGACGTGGTCGTCCGCGGCGCGGGGGCCGTGGTCTTCGTGCCGGTGCTGGGGTGGGCGGTGGGCCGCTGCGTGGGCGACGCGGTGGGCCGCTGCGTGGGGGACGCGGTGGTCTGCGCGGGGGCGGCGTTGCGGTGGTGATGGTGCCGGTGGCCGTGGTGGTGCGGCCGGGGCGTGGTCGTCGCGGCCGCCTCGGGCCGGTCTGTGCCGCCCTGCGGCCAGTCGGTGCAGGCCAGGGCGACGGACGGCACGCCCACGGCTCCGATGGCGACGGCGGCGACGACTATGCGCCGGTAGGGCTGCGTCTTGCGGTGCTGGGCCATTCGTCAACCTCGTTCGGTGATCGCGGGGCGCTCATTTTCAGGAGGGCTTCACAAGGAGCGCAAAGGGCGTCTCTACGAAGGGCGCTAGTAGGAGAAGACGCCTCTTGTCAGGCGGCCACGGAGGTGCCGGGTTCGCGTCCGCGATGTTTGCGCATGGCTGGCGAGCCGTCAGGAGAGGGCCGACGGCGGCGGATACGAGAACGAGCCGGGCGAAGGAGGTTTCCTGGTCCCAGGGACGGCCGGCGCCGACGGCAAGCCGGACAAGTCCCCTATATCGGCGGAGCCGCGCCTACTAAGCCGGACGCCTAGGCGCCGGGCGCGCTGTGAGGGATGTCACCCTGCCCGCGCCGTGCGCCGGTGACGCCTTTCCCCTTCTGTCCGTCGTGGAGAATATGGGCGCCAGTAAGGTAGTTGTCCGTAATGCGGCCGGATGGGGCGGCCGGATGGGGCGGCTGTGGCAGGCGGCCGACGGCGTGCTCACCGTCACCGTCCCCAAGGCGCAGAAGGCCAAGCCCCGGCGCATCGAGATCACCGGCTGACGGCCGTGCCGGTACCCGGCGACCGAGCCCGCCCGTCGCATCACGCTCGTCGCGTGACGCCGGGTACTCCCCCGTGACGAGAAGGGAAGAGCCGGCCCCGCGCCGACGGGCGCCGGCGCGCGCCGCGAGGCGGGTGTCCGCGGTCCTGGGCCGGGACGGCCGGACACCCGACCGAGCGCGCGGTGCGCTCCACGTTCGTCACGGCCTGCCGCTTGGCGACCTCGCCGACCAGCACCTCGCTATTCTTCGCGACGCCACCACCGACGGGTGGTCCGGGCGCCTTGCGCGTGGGTGATGCCGTGCGCGGTCAACGCGGCGGTTCCCACCGGAGGGGACCGGCGCGCAGCGGCGGCTCGGGGCGGACGGCCCCGAGCACCACGAGGTACGGCCGCGCGGCTCGGAGCGGCCGCGTGGAGCCGGGACCGCGTCCGGGCGCCGGCTCGTCCCGCCCGGCCGTTCGCCCGTGCGTCCGGTCGTAGGCAGTGCGCAGGACCGGATCGCGGAGCGTCTCGTACGCCGCCCGCACCTCACCGAACCGTTCGGCGGTGACCGCGTCGACGCGGGTGTCCGGGCGCAGCTCCCGCACCCTGGCGCGGAAGGCGGAGGTGATCACCTCGGACGTCGCCGAGGGCTCCACCCCCAGCACCGCGTACAGGTCGGCTCCCTGATCCCGCCCCTGCATCCCGGCCACCTCCTCACCCGCCGCGAACTGCGGTTTCGCCCTTTGTTGCTTACAGCCATGAAGTAAAACTTGAGCCGCTTCTTGTCAATGTTCAGGGCGGGGAGGTATAGGGGTTGCGAGAGGGTTCGAGGGCTGTGCGTACGCCTCGCAGACCACACTCGCCGACCGGACAGGAGGTGCCGTGCCGTGATCACCGAACTTGCCGTCGAACGTGTCGAGTTCACCTGTGGCTCGTGCTGGCACCGCTGGAGCGTCGACTACGACGTGCAGCGCTACCGGGACGCCCTGGACGCCGAGTGGGAGGTCTTCTACCGCGACAACGCGGCGGTTCCCTCCCCGTACACCCCGCAGGGCGCGCCGACCTGCGAACACTGCGGCCGGCGCTGGGTCGGGCGCCTCGTGGCCCGCCGCCCCGTGCCCCTGCCCGGCGACGCCGCCGCGCCGCGCTGCCGCGTCCCGGCCGAGGGCGCCGACCGCCCGGAGCGGCACGCCGCACCGATGCTGCGTGCCGCCGGCCATCCCCAGCCGCAGGCCCGAGCCGAACAGCCGTCCACGCATCGGTCCTGAGCGACCTGCCCTTCCGCCCCCCGTGCGGCTCGCACCGCACGGGGGGCGGGGTGCGCCTGCCCCCCGCCTGCCCGGACCCCGCCCCGGCGTGGCCCGGCGCGCGCCGGGCGTCGTAGTTGTAGAGGCCGGCGATGTGCTTGATGGTGACGCTGCCCGGGGGGATGTCGGCCGTGCGGGCGAAGGGCGCCGCGACGGCGATCAGCG
>NZ_JBEYEY010000006.1:0-365212 GCF_040703635.1 Streptomyces sp. NPDC007189
CTGGCGTTGACTTTTGGCACGCTGTTGAGTTCTCAAGGAACGGTCGCTTCCTTCGTACTCACCCTCTCGGGCTTTCCTCCGGGCGCTTCCCTTCGGCGTTTCCGACTCTATCAGATCCTTTCGGCGTCTGATTCCCGGTCGGCGGGCCGTCTGCGGGGTTTTCGGCTTTCGCCGTCCGCCCTTTCGACATTCACTACGTTAGCTCATTCCCCGGGCGACTCATAATCGAGTCCGGCGAGTCGAATTCGGGCACGCGAGCGCGCCAAAATCGACCCCGTCGAGGGGTGCTAGCTAGGTAGTGGGGTGGCCGCTCCGGCTGCAGGCGATCGCCGTACCCGGTTCAGCGGCTCGGGATACATTACGCATCTTCGTAGGGCGAGTCAACTTCGGCGGTGCCTCGGCACGTGGGCCCGATACGGGCTCACCGTAGGGTCCCCCGCCACCCAGTAACGCCAGGGATGGACGTCGCCGTTCCCGCCCTCGCCGGCGACTCCGGTGCGAGGGCCGTTGCGTACCTGGTCAGGGGCTACCGGCGTACCCGTCAGCATGCGCAGCGGGGTCTCGCCGGAGGCGCACGCGTCCGTGCCGTCCAGGGCGCGGTCCACCTCCAGGGCCGTCGCCAGGCGGGCGGGGCCCTTGGCCAGTTCCTTGTCATTGCGGGCCGAAACTCGCCGCTTGCGGGCCAGTTCCACGCCCTCGACGACCTCGCCGGCGCGCAGCAGGACGGCGCTCGCCCGGCCCTCGGGACCGCAGACGAGGTTCATGCAGTGCCACATGCCATAGGTGAAGTAGACGTACACGTGTCCGGGCTCGCCGAACATCACTGCGTTGCGGGCGGTGGGGCCGCGGTAGGCATGGGAGCCGGGGTCGTTCGGGCCGTCGTACGCCTCGACCTCGGTGAGGCGTACGGCGATCGGGCCGTCCGGTGTCGTACGCACCAGGATGCGACCGAGCAGGTCCGGGGCGACCTCCAGGACCGGGCGGTCGAAGAACTCTCGGGGCAGTGGCGTACGGTCCGGGGGCGCGATCATGCCCTCCGAGGGTAGTGCAGACGCGGCACCGCTCCGGCGGAACCGGTCGGGGGGTGGATCGCGTTTGTAGGGGTCGAGGGCCTTCGTAAAGGGAGAGTCAATGGCGTTCAAGAAGCTGCTCGCGAGCCTCGGTGCCGGTGGGGCGTCCGTGGAGACGGTGCTGACCGAGGTCAATGTCGTGCCGGGCGGGGTCGTCCAGGGCGAGGTGCGGATCCAGGGCGGGTCCGTGAACCAGGACGTCGAGGGGCTGTCCGTCGGTCTGCAGGCCAAGGTCGAGGTGGAGAGCGGCGACCAGGAGTACAAGCAGGACATCGAGTTCACCAAGGTGCGGCTCGGCGGGGCCTTCGAGCTGCAGGCGGGTGCGGTGCACGCGGTGCCGTTCGGCCTGGAGGTGCCCTGGGAGACGCCGGTCACGATGATCGACGGGCAGTCGCTGCGCGGGATGCACATCGGGGTGACGACCGAGCTGGCGATCGCGCGGGCCGTCGACTCCACCGATCTCGACCCGATCAACGTGCATCCGCTGCCGGCGCAGAAGGCGATCCTGGACGCCTTCATCCAGCTGGGCTTCCGCTTCAAGAACGCGGACATGGAGCGGGGGCACATCCGCGGGACGCGGCAGACGCTGCCGTTCTACCAGGAGATCGAGTTCCACCCGCCGTCGCAGTACCGGGGGCTGAACCAGGTGGAGCTGAGCTTCGTGGCCGACGAGCACGCGATGGACGTCGTGCTGGAGATGGACAAGAAGCCGGGTCTGTTCAGCGAGGGGTCGGACACCTACCGGTCGTTCCAGGTGGGGCTGAACGACTGGATGGGGACCGACTGGGCGGCTTATCTGAACCAGTGGCTGTCCGAGGTCGGCAGCAAGCGCAACTGGTTCTAGGCTCGGGAACTGCTGGTTCCAGATCATCGATCAGGAGGTACCGAGGTGACCGAGCTCAAGCGGCGGCCGCTCCCCCACGACTTCCATCCGCCCGTGCCGTCGTTCACGGTGACGAGCGACGACGTCCAGGAGGGTGCGACGCTAAAGAGCGCCCAGGTCCACGCCGAGGGCAACACCTCGCCGCACCTGCGCTGGGAGGGCTTCCCGCCTCAGACCAAGAGCTTCGCCGTGACCTGCTACGACCCCGACGCGCCGACCGGCAGCGGGTTCTGGCACTGGGTGCTGTTCGACATCCCGGCCTCCGTGACGGAGCTGCCGGCCGGTGCGGGCAGCGGCAAGTTCGAGGGGTTGCCCGAGGGCGCCGTACACGCGCGCAACGACTACGGGACGAAGGACTTCGGCGGCGCCGCGCCGCCGCCCGGGGACGGGCCGCACCGGTACGTCTTCACGGTGTACGCGGTCGACCAGGAGAAGCTCGGTCCGGACGCGGACGCGTCGCCGGCCGTCGTCGGCTTCAATCTGCGGTTCCACACCCTCGCACGCGCGCAGCTCATCGGGGAGTACGAGAACCCCGCGCAGGGCTGAGCGCGGCGCCGCGATTCAGCCGAGCGTTCACGGAACGTTTGCCCGCCTCCGGTCTTGGAAGTGATCGGAGGCGGGCATTTTTTATTGCGTTGTCCATCTCGGCGCGCCCGTCCAGAGTTGATCCAAGCCCGCCGGGGGGTGGGCAGGTGCACACGGGAGGTGGGCTGGATGCGGGACACGCTGGTGCTGAACGCGAGCTTCGAGCCGCTGTCGACGGTGACGTTGAATCGAGCCGTCGTTCTGGTGCTGCAGGACAAGGCCGTCGTCGAGCAGGCCCACCCCGAACTGCGCATGCGTGGCGCCGATGTGGACATACCCGCGCCCCGGGTGATCCGGTTGTGCAGGTACGTACGGGTGCCGTTCCGAAGACAAGCCCCTTGGTCGAGGCGGGGTGTGCTGGTCCGGGACCGGCACCGGTGCGCGTACTGCGGGCGCAGGGCCACGACCGTGGACCATGTCGTGCCGCGGGCACAGGGCGGGCAGGACACGTGGCTGAACACGGTGGCGGCGTGTGCGGAGGACAATCACAGGAAGGCCGACCGGACTCCGGAGCAGGCCGGGATGAAGCTGCTGAGGGAGCCGTTCGAGCCCACGCCGGCGGATGCGATGTTGCTCGCGCTGGGTGCCGAGGAGTTCGAGGCGCTGCCGGGCTGGTTGGCTCGGGATGCTGCCTGACCAGACGCCGTGGGCTCCTGACGTACGTCGGCTGCGGGTTCGTTGTGGTTGATCGCGCAGTTCCCCGCGCCCCTGAAGGGGCGCGGCAGGAACCCGGCGTTCTTCAGTGACCCCTAGTCGATGCTCGGCTTCTCGCGGCGTTCTGTGCTGGGGCCATTGTTCTGGGCGGGTACGTTGGCTCCGCCGTTGCCCTGGTTGCCGCCGCCCAGGGGGCCGAAGTTGCCCATCGCGCCGGAGAGGCCCTTGAGGGCGTCGCCGATTTCGCTGGGGACGATCCAGAGCTTGTTGGCGTCGCCCTCGGCGATCTTCGGGAGCATCTGGAGGTACTGGTAGGACAGGAGCTTCTGGTCCGGGTCGCCGGCGTGGATGGCCTCGAAGACCGTACGGACCGCCTGGGCCTCGCCCTCGGCGCGCAGGGCGGCGGCCTTGGCCTCACCCTCGGCGCGCAGGATCTGGGACTGCTTCTCGCCCTCGGCGGTGAGGATGGCGGCCTGGCGCGTACCTTCGGCGGTGAGGATGGCGGCGCGCTTGTCACGGTCGGCGCGCATCTGCTTCTCCATCGAGTCCTGGATGGAGGTGGGCGGTTCGATGGCCTTCAGCTCCACGCGGTTGACGCGGATGCCCCACTTGCCCGTGGCCTCGTCGAGGACGCCGCGCAGGGCGGCGTTGATCTCCTCGCGGGAGGTCAGGGTGCGTTCGAGGTCCATGCCGCCGATGATGTTGCGGAGCGTGGTGACCGTCAGCTGCTCGATGGCCTGGATGTAGCTGGCGACCTCGTAGGTGGCCGCGCGGGCGTCGGTCACCTGGTAGTAGATGACGGTGTCGATGTTGACGACCAGGTTGTCCTGGGTGATGACCGGCTGCGGCGGGAAGGGTACGACCTGTTCGCGCAGGTCGATGCGGTTGCGGATGGTGTCGATGAACGGGACCACGATGTTCAGGCCCGCGTTCAGGGTGCGTGTGTAGCGGCCGAAGCGCTCGACGATGGCCGCGCTGGCCTGTGGGATGACCTGGATGGTCTTGATCAGGGCGATGAAGACCAACACCACCAGAATGACCAGGACGATGATGACCGGTTCCATCGTGTTCCCCGTACCCCTCTCCGCCTCGGCGCCTTCGGCAGATCCCGTGCTTGCAGAAGATCTTGCTGGTCGAGTCTGTCAGACTTCGCCCAACTCGTGGGCCGGATGCCTCAGATGACGATGGCGGTGGCCCCTTCGATGTCCACGACGTCCACCTCCTGGCCCACTTCGTAGGCGCGGCCGGTGTCGAGCGCGCGGGCCGACCAGACCTCTCCGGCGAGCTTGATACGGCCGCCGGAGCCGTCGACGCGTTCCAGGACGACGGCCTGCCTGCCCTTCAGGGCGTCGATACCGGTGGCGAGTTGGGGGTGCTGTCTGCTGTGCCGGGCCGCGATGGGGCGGACCACGGCGATGAGTGCGACCGAGACGACGACGAACACGAGGACCTGGAGCACGGCGTCGAAGCCGAGTGCGGCGGCGACGGCGGCCGCGACGGCACCGACCGCGAACATGCCGAACTCCGGCATGGCGGTGACGACGAGCGGGATTCCGAGTGCCGCCGCGCCGACGAGCCACCACACCCATGCGTCGATGTCGTTCACATGGTCATGGTAGGGCCGGGGCCGGGCGGCGGACAGGGCGCGAAGGGGAAGCGCACAGGGGGTCAGGACGGGGCGTCAGGACAGGGGCAGGCCCTGGGCGGTCCAGCGGTCGCCGACCTGCTCGACGACGAGCGGCAGGCCGAAGCAGCGGGAGAGGTTGCGGGAGGTCAGTTCCAGCTCGATGGGGCCGGCGGCGAGGACCTTGCCCTGGCGGATCATCAGGACGTGGGTGAAGCCGGGGGCGATCTCCTCGACGTGGTGCGTGACCATGATCATCGAGGGGGCGATGGGGTCGCGGGCGAGCCGGCCGAGGCGGCGGACGAGGTCCTCGCGGCCGCCGAGGTCGAGGCCGGCGGCGGGCTCGTCGAGCAGCAGCAGCTCGGGGTCGGTCATCAGGGCGCGGGCGATCAGGGTGCGCTTGCGCTCGCCCTCGGAGAGGGTGCCGAAGCGGCGGTCGAGGAAGTCGCTCATACCGAGGCGGTCGAGGAAGGCGCGGGCGCGCCGCTCGTCGACCTCGTCGTACTCCTCCTGCCAGTGGGCCGTCATGCCGTACGCGGCCGTGAGGACCGTCTCCAGGACCGTCTGGCGCTTGGGGAGCTTCTCGGCCAGGGCGATGCCGGCCATGCCGATGCGGGGACGCAGGTCGAAGACGTCGACCTTGCCGAGGGTGTCGCCGAGGATGGTGGCGGTGCCCTTGCTGGGGAAGAGGTAGCTGGAGGCGACGTTCAGAAGGGTGGTCTTGCCGGCGCCGTTGGGTCCGAGGATGACCCAGCGCTCGCCCTCCTTCACCGACCAGGAGACCTGGTCCACGAGAGCCCGGCCCTCGCGGACCACGGATACGTCCTGAAGCTCCAGAACATCGCTCATGAGCGCGTTGTCTCCCCTTGCAGTGTGGCCGGTCTCGGCTGTCGCGTACGCCTGTGGCTCGGTCCGCCGCGCCTGTGGGCGCAGCCCTTATGAAATCTACGCCACGCGCGCGCCGCTCCATTCCTTCGGCCCGGTCCTTAGGGTGGGGGCATGCTCTCGGAACCGCGTTCTGGACGCCTTGCCGCGTGGGGAAATGCCCTTTTGGCCGGACTCGTCTCCCCGGATGACGCCGCGCTCGCCATTGTGGGCGAGGACACGGTGCACCGGGTGGAGGGGCTGCCCGGGGAGTCCGCGCAGGTCGGGCTCACGCTGGCGCTGGGGCGGCTGCGGGCGCTGGGGGCGACCGGGCTGCGGGTGGCGCTGCCGGCGCCGGGGCATCCGCTGGGGCTGAGCGGTCCGCCCGAGTTCAATGCGCGGGCGCTGGAGGCCGAGGAGGCGGTGGTCTGCTTCGGCGCCGCGTTCGGGCTGGTGCCGGAGGTGTACGAGGCCGGGCCGGAGGGCGATGTGCATGCCGAGGTCGTCTGGCGCGTGCTGCCGGTCCGGGAGGCGCCGCCCGCCGATGTGCCGTCGCTGGGCGAGGCCGAGCGGGAGCTGGCGGAGGCGCTGCGCGACGCGACCGACATGCTGGCGAAGCTGGACGTCGCCGGGTCCGGTCCGGTGGCGGAGGCGGCGATCGACGCGTACCGGGCGCGGGCCGAGCGGGGGCGTGAGGTGCTGGCGCCGGGATACCCGCCGCGTGCGGTGCGGGTGCTGGAGCTGGCGCAGCGGGTGGCGCTGCTGATCTCGCTGGCGTACGACCACGGGCACGGGGGTGCGGTCAGCTCCTCGGAGATGGCCGCCCGGGCGGAAGCCTTGCGGCCCGTGGAGCGGACGGCCCGCCGGGCGCAGGTGGCGGCGTACAACTCGATCGTGGAGGAGCGGGAGCGCGGGGTGCGCTGAGCTGCCGGGGGTGCCTGTGTCGACGCCGGTACCGGCGGTCCCGTGGTGCGTGCCTGCGTGCGGGCGGGCGGTCAGCCGCGGCGCCCGTACGCCCGGCGCACCACAGGGGTGCTGACCGGGCCGTGCGGCCTGCGGGGAGCGGGGCCGCACCGACGTCGTCACGGCGGCAGGCCTCCCGGGCGGTGCCGGGAGGCCTGTGGTCGGTGTCGGCCGGGACTCAGTGGTTGAGGCCGAGGTTGCCGAAGGCCGGGTTCAGCACGCCGATGACGCTCACGCTGTTGCCGACCGCGTTCACCGGGACGTGCACCGGGACCTGGACGACGTTGCCCGAGCCGACGCCCGGGGAGCCGTGGGCCTCGCCGCCGGCCCAGCTGCCGGTCGTGGCGGAGGCCAGGCCCGCTCCGGCGGCCACGAGGCCACCGGCCACCATCGTCACGGCGGCTGCCTTCTTCAGGTTCTTCACTTTCCAACCCCTCCTAGGCGGTCACCGCGGCGGTTCGCCGCGGCACGCACTGGAGAACGGCGGAGATCGCCGGAGGATGCGCCATCCGGGTGACATTCCCACGACGGTATGAATCTCAGCCCGGAGCGGAACCCTCCGTATTGCCGGTCGCACCGGCGCGCACGGCGCCTTTCAGCCGGTCACGCCGTGGCGTACGGCCCACAGGGCGGCCTGGGTGCGGTCGGCGAGGTCGAGTTTCATGAGGATGTTGGAGACGTGCGTCTTGACGGTCTTCTCGGACAGCACGAGGGCGCGGGCGATCTCGCGGTTGGAGCGGCCGTCCGCTATCAGGCCGAGCACCTCGCGCTCCCGGTCGGTGAGCGAACCGGCTCTGCTCTGGCCGGAGTTGGCCTCTTCCTGGGAGAGCAGGGCGCCGGCGACCTCCGGCTGGAGCAGGATGTGCCCGGCGTGCACGGAGCGGATGGCTCCGGCGAGGGCGTCGGGGTCCACGTCCTTGTAGACGTATCCGGCGGCGCCCGCGCGCAGGGCCGGTACGACGGTGCGCTGCTCGGTGAAGCTGGTGACGATGAGCACGCGCGCGGGGTGGTCGAGTTCGCGCAGCCGGCGCAGGGCCTCGATGCCGTCCATGCCGGGCATCTTGACGTCCATCAGGACGACGTCCGGCCGCAGTTCCTCGGCGCGGTCGACTCCCTCGGCGCCGTCGGCGGCCTCACCGACGACCTCTATGTCGTCCTGCACCTCCAGAAAGGTGCGCAGGCCCCGCCGGACGACCTGGTGGTCGTCGACGAGCAGCACTCTGATCGCGTCAGCCACCGGGCACCTCCATCTCGATCGTGGTGCCCTTGCCGGGCGCCGATTCCACGGTCAGCGTGCCGCCGACCCCGCTCGCGCGGTCCCGCATCGAGACCAGGCCCAGATGCCGTCCGGCGCGGCGGACCGCGCTCGGGTCGAAGCCGCTGCCGTCGTCAGTGACGCGCAGCACGGCTCCGCAGCCGCGCCGCCCGACGCTCACGTCGACGTGTTCGGCGCCGGAGTGGCGCAGTGCGTTGTGCAGGGCCTCCTGGGCGACCCTGAGCAGGGCCTCCTCCTGTGCGGCGGGCAGGGCACGGAAGCCGCTGCTGGTGAAGGTCACGCGCGCGCTGTGGGCGCGGTCGAGGACCTGGGTCTGGGTGCGCAGGGTGGCGATCAGGCCGTCCTCGTCCAGTGCGGCGGGGCGCAACTCCACGACGGCGGCGCGCAGTTCGTCGGCGGCCTCGGCGGCGAGCGCGGCGACCTGGTGCAGCTCGCCCTTGGCGCGGGCGGGGTCGCGGTCGACGAGGGCCGCGGCGGCCTGGGCGGTCAGGCGCAGAGAGAACAGTTTCTGGCTGACGGCGTCGTGCAGTTCGTGGGCGAGGCGGGAGCGTTCCTCGGCGATGGTCAGTTCGCGGCTGCGTTCGTAGAGCCGGGCGTTGGTCAGGGCGATGGCGGCGTGCTGGGCGAGGATGGCGAGCAGTTCCTCGTCCTCCTCGGTGAAGCCGCAGCTGCCCTCCGGCTTGGCGCAGCGCTTGTTCGCGAGGAAGAGCGCCCCGATGACCTCCTCGCCGTCCTTGATCGGCAGGCCCAGGAAGTCGGCCAGCTCGGGATGGGCGCCCGGCCAGCCCTCGAAGCGGGGGTCCTTGCGCACGTCGGCGAGGCGCTCGACCTTCGCCTCGCGCAGCATCGCGGCGAGGATGCCGTGCTGGCGCGGGAGCGGGCCGATGGCGCGCCACTGCTCCTCGCTGACGCCGTCGACGACGAACTGCGCGAAGCCGCCGTGGTCGTCGGGGACGCCCAGGGCGGCGTACTGGGCGTCGAGCAGCTCGCGGGCGGAGGCGACGATCGTCTTCAGGACGTCGCGCACCTCCAGATGCCTGCTCATGGCCAGCAGCGCGGCACTGACCGCTGCGAGGCCGGACCGGGGGCCTTGACTCATGTCCTCACGGTACCGGCGGGGTGTGACACCGCGGATCGGACCAGTGGCCGCGGGACCAGGGCCGCTGGTCCTAGGGCGGCGGGTCTAGGGCCTGGGGCCCCGGGCGTGCGGTGTACGCCGAAGGACCCCTGCGGTTTGCGGCCCGCGTCCGAGGCGGCGGGTGCGGTGCCGTTCCTAGGTTGTGCCCATCGCCCGGTGGGGCGGTGAGCGACGAGGGGACGGGGTCATGCCGGTAGGGATCATCACGGGGGCTTCGAAGGGCCTGGGGCGGGCGCTCGCCGAGGCGCTGGCCGCGCGGGGCTGGGATCTGGTGCTGGACGCGCGGGGCGCGGAGGCCCTCAAGGAGGCGGCGCAGGGCGTGGCGGGGCACGGCACGCGCGTGGAGGCGCTGGTGGGGGATGTGACGGACGCCGGGCACCGGGCCGCGCTGGTGGCGGCCGCGCGCGAGCTGGGCGGTGTCGATCTGCTGGTCAGCAACGCGAGCGCACTGGGCGCCGAGCCGCTGGTGCGGCTGGCGGAGCTGCCGGTGGAGGGGCTGCGGCGGGCGCTGGAGGTGAACGTGGTGGCCGCGCTGGGCCTGGTCCGTGCGGCGCTGCCGCTGCTGCGGGAGTCGCCGGCCGGGACGGTGATCGCCGTCAGCTCGGACGCGGCGGCCGAGGCGTACGGGACGTGGGGCGGCTACGGCGCCTCGAAGGCGGCCCTGGACCAGCTCGCGGCGGTGCTGGGCGTGGAGGAGCCCGGCCTGCGGGTGTGGGCGGTGGATCCCGGGGACATGGCGACGGAGCTGTACGCGGCGGCCGTACCCGGCGACGACGATCCGCGTCCGGCGCCCGCCACGGTCGTACCGGCCTTCCTGCGGCTGCTGGACGAGCGGCCGGCCAGCGGGCGGTACACGGCGCCGGCGCTGCTGGAGCGGCGGTGAGCAGGGGCACCGGGGTCCCTCCGCTCGCGCGGAGCCGGACGTGGGGGAAGGCGCCGGAGGGGCTGTCCGCGCGCGTGCCCGCCGAGCAGCGGGGCCCGGGGCTGGACCGGGACGCCGTACGGCTGCTGGTGTCGCACGGTGAGGAGGTGACGCATCACGCGTTCGGTGAGCTGCCGGAGCTGCTGCGGGCCGGGGACCTGCTGGTGGTGAACACCTCGCCCACGCTGGCCGCGGCGGTGGACGGGCGGATCGGGCACGCGCGCGTGGTGGTGCACTTCTCCACGCGCGGTGACGACGGCCGGTGGGCGGTCGAGCTGCGGGAACCGGACGGACGCGGTACCACGCGCGCGCGTACGGGCGCGCGTACGGGTACGGAGGTGATGCTGCCCGGGGCCGGCCGGCTGGTGCTGGAGGAGCCCGTGAGCCCGCGCGGGGAGCGGCTGTGGTGGGCCCGGCCGGATGGCGACGTCCTTGAGCTGCTGCGCGCGCACGGGCGGCCCATCCGCTACGCGTACACGGAACGGGACCAGCCGCTGTCGGTGTACCAGACGGTGTTCGCGCTGCCGTCGGCGGACGGGTCGGGCAGTGCGGAGATGCCGAGCGCGGCGCGGCCCTTCACCGCGCGTCTGGTGACGGAACTGGTGAGCCGGGGGGTGCGGTTCGCGCCGGTCACGCTGCACACGGGCGTGGCGTCGGCGGAGGCGCACGAGCCGCCGTATCCGGAGCGGTTCGCGGTGCCGGAGGCGTCCGCGCGGCTGATCAACGCGGTGAAGGCGGAGCAGCCGGGGCGCGCGGCGGGTCCTGGGCAGCGGGCGGGCGGCCGGGTGATCGCGGTCGGTACGACGGCCGTGCGGGCGGTGGAGTCGGCGGCCGGGCCGGACGGGGTGGTGCGGGCGGCCGCGGGGTGGACGGATCTGGTCGTGACGCCGGAGCGCGGGGTGCGGGTGGTGGACGGGCTGCTGACCGGACTGCACGAGCCGCAGGCCTCGCATCTGCTGATGCTGGAGGCGGTCGCGGGGCGGGCCGCGGTCGACCGCGCGTACGAGGAGGCCGTTCGGGGGCGATATCTGTGGCACGAGTTCGGCGACGTGCATCTCATCCTGCCGGAGGAGAGCCCTCACCCTGAGCATTGCGATGGCAACACTTGGTGAGTTCGTTACGTCTCCGATGTGAGCCCGCGCATAGGGTCCACATCACGTACGAAGCGGCATAGGAGATAAACCAGCCCCAGATGAACGGGACAGACGGTCAGGTCTGTCCCGTTTTGCCCTTCCCGGGTCCACTATGCCGGATCGTACGTCACCCCTTTGCCTGGACTTTTTGCGCCAGCTAAGAATTGCTCCCGTCGCTCAACGCCGTGGGTCACCGGCCCGCGGCGTTCGTGTGGGAGGAGCCGATTCCCCCGGCGGACGCAGGAGCGACCTCCGCGCCAACGAAGAGGTCACATCAGCCATGCCCAAGAACATCCTCAACCGTGCTCATAGTCTGGTCCTGACCAAGCAGCGCCAGATCGCCGTCGCCGGCGTCGCCGCGCTCGGCACCGCCGCCATCGCCCTCGCGGCCGTCCCCGGCAACTCCGGCACCGTCACCACCGGCGCCTCCGCCGCCGACACCGCCCAGGTCGCCGCCGACGCCCAGCTGAAGAACGTCAAGGGCACGGTCACCGACCAGCTCGCTCCCCAGACGGTCAAGCTCGACGCGTTCGCCGCGCAGAAGAAGGCCGCCGACGCCGCCGCCGCCAAGCAGCGCGCCGAGGCCGCCGCGAAGAAGGCCGCCGCCGACGCCGCCGCCAAGAAGGCCGCGCAGGACCGCGCCGCCAAGGAGGCCGCGAGCCGCTCCGCCGAGCGCCCGCAGATGGAGCTGGTCTCCGCCAAGACGTACGCGAACAACCTCGACGGCTGGATCCGGCACTCGCTGGACATCATGCGCGCCCAGGGCATCCCCGGCAGCTACAACGGCATCTACCGCAACGTGATGCGCGAGTCCTCGGGCAACCCCAGCGCCATCAACAACTGGGACATCAACGCCCAGAACGGCATTCCGTCCAAGGGTCTGCTGCAGGTCATCGACCCGACCTTCCGTTCCTACCACGTGGCCGGCACGTCCTGGAACATCTACGACCCGGTCGCCAACATCACGGCCGCCTGCAACTACGCGGCGCACCGGTACGGCTCCATGGACAACGTCAACAGCGCGTACTGAGGCCTGGCGCGGACCTCTGACACGTGACGCCGAAGGGCGGCACCCCAGCACGGGGTGCCGCCCTTCTCGTCGTACACGCGGCTACTTGCGCATGACCTCCGGCTCGTGGCGGCGCAGGAAGCGGGCCACGAGGAAGCCGCAGACCACGCCGAGCGCGATCAGCGCGACCATGTCCAGGCCCCAGGCCCCGGCGGTGTGGTTCCACAGCGGGTCGGTGCTGCCCGGGTCGTCGGTGTTCGGGGCGATGTTGTTGAAGTCCAGCGTGGCGCCGGCGGCGGCCACCGCCCAGCGCGACGGCATCAGGTACGAGAACTCGTTGACCCCGAGCGTGCCGTGCAGGGTGAACAGGCAGCCGGTGAAGACGACCTGGATGATCGCGAACATCACCAGCAGCGGCATGGTCTTCTCGGCCGTCTTCACCAGCGAGGAGATCACCAGGCCGACCATCATCGAAGTGAAGCCGAGCGCCATGATCGGCAGGCACAGCTCGAGCAGGGTGTTGCCGCCGAGGACGAGCCCCTGGTCCGGGATCTCGCGGGGCGAGAAGCCGATCACGCCGACCATCAGGCCCTGCAGCACCGTGACGACGCCGAGCACGACCACCTTGGACATCAGATACGCCGACCGGGACAGACCGGTCGCGCGCTCCCGCTCGTAGATCACCCGTTCCTTGATCAGCTCACGGACCGAGTTCGCGGCGCCCGCGAAGCACGCGCCGACGGCGAGGATCAGCAGCACGGTGGTGGCCGTGCCATTGGGGATGTGCTGGCCCGTCCGGGGGTTGATCGCCTCGTTGACCAGCAGGCCGCGGTTGTGGTCGATCAGCAGGCTGACCGAGCCGAGCACCGCCGGGAGGATCACCGTCAGCGCCAGGAAGCCCTTGTCGGAGACGATGACCGACACATACCGCCGGATCAGGGTCATCAGCTGCGAACCCCAGGCCTGCGGCTTGGGCGGCTTCATGGCCTGCGGCGGAGGCATGGGTACGGACTGCGGGGCCACCGAGTCCACGTCCGCGGCGTACATCTGGTAGTGCTGCGAGCCCTTCCAGCGGCCCGCCCAGTCGTAGTCGCGGTAGTTCTCGAAGGCGGAGAAGACATCGGCCCAGCTGTCGTAGCCGAAGAAGTTCAGCGCCTCCTCCGGCGGGCCGAAGTAGGCGACGGCCCCGCCCGGCGCCATCACCAGCAGCTTGTCGCACAGCGCCAGCTCGGCCACCGAGTGGGTCACCACGAGCACCGTACGGCCGTCGTCGGCGAGGCCGCGCAGCAGCTGCATGACGTCGCGGTCCATGCCCGGGTCGAGACCCGAGGTCGGCTCGTCCAGGAAGATCAGCGACGGCTTCGTGAGCAGCTCCAGGGCCACCGACACGCGCTTGCGCTGGCCGCCGGACAGGGAGGTGACCTTCTTGTCCTTGTGGATGTCGAGCTTGAGCTCGCGCAGCACCTCGTCGATGCGGGCGTCGCGCTCGGCGGCGGTGGTGTCGGCCGGGAAGCGCAGCTTGGCCGCGTACTTCAGGGCCTTCTTGACGGTCAGCTCCTTGTGCAGGATGTCGTCCTGCGGGACCAGTCCGATGCGCTGGCGCAGCTCGGCGAACTGCTTGTACAGGTTGCGGTTGTCGTACAGCACCTCGCCCTGGTTGGCCGGCCGGTAGCCGGTGAGCGCCTTCAGCAAGGTGGACTTGCCGGAACCGGACGGGCCGATGACCGCGATCAGGGACTTCTCCGGGACGCCGAAGGACACGTCCTTCAGGATCTGCTTGCCGCCGTCGACCGTGACGGTCAGATGGCGCGCGGAGAAGGAGACCTCACCGGTGTCGACGAACTCCTCGAGCCGGTCGCCGACGATCCGGAAGGTGGAGTGGCCGACGCCGACGATGTCGGCCGGGCCGAGCTGCGCCGAGCCGCCCTTGGGGATCGGCTGGCCGTTGACATAGGTGCCGTTGTGCGAGCCGAGGTCGCGGATCTCCAGCCGGCCGTCGGGCGTGGCGTGGAACTCGGCGTGATTCCGCGAGACCTGCAGGTCGGAGACGACCAGGTCGTTCTCCAGGGCGCGGCCGATGCGCATCACCCGGCCGATGGCGAACTGGTGGAAGGTGGTCGGGCTGCGGTCGCCGTAGACCGGCGGCGCCCCCGCGCCACCACCGGGTGCCTTCTGCGCGTACTGCTCACCGGGCCCCGCCTGCTGCGGGAACGCGGGCGCCTGCTGCTGCCAGCCCGGCTGCTGGGCCTGCGGCTGCGCGGGCGCCTGGTGCGGTACGGCCTGCTGCGGGACCGGTGCCTGCGGCTGCGCGGCCGCCTGCTGCGGTGCGGCGGCCTGCTGGGCCCAGCCCGGTGCGCCGGCCGCCTGGCCTGCGGCGCCCTGCGCGGCGTACGGCGCCGGCTGCTGGTGGCCGGCCGCGGCCCCGGTCAGATTCAGCCGCGGTCCGTCGGTCGCGTTGCCGAGGTGCAGCGAGGCGCCCGGCCCGATCTCCATCTGCTGGATCCGCCGGCCCTGCACGAACGTGCCGTTGGTGCTGCCATGGTCCTCGATGACCCAACTGCGGCCGTTGAAGCTGACCGTGGCGTGCCGCCAGGACACCCTGGCGTCGTCGAAGACGATGTCACCCTGCGGATCGCGCCCGAGGGTGTAGGGCCTGGACGGGTCCAGCGTCCAGGTCCGTCCGTTTGATTCCAGTACGAGTTCCGGCACTCCATGCCCCACTGAGTTGTCCCCCGAAGTTCCCCCATCACAGGGAGTCTAGGGATGTCGAACATCGGGGGGAACTATTTCAGGCTCGGCCCTCTGACCGAAACCCGGGCCTTGTCACGGGCGCCCGCGCGCGCTTCAACTCGCCCCGTTGACGGGGTTGAAACCGGGCCGGAGAGTGGTAATCCCGACGAGGGGGACAGACGCGGCTTTGGTGCCGTAGCGCGGATCGGGGGGCTGCCCTATCGGGGGGCTGCCACATCGGGTCTGCCAATCGGGGGTCTGATCGGGGGGTCTGCCATGAGGTCAGCCACGAACAGCGGGTTCGCCGCCGGGTCCGCCGCCGGAACCGCGCGACGCCCCGCGGCGGTGCCCTGGAAGGACGTCCTGCTGTCCGCGATCGCCACGGTGAGCTGGGCGCTGATCGGGATGGCGGGCACGGCCGCGCTCGGCCTGCATCTGCTCCAGGCGGACTCCACCGCCTCATTGGGCCCCATGACAGCGGCAGTTGTGGCCCTCGCGGCGGGTGGTTCGGTCTCGCCGTCGGGCGACGTGTCCGCCTTCGGACTGAAAGGCGCCGAGGCCCACACCGCCGTCGATATCACGCCACTCGGGGTGAGCCTGGCGGGCGCCCTGCTGCTCTCCTGGTTCTTCCTACGATCCCTGCGCACGGCGGGAGTTGTCGTCGCGCCCGCCGAACTCCTCGCCCGCGCGGGCACGGTGGTCGCCCTCTTCGTGGCGGTGCTGGGCGGTCTGGCCTGGGCCGGCCATGACGTCGTCACCGTCGACGGCGGCTCGCTCGGCCTGGACAGGCTGCCCGGCACGGGCGGCAGGGGCGGCGGACTGAGCATCCCCGGCATCGGCGACGTCGGCGGACTGCTGCCGGACCGGCTCGGCGACCTCGTCCACGCCAAGGCCGCGGTCGGCTTCACCGTGGACACGACGGCCACACTGCTCGGCGGCGCGCTGTGGTGCGCCGGTGTCCTGCTGATCGCCCTGCTCGCCTCCCGGCGCGCTCCCCTGCCGCCGGGCTGGTCCGTCGTGCACCGGGCGGTACGGCCGGCGGTGTCGGCGCTCGTCACCGTGCTGCTGGTGACCGTCGCGGCGGGGCTCGCGGCGGCGGCGTACGCGGCCGCCGGCGACGACCACCCGGCGCGGATCGCCGGCGCGGCCCTGCTCGGCGCCCCGAACGGGGTCTGGCTCGGCCTCCCCCTCGGTCTCCTCGTCCCCTGGGACGGCCACGCCACCGGCGCCCTCGGCGGTTTCCTCCCCCACCCGCTGGACCAACTCCTCACCGCGCACGCCGACCGCCCCGTGACACTCGCCCGGCTGGCCGACCTGGACAGCCGGGTATGGCTGCTGGCCGTGGCCGCGGGCCTGGCCATGCTGCTGGCGGGCATCCTGACGGCTGCGCGGACACCGGTGGGGCGGTCGTCGGTAGGGCGAGGGTCGGTGGGGCGGCAGGCCGACGGTGTCTTGGGCTTCGCCGCCCGCTGCGGCCTGCGGCTCGGTCTCACCACCGCGCTCGCCCTGCCCGTGCTCGCCTGGCTGACGGACGTGTCCGTGTCCTCCTCCCTGTCCGTCCTCGGCTTCGACGCCTTCGACGCGGGCATCGACCTGCACGGCCGCCTCGGTCCGGCCCTCCTTCTGGGCGCGGCCTGGGGCGCGGCCGCCGGGGCCCTCGGCGCCCTCGCGGCTCGGGCAACGGGCGCGGCGGGGGCACGAGCGGTGCCGGTGGCCCGGTTGGCGGCGGGGGCGGGCCGGGAAGAGCGCGGCGAGGCGCCGGGCACCGGGGCGGGCGGCGATCGGGGCGTGGGGGACGAGGGTGCCCTGGGTGGGGACGGTGGGGACTCGGCGTACGGGGGTGGCGACGGCGTCGGGCCCTACACGCCGGATACGCCGTACCGGCCGCCGAACCCGGACACGAACCCCTATCTCCGGGTGCGCGAGGATCCCCAGGCGCCGGAGGACGTGCGCGAGGAGCCGCCGGAAGCCGGGCCTACGGGCGTCCCGGACGACGTCTACGGCGCGCCGACCATCGCGGGGCCGCTCGACGCCGCTCCCCCGCCGCGGCGCCGCGGCACGGCACGGCGCGGTGACCGCTCCCGGGGCGCCGACGGCACCGAATGGCCACCCCCGCCCCCGCCCCCGCCGCCCGCAGCACCACCGGGGAAGCGGAAGCCCCGCGGCTGAGACCCGGCAGCTCACCAGGGCGTTTGGCTGTCCATCAGCAGGTCACCAGCACGTACCCACCCAGTCCCGGCCGGGGCGCCGCGCCGAGCCGGTCGGGACACGGGCGAACCCGCCGTACGCCGTACCGGTCCTGGCAGCGCCGCCCGTCCCAGGACCGCTCCTCGCCACGGCCCTGCCCGTCAGGGCATCTCGTGGGACAGTCGTGGTGGGGCCGCGGGCCGCCGGGTGCCGGTGGGCCGGTGTCTCCCGGTGGCAAGATCCCTGACACCGACGCGCCATCCATTGTTCGGTGTCCGTCAGTCGGACCTCGGCGGCGGACGGCACTGGGTGCCGGATACGGTGGTGACACCATGAGCGCTTCGCAGACCTCCGCCGCACAGAACCCCGAGGCTCCCACTCTCCTCGTCAAGATCTTCGGCAAGGACAGGCCGGGCATCACGGCGGGCCTCTTCGACACCCTCGCCGCCTACTGCGTCGACGTGGTCGACATCGAGCAGGTCGTCACCCGGGGCCGCCTGGTGCTGTGCGCACTGGTGACGCAGCCGCCGGCCGGCCTGGAGGGCGACCTGAGGGCCACCGTGCACAGCTGGGCCGAGTCGATGAAGATGCAGGCGGAGATCATCTCCGGGCACGGCGACAACCGGCCGCGCGGCCTCGGGCGCTCGCTGGTGACCGTCCTCGGTCATCCGCTGACCGCCGAGTCGACGGCCGCCATCGCCGACCGGATCGCGAAGGCCGGCGGCAACATCGACCGTATCTTCCGGCTCGCCAAGTATCCGGTGACGGCGGTGGAGTTCGCGGTCTCCGGTGTCGAGACCGAGCCGCTGCGCACGGCCCTGGCCACGGACGCGGCGGCACTGGGTGTCGATGTCGCGGTCGTGGCGGCGGGCCTGCACCGGCGTGCTCAGCGTCTGGTGGTCATGGACGTGGACTCCACGCTGATCCAGGACGAGGTCATCGAGCTGTTCGCGGCGCACGCGGGCTGCGAGGACAAGGTCGCCGAGGTGACGGCGGCGGCGATGCGCGGGGAGCTGGACTTCGAGCAGTCGCTGCACGCGCGCGTGGCGCTGCTGAAGGGGCTGGACGCCTCCGTGGTGGAGAAGGTCCGCGACGAGGTCCGGCTGACGCCGGGCGCCCGCACCCTGATCCGTACGCTGAAGCGGCTCGGCTACCAGGTCGGCGTCGTCTCCGGTGGCTTCACCCAGGTCACCGACGATCTGAAGGAACGGTTGGGCCTGGACTTCGCGCAGGCCAACACGCTGGAGATCGTCGACGGCAAGCTCACCGGCCGGGTCACCGGCGAGATCGTGGACCGCGCGGGCAAGGCGCGGCTGCTGCGCCGGTTCGCCGCGGAGGCCGGGGTGCCGCTGTCCCAGACGGTGGCGATCGGCGACGGCGCCAACGACCTGGACATGCTGAACGCGGCCGGTCTGGGCGTCGCCTTCAACGCCAAGCCGGTGGTCCGCGAGGCGGCGCACACGGCGGTGAACTTCCCCTTCCTCGACACGGTCCTGTATCTTCTGGGCGTCACCCGGGAAGAGGTCGAGGCGGCCGACACGCACGACGAGGGCTGAGCAGGCCCGGATGCGAGGGCCCGGCGCCTGAGCGGTGCCGGGCCCTCGCGGCTGGGTGAGGTCACTCGGCGGGCGCCCAGTAGTCCGCGAGCGTGGCCACGCCAGGCTCCAGGCTCTTCCAGGGGCCCTCGAAGGACAGCAGCGCGAAGGCGGCGGCCGGGAAGCCGCGGCCGTTCATCCGCGCGCGGGCGTCCCCCTCGGCGCTGCCCGACAGGATGTCGGCGAGGCCGTGGACGCCCGGGTTGTGGCCGATCAGGATCACGTTCCGCACGTCGTCCGGGATCTCGTTCAGCATGGCGATCAGCTCGCCGGGCGATGCCTCGTAGACCCGCTCCTCGTAGACGGTCTTCGGCCGGTGCGCCAGTTCGTGGACGGCGAGCTTCCAGGTCTCGCGGGTCCGGACGGCGGTGGAGCACAGGGCCAGGTCGAAGGTGATGTCGGTGTCGGCCAGCTTGCGTCCGGCGACCGCGGCGTCCATGCGGCCCCGCTCGGCGAGCGGGCGCTCATGGTCGGACACCTGTGGCCAGTCGGCTTTCGCATGCCGGAGGAGGACGATGCTGCGAGGGTCTGCGGCGCTCATGCGTCCCAGCTTCGCACGAAACAGGCCATGCGGGCGCGGGGAGTTGACATGGGGATTCACCCCCTGCGCAGGCTCCGGATTCGCCCTCTGGCCAGGCTCCGGTTTCACCCCTGCGCGGGCTCCGGATCAGCGTATGAGGAGCTGCTGGGCGCGGGTGAGGAGGTGGGTGATCGCCGGGTCGCCGCTCGCCGCGTGGGCGTCCGACGGGTTGAGTATCAGCATCAGCAGGGCGACGAAGGCGAGCGCGGGCAGGGCGAGGGCCCACCAGGGCAGCCGGATGTCCACGCCGCCCGTGGTCGCCGGGTGGGGCCGGGAGTGGGTGCGGGCCGACATGAGCTCCTCCGTGGGTCCTCGAGCGGGTCCGTGACCGTGTGGCGCGGTCACATCTCGAAGCTACGGAATCCGGGGTCGGCAACCCATCCGGAGTTCCACCCAGTTGACCCTGACCCTTACCCCCTAGGGGATGGTGGAGCTAGCCCCACCATCTACCGGGAGCCGACGGCCGGAAGGCGGCCGTCACGGGGAGGCGAGGGTGGCGATGACGGCGATGACGGCGAAGATGGCGAAGAACGCGCCGAAGACGAGCAGCATCTTCTTCTGGCCGTTCTGCGGATTCGGGTCGAGGACAGGCTGCATGCGCCCAGTCTCGCACCCTCCGCTCCGCGGGGTTCGCCCGGGGCGCGTGTCACGGAGGCAGGACCGGGAACGGCGCGCCGAGCAGCCTTCCGGCCCTGCGCGCCGCCAGCTACGCCCCGGCAGGGGGCCGAGAGCCGGGCCCACCTCAAGCATGGCCGTCCCCGAGCGCGCCTCGAGCCTGGCCGTCCCCGGGACCACCCCAAGCCGACCATCTTCGGCCCACGTCAAGCTGGGCCTACTCCAAGCCAGGCCGCCCACGAGCCGGGCCACCTCAAATGCGGTCGGTCCCAAGCCAGACCGACCACAAGCCCGGCCGTCCCCGGGCCCAGCCCAAGCCGGACCACCGCGAGCGGGCCCGGCCCCGAGCCAGGCCGCCCCGAGCTGGGGTCACCCCACCCCCAGCCCGTCGGCGCCCCGCCTCCCCCCCGTCAGCCGTTCGCCTCGTCCTCCACCGTGCGGTCGCGGCCTGCAAGGAAGCCCACTGCCATCTGCGGCAGCATCAGGCCCGTCATCAGGGCGATCGGCAGGCCCCAGCCGCCGCTGTGCTGGTAGAGGACGCCGACCAGGAGCGGGCCGGGGATGGAGATCAGGTACCCGGTGCTCTGCGCGAACGCGGACAGCTGGGCCACGCCCGGACCGCTCCGGGCCCGCATGCCGACCATTGTCAGGGCCAGCGGGAAGGCGCAGTTGGAGACGCCGAGCAGCAGCGCCCAGGCCCAGGCGCCGGCTGCCGGGGCGAGGTACAGGCCGGCGTATCCGGCGAGGCCGCACGCGCCGAGTACCAGCACGATCGGGCCCTGGTGGGGCAGCCGGGCGGCGACCCTGGGGATGACGAAGGCCAGCGGCACGCCCATCACCATGGTGACGGCGAGCAGCACGCCCGCGGTGCCGGCCGGCACGCCGGCGTCGCGGAAGATCTGCGGCATCCAGCCCATGGTGATGTAGGCGGCGGTGGCCTGGAGGCCGAAGAAGACAGCGAGGGCCCAGGCGGTGCGGCTGCGGGCGATGCGCAGCGGCACATGCCGCTCCGCCCCAGCTCCTGGCTCCCTCCCCGCTCCTCGCTCCGCCCCCACTTGCCGCTCCGCCCCTGCTTCTCGCTCAATCAAGGCTTCTCGCTTCGGCTCCGCCGTACGCTCCCCCGCCCGCGACGGCGCGGGCGTAGTACCGCGGTCGTGGTCGCGGACGAGCGGCAGCCAGGGCAGGACGGCGGCGGCCGCGAGGGCGGCCCACACGGTCAGACCGGGCCGCCAGCCGCCCAGGGCGTGCGCCACGGGGACGGTCACCGCGGCGGCCGCGGAGGTGCCGAGGGCGAGGGCCATGGAGTACAGGCCGGTCATGGAGCCGACCCGGTCGGGGAACCAGCGCTTGACGATGACCGGCATGAGCACATTGCTGACGGCGATGCCCATCAGGGCGAGCGCGCTGGCTGCCAGGAAGCCGGCCGTGCCGCCGACGTACGGCCGTATCAGCAGGCCCGCGGTGATGGCGGCCATGCCGGCGCACACCACAGCGGCCGGGCCGAAGCGGCGGGCCAGCCGGGGCGCGGTGACGCCGAAGACCGCGAAGCACAGCGGCGGTACCGACGTGAGCAGGCCGGCCACGCTGCCGCTCATGCCGAGGCCGTCACGCACCTCCTCCAGGAGCGCGCCGAGGCTTGTGATGGCCGGGCGGAGGTTCAGCGCGGACAACACGATGCCGACGACGACCAGCCGCGTCGCCCACGCGCGCGTGCGCCCGGCGCCGGCGGTCGTCTCGGGGGTGTTCGTCGCGGCGGCCGTACCGCGTTCGGTCGATGTCATCGCCGTACGGGTCTCCACTGTCCGGGTTTCCTCACGTGCCATAGGATCCATCATAGAATCATGGGATGATTGGTTGTCCATCCCCGTGGCGTCTCCGCCCGGGCCTCGCGTGCGAAGGTGTGCCATGCCCCTGAGCCACCCGCGCCGTTCGGCCTTGTCCGAGCAGGTCATCGCCGAACTGCGCAACCAGATCACGTCCGGCGAGTGGCCGGTCGGCTCCCGTATCCCGACGGAGCCGGAACTCGTCGAACAGCTCGGCGTCGCCCGCAACACCGTCCGTGAGGCCGTCCGCGCGCTGGCCCACAACGGTCTGCTGGACATCCGGCAGGGCTCCGGCACCTATGTGGTGGCGACGAGCGAGCTGGCCGGTGTGATGCACCGCCGGTTCGCCGGGGCCGACCCCCGGCACATCGCGGAGCTGCGGGCCGCGCTGGAGTCGGCCGCGGCGAAGCTGGCCGCCGAGCGGCGCACCGAGAAGGACCTCAAGCAGCTGGACGCGCTGCTGGAGCGGCGCGAACGGGCCTGGGAGACGGGCGAGACGGAGGCCTTCGTGACCGCCGACGCCACCTTCCACCTGGCCGTCGTGGCCGCCTCGCACAACGACGTGATGACGGCGATGTACGCCGATCTGGGCGAGGTGCTGCGGGACTGGCTGCGCGCGGACGTGGGCGCGGAGCTGACCCCGGAGACCCACATGGACCACACGCGCCTGCTGGACGCCATCCGCGCCCAGGACGCCGAGGCGGCGGGGGCCGAGGCGGCGAGCTATCCGTTCCTGTGCCGCCCGGGGCGGTTCAGCGCACCTTCTGGTGGCTGATCCAGACCGAGCGGACTTCCTTCCAGCACCGGCCGGCGAGCCGTACGGTCATGGCCGGCGCGGCGTCCACCGGTGCGCTGTCCGTGTCGATGTCCCACCAGCGGGCGCACTCGATGTGCAGACGCACGCGATCGGTGTCCACATAGGGGTTGTGGCAGTAGACCAGCACATGCGAGCCGCGGACGGTCGTACGGCAGGCGGCACCGAAGAGGGCCGGCGCGGAGTGCTTCGCGTCCCGCACGCGTGCGTGGGGCATCGCGTCGTACGGCAGCGACAGCGTGAGGGCGAGGGCCGCGGTCACCGGGGCGAGGCTGCGGGACAGGCGCACAAGGGGACCTCCTCGGCCGGGCTGGGGAGGGACGCGTGGGTGGACGCGTAATCCAGGGTGTGCCGCGCGGGCCGGTGGGCGCCCGGCGGGTGGGCCGAACGGGTGACGCCGCCCGGCCCCGGCCGCCCTCGCACGGCGGAGGCCCGCACCCCCGAAGGAGTGCGGGCCTCGGCCGTCGTTCCGGTCCCGGCGGCGGTCAGGCGCCGATCGCGTGCAGACCGCCGTCGACGTGGATGATCTCGCCGGTGGTCTTCGGGAACCAGTCGCTGAGCAGGGCCACGATGCCGCGGCCTGCCGGCTCCGGGTCCTTCAGGTCCCACTCGAGCGGGGAACGGGTGTCCCAGACGGCGGCCAGGTCGCTGAAGCCCGGGATGGACTTGGCGGCCATGGAGCCGATCGGGCCCGCGGAGATCAGGTTGCAGCGGATGTTCTGCTTGCCCAGGTCGCGCGCCATGTAGCGGTTGGTGGCCTCGAGGGCGGCCTTGGCCGGGCCCATCCAGTCGTACTGCGGCCAGGCGTACTGGGCGTCGAAGGTGAGGCCGACGACCGAGCCGCCGTTCTGCATCAGCGGCAGGCAGGCCATGGTCAGCGACTTCAGGGAGAACGCCGAGACGTGCATGGCGGTGGCCACGGACTCGAACGGCGTGTTGAGGAAGTTGCCGCCGAGCGCGTCCTGCGGCGCGAAGCCGATGGAGTGCACGACGCCGTCGAGGCCGCCCAGCTCCTCGCCGACGATGTCGGCCAGCCGGCCGAGGTGCTCGTCGTTGGTGACGTCCAGCTCGATGACCTTGGTGGGCTTGGGCAGCTTCCTGGCGATGCGCTCGGTCAGCGTGGGCCGCGGGAACGCGGTCAGGATGATCTCCGCGCCCTGCTCCTGCGCCAGCTTGGCCGCGTGGAAGGCGATGGAGGACTCCATCAGCACGCCGGTGATCAGGACGCGCTTGCCCTCGAGGATTCCGCTCATGGTGATCAGTGACCCATTCCCAGTCCGCCGTCAACGGGGATGACGGCTCCAGTGATGTACGAGGCGTCGTCCGAGGCGAGGAACCGCACCGTCGCGGCGATCTCCTCCGGCCGCGCGTAACGGCCGAGCGGCACCTGCGAGACGATGTTCTGGCGCTGCTCGTCGCTGAGCACCTTGGTCATGTCGGTGTCGACGAAACCGGGCGCGACGACGTTGAAGGTGATGTTGCGCGAGCCCAGCTCACGGGCGAGGGAGCGCGCGAAGCCGACGAGGGCGGCCTTGGAGGCGGCGTAGTTCGCCTGGCCGGCGGAGCCGAGCAGGCCCACCACGGAGGAGATCAGGACGACGCGGCCCTTCTTGGCGCGCAGCATGCCGCGGTTGGCGCGCTTGACGACACGGAAGGTGCCGGTGAGGTTGGTGTCGATGACCGAGGTGAAGTCCTCCTCGGACATGCGCATCAGGAGCTGGTCCTTGGTCACACCGGCGTTGGCGATCAGGACCTCGACCGGACCGTGCTGGTCCTCGATCTCCTTGTAGGCCTGCTCCACCTGCTCCGGGTCGGTGATGTCGCACTTGACGGCCAGGAAGCCGGCCGGCGGCTCACCCGAGCGGTATGTGATCGCGACCTTGTCGCCTGCGTCGGCGAACGCGCGGGCGATGGCGAGGCCGATGCCCCGGTTTCCTCCGGTGACGAGAACCGAGCGGCTCAACGGATCACCCTTTCGATAGCGGTCTGCAGATACCGGACAACCCGCCCGGACACCTGGATGACAGGCGGCTTCATCGAAAACCTATCGGTACGGCCGGGCCCGTGGGCAATCGGGCACCGACAGTGGCGGAGGACAGTCGCTGTCGGATCCCTACAGAATGCTCCCGGTCAGGACGTGAAACGTGTGGTCCCGCCGGCCCCTGCCGCGACATGATCGGAGCCGACAGGCCACGACAGCAGGGAGACCTCCGTGCCTCATTCCATCGACGAAGCCTTCACGGCGCTTCCGCTCAGGTCCCTCGCCGACGCGGCGCTGGCACGCGCGCGTGCGCTGGGTGCCGAGCATGCGGACTTCCGGTTCGAGCGGGTGCGCAGCGCGGCCTGGCGGCTGCGGGACGCCAGGCCGTCCGGGTCGTCGGACACCACCGACCTCGGGTACGCGGTGCGGGTCGTGCACGGCGGTACGTGGGGCTTCGCGTCCGGGGTGGACCTGACCATGGACGCCGCCGCCAGGGTGGCCGCGCAGGCGGTGGCCATGGCCAAGCTGTCCGCCCAGGTCATCAGGGCCGCCGGGGCGGACGAGCGGGTGGAGCTGGCGGACGAGCCGGTGCACGCGGACCGCACGTGGGTGTCGTCGTACGAGATCGATCCGTTCTCCGTGCCCGACGAGGAGAAGGTGGCGCTGCTCACGGAGTGGAGCGCGCGGCTGCTGGCCGCTAAGGGCGTCAACCACGTGGACGCCTCGCTGCTCACCGTGCACGAGAACAAGTTCTACGCCGACACCGCGGGCACCGTGACGACCCAGCAGCGGGTGCGGCTGCATCCGCAGCTGACGGCGGTGTCGGTGGACGAGTCCAGCGGCGAGTTCGACTCGATGCGGACCCTCGCGCCGCCGGTCGGGCGGGGCTGGGAGTATCTGACCGGCACGGGCTGGGACTGGGACGAGGAGCTGGAGCGGATCCCGGAGCTGCTCGCCGAGAAGATGCGCGCGCCGAGCGTGGAGCCGGGCCTGTACGACCTGGTGGTCGATCCGTCCAACCTGTGGCTGACCATCCACGAGTCGATCGGCCACGCCACCGAGCTGGACCGCGCCCTCGGCTACGAGGCCGCCTACGCCGGCACCTCCTTCGCCACCTTCGACCAGCTGGGCAAGCTGAAGTACGGCTCCGAGCTGATGAACGTCACCGGTGACCGCACCGCCGAGCACGGCCTGGCGACCATCGGATATGACGACGAGGGCGTCGAGGCGCAGTCCTGGGACCTGGTGAAGGACGGCACGCTGGTCGGCTACCAGCTGGACCGCAGGATCGCCCGGCTGACCGGGTTCGACCGGTCCAACGGGTGCGCGTACGCCGACTCCCCCGCGCATGTGCCGGTGCAGCGCATGGCCAACGTCTCGCTGCGGCCCGATCCCGCCGGGATGTCCACCGAGGACCTGATCGGGGGCGTCGAGCGGGGCATCTACGTGGTCGGCGACCGGTCCTGGTCGATCGACATGCAGCGGTACAACTTCCAGTTCACCGGGCAGCGGTTCTTCAAGATCGAGAACGGGCGGATCGCCGGGCAGCTGAAGGACGTGGCCTACCAGGCGACCACGACGGACTTCTGGGGCTCGATGACCGCGGTGGGCGGCCCGCAGACCTACGTCCTCGGCGGCGCCTTCAACTGCGGCAAGGCCCAGCCGGGGCAGGTGGCCGCCGTGTCGCACGGCTGCCCGTCCGCCCTCTTCAGGGGCGTCACCATTCTGAACACCACGCAGGAGGCCGGCCGATGAGCGCCCGTACGAACAAGCCGCACGAGATCGTCGAGCAGGCGCTGGCGCTGTCCCGGGCCGACGGCTGCGTCGTCATCGCCGACGAGCACTCCACCGCCAACCTGCGCTGGGCGGGCAACGCGCTGACCACGAACGGCGTGACCCGCGGCCGTACGCTCACCGTGATCGCGACCGTGGACGGCGCGGAGGGCACCGCCTCCGGCGTGGTGTCCCGGTCCGCGGTCACCGCCGAGGAGCTGGAGCCGCTGGTGCGGGCCGCGGAGGCCGCCGCGCGCGGCGCCGGGCCCGCCGAGGACGCGCAGCCGCTGGTGGCCGGCGTGCCCGCGTCGCCGGACTTCACGGACGCGCCGGCCGAGACCTCCTCCGCCGTCTTCGCCGACTTCGCGCCGGCGCTGGGCGAGGCGTTCGCACGCGCGCGTGCCGGCGGCCGGGAGCTGTACGGCTTCGCCAACCACGAGCTGGTGTCGACGTACCTGGGCACGTCCACCGGGCTGCGGCTGCGCCACGACCAGCCCACCGGCACGCTGGAGCTGAACGCCAAGTCGCCCGACCGTACGCGCTCGGCCTGGGCGGGCCGCTCCACCCGGGACTTCAAGGACATCGACCCGGGAGCGCTCGACGCCGAGCTGGCGGTGCGGCTCGGCTGGGCCGAGCGGCGCGTGGAGCTGCCCGCCGGCCGCTACGAGACGCTGCTGCCGCCCACGGCCGTCGCGGACCTGCTCATCTACCAGCTGTGGTCGGCGTCGGGCCGGGACGCGGCCGAGGGCCGGACGGTGTTCTCCAGGCCGGGCGGCGGCACGCGCGTGGGCGAGAAGCTGAGCGAGCTGCCGCTGACCCTGCGCAGCGACCCGAACGAGCCGGGCCTGGAATGCCCGCCCTTCGTGGTCGCGCACTCCTCCGGCGGTGACCAGTCCGTGTTCGACAACGGACTGCCGACCCGTGCGACGGAGTGGATCTCCGAGGGGGTCCTCACGCATCTGACGACCACCCGGCACAGCGCGGGCCTGACCGGGCTGCCGGTGGCCCCGGCGCTCGGGAACCTCGTCCTGGACGGCGGGGAGGACCGTTCGCTGGAGGAGATGGTCGCGGCCACCGAGCGCGGGCTGCTGCTGACCTGCCTGTGGTACATCCGCGAGGTCGACCCGGCGACGCTGCTGCTCACCGGCCTGACCCGGGACGGTGTGTACCTGGTGGAGAACGGCGAGGTGACCGGGCAGGTGAACAACTTCCGGTTCAACGAGTCGCCGGTGGACCTGCTGCGCCGGACCGCGCAGGCGGGCCGCACCGAGAGGACCCTGCCGCGCGAGTGGAGCGACTGGTTCACGCGGGCCGCGATGCCCGCGCTGCGCATCCCGGATTTCAACATGAGCTCTGTCAGTCAGGGCGTATAACCTCGTAGGCGTTCGTGGTCGGGTGTCACCCGGCCGCCCGAAGATCATCGAGGAGACACGAGAACCGTGACGGACATCGTCGACGAGCTGAAGTGGCGTGGGCTCATCGCCCTCTCCACGGACGAGGACGCACTGCGCAAGGCGTTCGCGGACGGCCCCGTCACGTTCTATTGCGGCTTCGACCCGACCGCGCCCAGCCTGCACCTGGGCAACCTGGTGCAGATCCTCACGATGCGCCGCATCCAGGAGGCCGGGAACCGGCCGCTGGCGCTGGTCGGCGGTGCCACGGGTCTCATCGGCGACCCGAAGCCCACCGCCGAGCGCACGCTGAACGCGCCGGAGGTGGTGGCCGGCTGGGTCGAGCGGCTGCGCGCCCAGATCGAGCCGCTGCTGCACTTCGACGGGCCGAACGCCGCCGTCATGGTCAACAACCTGGACTGGACCCAGGGCCTGTCGGCCATCGAGTTCCTGCGGGACATCGGCAAGCACTTCCGGGTCAACAAGATGATCGCGAAGGAGGCCGTGTCCCGGCGGCTGAACTCGGACGCGGGCATCAGCTACACCGAGTTCAGCTACCAGATCCTGCAGGGCATGGACTTCCTGGAGCTGTACCGGCGGTACGGCTGCACGCTGCAGACCGGCGGCAGCGACCAGTGGGGCAACCTCACGTCGGGCACCGACCTGATCCACCGGGTCGAGCCGCACGCCGTGGTGCACGCGCTGGGCACCCCGCTGATCACCAAGGCGGACGGCACCAAGTTCGGCAAGACCGAGTCCGGCACGGTCTGGCTCGACCCCGAGATGACGACGCCGTACGCGTTCTACCAGTTCTGGGTCAACGCGGACGACCGGGACGTGTCGAAGTTCCTGCGCATCTTCAGCTTCAAGTCCCGTGAGGAGATCGAGGAGCTGGAGCGGCAGACCGAGGAGCGGCCGCAGGCGCGGGCCGCGCAGCGGGCGCTCGCCGAGGAGCTGACGACGCTGGTGCACGGCGCCGACCAGACGGCCGCAGTGATCGCCGCCTCGCGCGCCCTGTTCGGGCAGGGCGAGCTGGCGGAGCTGGACGGGCGGACGCTGGCGGCGGCGCTGTCGGAGGTGCCGCACATCCAGGTCGCCGAGCTGGGTGCGGTCGTCGACCTGTTCGCCGAGGTCGGGCTCGTCGCCAGCAAGTCCGCCGCGCGGCGGACCGTCAAGGAGGGCGGGGCCTACGTGAACAACGTGAAGGTCGCCTCCGAGGACGCGGTGCCCTCGTCCGGGGACCTGCTGGACGGGCGGTGGCTGGTGCTGCGCCGCGGCAAGAAGAACCTCGCCGCGGTGGAGGTCGTGGGCGCCTGAGCCATGGGCGCCCCCTGAGCCATGGGGGCGCCTGAGCCCCGTAGGGGTGTGGGTGGACTGGCGACTGCCGCTTGTCCGTGGTGGATCGCGCAGTTCCCCGCGCCCCTGACGGGGCGCTCAGGCTCGGACCCGCTCCTGCTTCCGCTTGCCGAGCGTCGCCATGTAGAGCGCGTCCACGGCCGCGACGATGATGATCGCGGCCACCAGCTGGAAGATGTGCCGGCTCCAGTCGATGCCGCGGGTGGAGGCGACGCCCACGGCGCGGGCGACCGCGTTGCCGACGATGGCGCCGAGCATGCCGCAGATGGTGGTCAGCCACAGGGGGCTGTGCTGCTTCCCCGGGATGACGGCCTTGGCGATGACGCCCAGCACGAATCCCACGATGATCGCCCACAACCAGCCCATGGCTGCCTCCTCGTACGGCTCGACGTGAGCATTACGGCCAGTGTGGGTCGGCCGCCCGTACGGCGCATGTCGTGGTCCCCCGTACGGGCGCCGGCCGTGTGCATCGCCGCAGGCAGCGGGTGACCCGGTCTCGTGGGCGGGGCGGGCGCGGCGTAACGTGGGAGGGTCGGGGAGATTCCGATGCGGGCGGATGGTGGACTGTGATGCGGAAACAGCACGGCGGCGTCCAGGTGTTCCGGATCACCGGAGCCCGGACGGGTCTCGCCGAGGACGTGCGGGGCCGGCAGCGGCGGTACGTCATCTCGATGACCATCCGTACGGCGTCGGTGATCCTCGCGGTCTCCTTGTGGAATGTCGAGCGGTACGTCGCCATCGTGGCGCTCGTCGCCGGGGCGCTGCTGCCCTATATCGCCGTGGTGATCGCGAACGCCGGCCGGGAGCGGCCGCCGTCCCTTCCCTCGACGTTCGTCACCGCGCCGATGCGGCCGATGATCACGCCGCCCCGGGCGGAGGAGGCGCGGGCGGAGTCCGTCCCCGGGGACACGGCGGCTCACCCCACGGGGGCGGGTGAGCGGGGCGACCCCGGGTGACCACGGCGGATGCGCCGGAAGCGGAACGTCATCGCCCGGCAAGCTCAAGAAATGCTCAGATCGATGTGCAGTTCCAGTGCCGGGCGACGGGGTTGCCGTGACATACTGCATACGCGCTCCGCATCCCCCGTCGGAGCGACGGACCGACGCCGGGCAGCTCCCCCCGTGGCTGCTCGGCGTCGCCTTGTTCGGGCTCTTTTTCCGTGCGACAGACCGAGACCCGTTCGACCACCGAGACGACAAAACCGAGACGAACCGTGAGTGACGAGACCCCGATCTGCTCCGCCAAGGGCTGCCGTGCCGACGCCGTGTGGGTGCTGGCGTGGAACAACCCGAAGATCCATACGCCGGAGCGGCGCAAGACGTGGCTCGCGTGCGAGGAGCACCGCGAGCATCTCTCGCAGTTCCTCGGGGTCAGGGGCTTTCTCAAGGACGTGGTGAAGTTCGCGGACTGGCAGGAGCCCGAAGGGGCCTAGCCGCCGATCGCCGACATCGGCCGGTCCGGCTGCACGAACGACGGGTCGTCCAGGCCCGCCCCCGCCTTCTTGCCCCACATGGCCAGCTTCCAGATGCGGGCGATCTCCTCGTCCGGGGCGCCGGAGCGCAGGGCCGCGCGCAGGTCGGTCTCCTCGGTGGCGAACAGGCAGGTCCGTATCTGGCCGTCGGCCGTGAGCCGGGTGCGGTCGCAGGCCGCGCAGAAGGGGCGGGTGACCGAGGCGATGACGCCGACCCGGTGCGGGCCGCCGTTCACCACCCACCGCTCCGCCGGGGCCGAGCCACGTGCCTCGGCGCCCTCGGGGGTGAGGTCGAAGCGGGTGCGCAGAGAGGCGAGGATGTCCCCGGCGGTGACCATGCCCTCGCGTTTCCAGCCGTGCTGGGCGTCGAGCGGCATCTGCTCGATGAACCGCAGTTCGTAGTCGTGCTCGACGGCCCAGGCGAGCAGGTCGGGGGCCTCGTCCTCGTTCAGGCCCGGCATCAGGACCGAGTTGACCTTGACGGGGGTCAGGCCGGCGTCGCGGGCGGCCTCGAGTCCTTCGAGGACGTCCTTGTGGCGGTCGCGGCGGGTCAGGGTCTTGAAGACGTCCGGGCGCAGGGTGTCCAGGGAGACGTTGACCCGGTCCAGGCCCGCGGCCTTCAGGGCGGGCGCGGTGCGCCTGAGGCCGATGCCGTTGGTGGTGAGGGACATCTGGGGGCGGGGGCTCAGCGCCGCCACGCGCTCGACGATGCCGACCAGGCCCGGCCGCAGCAGGGGCTCACCGCCGGTGAAGCGGACCTCCTCGATGCCGAGCGTGCGCACGGCGATGTCGATGAGGCGGACGATCTCGTCGTCGGTGAGCAGGTCCGGCTTGGCGAGCCACTGCAGGCCCTCCTCGGGCATGCAGTACGTGCACCGCAGGTTGCACCGGTCGGTCAGCGAGACCCTCAGATCGGTGGCCACTCGGCCGTAGGTGTCGATGAGCACGTGGGCCCCCTCCCTGAAGTCCCGGCCATCGTGTTCCGTCACCTGCGAGCCTACGTGACGCCACCGACAACGACAGCGGCCCGATCCGACGAGGTGCGGCGCGGCCGCGTCGTAGGACCCTACAGCCCCTTGCCGACGCGGCCGCCGTGGGAACGTCAGTGTGCCCCGGTGCCGGTCAGGGACCGGACCTCCAGTTCGGCGTACTTGCCGGTGTCCGGGACCTCCTTGGAGAGCAGGGTGCCCAGGACGCCGAGCAGGAAGCCGACCGGGATGGAGATGATGCCGGGGTTCTCCAGCGGGAACCAGTGGAAGTCGACGTCGGGGAACATCGAGGCCGGGCTGCCGGAGACCACCGGGGAGAACAGCACCAGGCCGACCGCGGTGACCAGGCCGCCGTAGATCGACCACAGGGCGCCCGCGGTGGTGAACCGCTTCCAGAACAGGCTGTAGAGGATGGTCGGCAGGTTGGCGGAGGCGGCGACGGCGAAGGCGAGGGCGACCAGGCCGGCCACGTTCAGGTCGCGGGCCAGGGCGCCGAGGACGATCGAGACGGCGCCGATGCCGACGGTCGCCCAGCGGGCCGCGCCGATCTCCTGTTTGTCGGTGGCCTGCCCCTTCTTGATGACGTTCGCGTAGATGTCGTGCGCGAAGGACGAGGAGGAGGCCAGGGTGAGGCCGGCGACGACGGCGAGGATCGTGGCGAAGGCGACCGCCGAGATGGTGGCGAGCAGGATCGCGCCCCAGCTGGAGTCCACCCCGCCGAGGTGGAGGGCGAGCAGGGGGGCGGCGGTGTTGCCCGCCTTGTTGGAGGTGATGATCTCGTCCGGTTTGATCAGCGCGGCGGCGCCGAAGCCGAGGGCGAGGGTCATCAGGTAGAAGACGCCGATCAGGCCGATCGCCCAGATCACGGACTTACGGGCGGCCTTGGCCGAGGGCACGGTGTAGAAGCGGATCAGGATGTGCGGCAGGCCCGCGGTGCCGAGGACCAGGGCGATGCCGAGCGAGATGAAGTCCAGCTTGGTGGTGCCGGTGGCGCCGTACTTCAGGCCGGGCTCCAGGAACGCCGCGCCCTTGCCGCTGTTGTCGGCGGCCTTGCCGAGCAGGTCGGAGACGTTGAAGTGGAACTTCAGCAGGACCAGGAAGGTCAGCAGCACGGCGCCCGCGATCAGCAGCACCGCCTTGACCATCTGAACCCAGGTGGTGCCCTTCATGCCGCCGATGGTGACGTACACGATCATCAGGACGCCGACCAGGGCGACGATGCCGATCTTGCCCGCGCCGCTGGTGATGCCGAGCAGCAGCGAGACGAGGACGCCGGCGCCGGCCATCTGGGCGAGCAGGTAGAAGATCGAGACCACGATCGTGGAGGCGCCGGCGGCGGTGCGGACCGGGCGCTGGCGCATCCGGTAGGCCAGTACGTCGCCCATGGTGTAGCGGCCGGAGTTGCGCAGGGGCTCGGCGACCAGGAGGAGGGCGACGAGCCAGGCGACGAGGAAGCCGATGGAGTACAGGAAGCCGTCGTAGCCGAACAGGGCGATGGCGCCCGCGATGCCGAGGAAGGACGCGGCGGACATGTAGTCGCCGGAGACGGCGAGGCCGTTCTGGAAGCCGGTGAACTGCCGGCCGCCGGCGTAGAAGTCGGCGGCGTCCTTGGTCTGGCGGCCCGCCCAGACCGTGATGACGAGGGTCGCGGCGACGAACACCGCGAACAGGGTGATGATCAGCGGCCGGTGCTGGCTCGCCTCACCGGCGGCCAGGGTGATCGCGGGGCTCATGCGCCGCCCTCCATCCGGGACTTGATGGCCTCCGCCTTGGGGTCGAGCTTGGCGGCGGCGTGCCGGGCGTACCACCAGGCGATGAGGAAGGTGGTGAGGAACTGGGCGAGGCCCAGGACGAGGGCCACGTTGACGTTGCCGGCCACCTTGGTGCCCATGAAGCCGCCCGCGTAGTTGGAGAGCAGCACGTACAGCAGGTACCAGGCGGTGAAGGCGAGGGCGAGCGGGAAGGCGAACGAGCGGTGGGCGCGGCGCAGTTCACCGAACTCCGCGCTCTGCTGCACCTCGGTGAACTCCTCGGTGGAGGGAAGTGGGGCCCCCGGTGTGGCGGGGGGCGGTGTCTCGGTGGCCACGGAGTCTCCTCGCGTTGCGGAAGCGATCTCGGACGGGGGCTCGATGGTGCTGGCGGTCCCCGTCCAAGGTCCACGGCGCCACGCGAGGGCCGGTTCAAGTCCTATGAGTTGTTTCGCCGGCGGACTTGTCGAGCCATTGCCAAGTCATTGCCGTTCGGTGGGCCGCGGGGATAGCTTCGGCCTGCACCACCGTCATGTACCTGCCCGAGCGCACCGTGTCTCGGGCTGTTCTGTACCCGGATGATGTGGAGATCCCATGGCTCATCTGCGCTCCAGACGCCGGCTCGCGCTCGCCGTGCCCGTCGTGCTGTCGCTGACCGCCTCGCTCGGCTTCCTGCCGGCGGCGGCCTCGGCGGCGCCCGCCACGGCCGACGCGGTGCGGGCGGCGGACGCCGGTCCGAACCTGTCGTACGTGGTCAACACGCGTACGGACCGCCGCACGATCGAGTCCGTGCGGCGGGAGATCTCCCGCAACGGCGGCTCGGTCGTGACCAGTTACGACACGATCGGCGTGATCGTCGCCCACTCCGCCGCCCCGGACTTCGCCGCGCGGATGCGGGCGGTGCGCGGGGTGGACTCGGCCGGGGCCACGCGCAACGCGCCGCTGCCCGCCCAGTCCACCACCGACATGGGCACGCCGAAGGTGCTCGGCGCCGAGCAGGCCGCGGAGGCCGGGGCGCAGGCGACCGCGGGGCAGGACCCGCTGGAGCCGCTGCAGTGGGACCTGCCGGCCATCAAGGCGGACAAGGCGCACGAGAAGACCCTGGGCAGCCCGGACGTCACGGTCGCGGTCATCGACACCGGCGTGGACGACACCCACCCGGACATCGCGCCCAACTTCGACCGCGCGGCCTCCGCCAACTGCGTCTCGGGCAAGGCCGACACGACGGACGGCGCCTGGCGGCCGAGCGCGTCGGAGAGCCCGCACGGCACGCACGTGGCGGGTGAGATCGCGGGTGCGAAGAACGGCGTCGGCATCACGGGTGTGGCGCCGGGCGTGAAGGTGGCCGGCATCAAGGTCGCCAACCCGGACGGGTACTTCTACACCGAGGCCGTGGTCTGCGGCTTCATGTGGGCGGCCGAGCACCACGTCGACGTGACCAACAACAGCTATTACACCGACCCGTGGTACTTCAACTGCACCACCGACCCGGACCAGAGGGCCCTGGTGGACGCCATCACCCGGGCCTCGCGGTACGCGGAGCGAAAGGGCACGGTCAACGTCGCGGCGGCCGGCAACGAGAACTACGACCTCGCGTCCGACTCGATCACCGACCCGGTCTCCCCCAACGACGGCACTCCGTCGGACCGCGTGATCGATCCGCACACCTGCTACGACATACCGACGCAGCTGCCGGGTGTGGTGACGGTGGCGGCGACCGGCGCGAAGGGCCTGAAGTCGTCCTTCTCCAACTACGGCCTCGGCGTGATCGACATCGCCGCTCCCGGCGGCGACTCGACCGCCTACCAGAAGCCGGAGCCCCCGGCGACCAGCGGTCTCATCCTGGGCCCGCTGCCGGGCGGGAAGTGGGGCTACATGGCCGGTACGTCGATGGCGACGCCGCATGTCGTGGGTGTTGCCGCATTGATCAAGTCAACGCATCCGCACGCCCCGGCCGCTGCCGTCAAGGCGCTGCTGTGCGCGGAGGCCGACGCCACGCCGTGCACGGACCCGTACGACATCAACGGTGACGGCAAGGTCGACGCGGTGTGCGAGGGGTCGAAGAACCACAACGGCTTCTACGGCTTCGGCACGGCGGACGCGCTCGCCGCGGTGACGAGGTAGGAGGTCCCGCCCACGCCCTCAAGATTGATCCAATCAATATTGATTGATCAATCATGCATAGTGAAGCCATGACTGCTGACATCGAGGTGGCATGGTCTTCACTGGGCGGCGCCCCCGCCCTCCTCTCCCGGGTGACCACGGTCGAGCGACCGGATGCTCTCCCCGCGCGGCTGCCGGTGCGCGAGCTGGCGCGCGCGTGCGTCGGGGCCTGCGCGCTGGCCGCCGCGGAGCTGGGGGCGCGGCGCGCGGGACTCGGCGAGGTGCCCGAGGTGCGGGTGGACGACGGGGCCGTGGCCGCCGCCTTCCACAGCGAGCGGCTGCTGCAGGTCGACGGGCTCGCCCCGGTCGTCTTCGCGCCGCTGTCGCGGTTCTGGCGGACGGCGGACGGCTGGGTGCGCACCCACGCCAACTACCCGCACCACCGGGCCCGGTTGCTGACCGGGCTGGGACTGCCCACGGACGCCTCCGTGGACGCGGTGGCCGCCCGGCTCGCCGAACGGCCCGCCCTGGACGTCGAGAAGGCGGTCTTCGACGCCGGCGGCCTCGCCGTGGCCCTGCGCACGCCCGAGGAGTGGGCGGTCACCGGGCAGGCCGCCGAGGTGGCCGCACGGCCGCTCGTCGAGCGGGAGCGCCTCGGCTCCGCGCCGCCGCGCGCGCTCACCCCGCTCGACCCCGCCGGCTCCCCTCTGCTGCCCGCCGCCGGGCTGCGCGTGCTGGACCTGACACGGGTCCTCGCCGGTCCCGTCGCCACCCGCACCCTCGCCCTGCTCGGCGCGGACGTGCTGCGCGTGGACGCGCCGTGGCTGCCCGAACTCCCCGAACTGCACGCCGACACGGGCTTCGGGAAGCGCTCGGCGGCCGGCGACCTCACCGCCGACCGCGACACCTTTGAAGCGCTGCTGGCCTCGGCCGACGTCGTCGTCACCGGCTACCGTCCGGGCGCCCTGGACCGGTTCGGGCTCTCGCCGCAGGCGCTGGCCGCGCGCCGCCCCGGCCTGGTGGTGGCGCAGATCTCGGCATGGGGCGCGTACGGCCCGTGGGGCTCCCGGCGCGGCTTCGACAGCCTGGTGCAGGCCGCGACCGGCATCGCCGCCACCGAGGGCTCGGCGGCGGAGCCCGGCGCGCTGCCCGCGCAGGCGCTGGACCACGGCACCGGATATCTGCTGGCGGCGGCCGTCCTGCGGGCGCTGACCGAGCAGTCGTACGACGGGGGCGGCCGGTTCGTGCGGCTGGCGCTGGCCCGGACCGCGCACTGGCTGACGGACGGGATCCGGCCGGGCGCGGCCACGGGTGCGCCGTACCGGGAGCCGGGTCCCTGGCTGACCGAGACGGACGGCCCGCTGGGCCGGCTGCGGCACGCGCTGCCACCGGTGTCCTTCACCGGCGGCCCCGCGAACTGGGCCCGGCCCCCCGCGCCGTGGGGATCGGATGGCGCCCGCTGGCGGTGAGCGGTCGGGCGGCCGGAAACGTGCGGAGGGGGCGGAATGCCATACTGCCAGTTGTTTTCCGGGACTTGTCCGGTTCTGCGGCGCCTCGCGAAGACCGCGGGGCGATCCTGCCGTCCAAGACGCCGGGGAGCGGCGGGTCAGACGCCGACCGCGCCCAGCAGGCGGCCCGCCGCGTAGGTGACCCCCATCGCCAGTGCGCCGCCGATGACGTTGCGCAGCACCGCCCGTTTCGGGTTCGCCGCGCCGAGCCGGGCGCTGGCCCAGCCGGTGAGGACGAGCGCGGCCAGCACGGAGCCGACGGTGATGCCCAACCGCCAGCCGGCCGGGGGCAGGACGATGGCCAGCAGCGGCAGCAGCGCGCCCACCGTGAAGGCGAGGAAGCTCGCGCAGGCCGCGTGCCAGGGGTTGGTCAGCTCCTCCGGGTCGATGCCGAGCTCCACGCGCGCGTGCGCCCTGAGCGGGTCCCGCGCGGTGAGCTGTACGGCGGCTTCCCGGGCCACCTCGTGGGACAGTCCGCGCTGTTCCAGCAGCGTCGTCAGCTCCAGCAGCTCGGCCTCCGGCTGCTCGCGCAGTTCACGTCTCTCCAGGGCCAGCGCGGCCATCTCGGAGTCGCGCTGGGTGGAGACGGAGACGTACTCGCCGGCCGCCATGGACATCGAGCCGGCGAGCAGGCCGGCCAGTCCGGCGGTGAGCAGCGCGGACCGGCTCGGTGTCGCGCCGGCCACGCCGACGACGATGCCCGCGGTGGAGACGATGCCGTCGTTCGCGCCGAGCACGGCGGCCCGCAGCCAGTTCAGTCGCGAGCCGAGCGCGCCCCCGTGGGCCTCTTCGTGGGTGGGTTCGGTCACACCAGCGAGGATCCCACTCCCCGGCCACCCACGCCGCACCGACGCTCCCCACCGGGGCCTGTCCGAGGCGCCGTGGGCCGGTGGCGGTCGTGTCCGCGGACGGCCGGGGCCCGGTGAAGGGGCGTCACGGTTGCGGCGGGCGAACGCACATGCGGAGCGATCGGCGCCACCGGTACCTCCGGGACCGCACTGTCAGTCGTGGCCCGTATCCTCAGTGACCATGCTCGAAGACCGTGCGACCGCAGTGTCCTCCCCCACCCAGTGGCCGGCCGTGTATCCGAAGGGATACGCGGTCGTTGACGTGGAGACCACCGGCCTGGCCCGGGACGACCGGATCATCTCGGCGGCCGTGTACCGGCTGGACGAGCGCGGCGAGGTCGAGGACCACTGGTACACGCTGGTCAACCCGGAGCGCGATCCGGGACCGGTGTGGATACACGGTCTGACGAGCGAGGTGCTCGAAGGGGCGCCGCTCTTCGCGGACATCGCCGAGGAGTTCGCGGCCCGGCTGGACGGCCGGGTGCTGGTCGCGCACAACGCGGTCTTCGACTGGCAGATGATCGCCCGGGAGTACGCGCGCGCGGAGCGCGAGGCGCCGGTGCGTCAGCGGCTGTGCACCATCGCGCTGTCGAAGGAGCTGGGGCTGCCGCTGCCCAACTTCAAGCTGGAGTCCCTGGCGGCGCACTTCGGCGTCGTCCAGCAGCGGGCGCACCACGCGCTGGACGACGCGCGCGTGCTCGCGGAGGCGTTCCGGCCCAGTCTGCGGGCCGCGGCGGCGGGGAACGTACGGCTGCCGCTGCTGGAATGCCGGCCGCTGACGGAGTGGTCGGACCGCTCGGTGCCCCGGCAGGCGTCCGGTGGCTACGGCGGCTACCGGGCGGGCAGTTGGCGCCCCTCCCGCAGGAGGCCGGCGTGCCCCTATCCCAACCCGGGCCGCTATGAGGACGGCAAACCCCTCAAACAGGGCATGCGGGTGGCGTTCTCCGGGGACACCTCCGTCGAGCGCGAACTGCTGGAGGACCGGGCGACCGAGGCGGGTCTGCATGTGGCGTCCAGCATCTCCCGGCTGACCAGTCTGCTGGTGACCAACGATCCGGACTCGGGCACGTCCAAGGTGGTCAAGGCCCGGCAGTTCGGCACCCCGATCGTGGACGAGGCGGCGTTCGGGCAGCTGCTGCGGGACGTCGAGCCGGCCGACGGGTGACGACGGGTGACGGCGCCTCTCACCGCCGACGCGATGGTAATCGTACGAACGGGTGGTTGCCGGACGACTCACCCGGCGCCCGCTCGCCCGTGCGCCGGGGACGGCCCACCCTGTGGCGCATGGCGAAATGTGAAGTTTGCGGCAATGACTACGGCATGGCCTTCGAGGTCCACGCACAGGGCGCGGTGCACGTCTTCGACTGCTTCTCCTGCGCGATCCACCGGATGGCCCCGATCTGCGAGCACTGCCGGGTGCAGATCATCGGGCAGGGCGTGGAGGCCGACGGCAAGTTCTACTGCGGGGCGCACTGCGCCCGCGCCGAGGGAAAGGTGGGGATCGTCGACCGGGTGTGACCCGGTACCCGCCTGAATGCACCCCACGGCTCGGAGGTACCGTCGTGGGGTGCACCGCTACCGCTTCCTGTTGTCCCGCCAGTGGGTGATCCTCACGCTCGTCGCGATCGCGCTGATCCCGACGATGATCAGGCTGGGTTTCTGGCAGAAGCACCGGTACGAAGAACGCACCGCCCGCAACGACCTGGTCTCCGCCGCGCTGCGCGCCGAGCCGGTCCCGGTCGAGCGGCTGTCCTCCCCCGGGCACGCCGTGACCCGCACCGAGCGGTACCGCACGGTCACCGCGACCGGCACCTTCGACACCGCCCGGCAGGAAGTGGTCCGGCGCCGGACCAACTCCGACGGCGAGGTCGGCTTCCACGTGCTCACCCCGTTCGTCCTCACCGACGGCAAGGTGCTGCTCGTCAACCGCGGCTGGATCCCCGCGGACGGCGCGCAGACCGCGTTCCCGAAGATCCCCGCCCCGCCGTCCGGCCGGACCACCATCACCGGGCGGCTGATGGCCGACGAGACGACCGCGGCGAGCGGCATCAAGAACGTCAAGGGCCTGCCCGACCGGCAGATCATGCTGATCAACAGCGAGCAGGAGGCGCACCGGCTCGGCGCGCAGGTGCTCGGCGGCTATGTCGAGCAGACCGCGCCCACGCCCAAGGGCGGCCCGGAGCAGATCTCCGATCCCGGCAGCGAGGACGCCCCGCTGAACTACGCGTACATGATCCAGTGGTGGCTGTTCGCCGCGGGCGTCCCGGTCGGCTGGTGGTTCCTGGTCCGCCGGGAGATCCGCGAGCGCGAGGAGGCCGCGGCGGAGGCGAAGCCAAAGGAGAGCGCACCGGCCGCCGTATGACCCGGCGCCACCAGAGGCCCCTCACTCCCCCGCCGCACCACTGATTGGTCCCCTGGTCCGCCGGGAAACCGCATCCCGTGAACGCGCGCATCGAGGACTACGCCCTCATCGGTGACGAGCAGACCGCCGCGCTGGTCGGCAGGGACGGCTCGATCGACTGGCTCTGCCTGCCCCGCTTCGACTCCGGCGCCTGCTTCGCCCGGCTGCTGGGCGACGAGGACCACGGCTGCTGGCGGATCGCCCCCGAGGGGGCCGACACCTGCACCCGGCGCGCCTACCGGCCCGACACCCTCGTCCTCGACACCGAGTGGGAGACCCTTGACGGCACGGTCCGCGTCACCGACCTGATGCCGCAGCGCGACCGCGCCCCCGACGTCGTACGCATCGTCGAGGGGACCGGCGGCCGGGTCACCGTCCGCAGCACCCTGCGGCTGCGCTTCGACTACGGCTCGATCACGCCGTGGGTGCGCCGCTCGGACGGGCACCGGGTGGCCGTCGCGGGACCCGACTCGGCGTGGCTGCGCTCCGAGCCGGCCGTGCACACCTGGGGCGAGGACTTCGGCACCCACTCCGAGTTCACCGTGGCCGAGGGCGATCGGGTGGCGTTCGTGCTCACCTGGCACCCCTCGCACGAGCGCCGCCCGCCGCTCATCGACCCCTACGAGGCCCTGGAGAGCAGCGTCACCGACTGGCGGCGCTGGGCCCGGCAGTGCCGCTACGACGGCCCCCACCGGGACGCGGTCGTCCGCTCCCTGATCACCCTCAAGGCCCTCACCTACGCCCCGACCGGCGGGATCGTCGCCGCCGCGACCACCTCCCTGCCGGAGAACCCGGGCGGCGTGCGCAACTGGGACTACCGGTACTGCTGGCTGCGCGACTCCACCCTCACCCTCGGCGCGCTGCTCAGCGCCGGCTACCACGAGGAGGCGTCCGCCTGGCGCGACTGGCTGCTGCGCGCGGTCGCGGGCAACCCGGCCGACCTGCAGATCATGTACGGCGTCGCGGGCGAGCGGCGGCTGCCGGAGACGGAAGTGGACTGGCTGCCCGGCTTCGCCGGCTCGGCCCCCGTGCGCATCGGCAACGGCGCCGTCGACCAGCTCCAGCTCGACGTGTACGGCGAGGTCATGGACTCGCTCGCGCTGGCCCGCAGCTCAGGGCTGTCCCCGCGCCCGCACATGTGGGCCATGCAGCGCTCCCTGATGGGGTTCCTCGAGACCGCGTGGCGGCAGCCGGACGAGGGACTGTGGGAGGTGCGCGGCGGCCGGCAGCAGTTCGTGCACTCCAAGGTGATGGTGTGGGTGGCCGCCGACCGGGCGGTGAAGACGCTGGAGCGGTACCAGGACCTCGACGGCGACCTGGAGGGCTGGCGCAGGCTGCGCGACGAGGTCCACCAGGAGGTGTGCGAGAAGGGGTTCGATCCCGGGCGCAACACCTTCACCCAGTACTACGGCTCCCGGGAACTCGACGCGTCGCTGCTGCTCATCCCGCGTGTCGGCTTCCTGCCGCCCGACGACCCGCGGGTCGTCGGCACGGTCGACGCGATCCGCCAGGACCTCGGACACGGCGGCTTCCTGCGCCGCTACGACACCGAGGACTCCGTGATCGACGGGCTGCCGAGCGGCGAGGGCGCCTTCCTGGCCTGCTCGTTCTGGCTGGCCGACGCCCTGCACATGACCGGCCGGACCAAGGAGGCGAGGGACCTGTTCGACCGGCTGGTGGACCTGTGCAACGACGTGGGCCTGCTGGCCGAGGAGTACGACCCGGTCGACGGCTGTCAGCTGGGCAACGTCCCGCAGGCCTTCAGCCACATCGGCCTGGTGAACACCGCCCTCACGCTCTACGGGGACGAGCAGGCAGGATAGGGGCCATGGATCTTGGACTGAAGGACCGGGTGTACGTCGTCACCGGGGCGACCCGCGGGCTGGGCAACGCCGCCGCGCGGGAACTCGTCGCCGACGGGGCGAAGGTCGTGATCAGCGGCCGGGACGAGAAGCGGGTGGCCGAGGCCGCCGCGGAGCTGGGACCGAACGCGGCCGGCGTGGCCGTGGGCAACGCCGACCCCGAGGCGCCGGAGCGGCTGATCGCGGCCGCCCGTGACGCCTTCGGCGCGTTCCACGGTGTGCTGGTGAGCGTGGGCGGGCCGGCGCCGGGGTTCGTGGCCGACAACACCGACGAGCAGTGGCGGGACGCGTTCGAGTCGGTGTTCCTCGGTGCGGTACGGCTCGCCCGTGCGGCGGCGGCCGAGCTGGAGGAGGGCGGGGTCATCGGCTTCGTGCTGTCCGGGTCGGTGCACGAGCCGATCCCGGGGCTGACCATCTCCAACGGGCTGCGGCCGGGGCTCGCCGGCTTCGCCAAGTCGCTCGCCGACGAACTCGGGCCGCGCGGCATCCGGGTGGTGGGCCTGCTGCCGGCGCGGATCGACACCGACCGCGTGCGCGAGCTGGACGCGCTGTCCGCCGACCCCGAGGCCACCCGCGCCGCCAACGAGTCCCGGATCCCGCTGCGGAGGTACGGCACGCCGCAGGAGTTCGGCCGCGTCGCGGCGTTCCTGCTGTCGCCGGCCGCCTCCTACCTGAGCGGGATCATGGTGCCGGTGGACGGGGGCATGCGGCACGGGTTCTGAGCGCCGGGCCCGCGCAGCAGCGCGTCACGTGACCCGCTCCGCGCGGTGCCGGACCGCCCGCAGGTGCACGTGCGCCGGAAGCGCGGCCAGGCCCGCCGACTCGCGTGCGTGCGCCAGGGTCTGGGTGGCGAACTCGTGCAGGACCTTCGCCGGGTCCACGTACGGCTCCAGATGGAGCCACACCTGTGCCCTGGGCGCCGTACGGCTGCCGTGCAGGATGATCTCGGCGTGGGCCACCCCTTCCTGCCGTACAGCGTCCTCGGCCAGCGCCGACTCCAGGGCCCGGCCGCGCAGCAGGGCGGACGCGCCGTCGCCGGTGTCGACCACGACCTCGGTCAGCCGGCGGCGGCGCAGGGCCGTCGCGAGCCACCACAGGGCGTGCAGGAACACCAGGGCCAGTACGGCGATGACGGCCGGCCACCACCAGCCCGCGCCCCGCCAGTGAGTGCGTTCCGACCTGCTGAGCAGCACGTCGTGCGGGCCGGTGTGGATCCACCAGGACGGCGACGGCGCGCCCAGGCCGACAGCCAGGACCGCACCGCCGACCGCGAGCAGCACCAGGCCGACGAGGGCCAGCAGCACGCGGTTCACCATGCCCCTGCGCATCGCCGTCACCCCCTGCGTCCGGGCCGGGCCACCTGCACGGACAGCGTGGGCGGCCGGGGCAGGCCGAGGCCCTGGAGGGCTTCCGAGAGCACGGTGTGCAGGTCGGCGCCCACCTCGTCCAGGTCGCGGAAGTGCGCGACGGCACGGACGTCGGCCTTCTTGCGGCCCATCCGCACCCGGACCGACCGGACGCCGGACACGTCCAAGGCCCGGTCGCGCAGCACGAGCGCCGCCGCGTCCCGCCGGAGGGCGGCCCGGACGTGGGGGTGCGGGCGCCGCATGGACAGCAGGCCGCGCAGGCCGGGCGTGACCGCGAGGACGATCAGCCAGAGGCCGAGCACGGCGGCGACGGCCGCCCCGGCCAGCACCCACCCGTCGTCCAGTGGCCGTTCGGCCAGCTGCCGGGCCAGTGCGCGGCGCCAGTGCATCGCGGGGTGGTGGGCGCGTACGGCGACGATGTCGTACAGCAGCAGGCCGGCGCCGCCCAGCAGCAGGACCGCGACGACGGCGACCGGGACGCGGCGCGGCGACCAGAAGCGGCCGCTGCCCTCGGCGGGGGCGGGCGGAGCGCCGCGGGGGTCCTTCTCGAGGGTCGGTGCGGTCGGCTGTGGCTCACTCATCACGCCCTCCCGTGCGGTGCCAGGTGGAGCCGTTCGACCCGGACGGCGACCTCGGGCACCTCCAGGTCCGCCAACACGCCCACCCGCTCGGTGACTTGGCGACGCACTGCGGCACAGCGGGCGCCGACGTCGCACGGGTAGCCGAGTTCCAGATGGATGCGGACGCGGGCCGACTCGCGGTGGACGACGACCGTGGCGTGCGGGGCGGCCGCGTCGGCCGGCGGCGGGGGCAGCGCCTCGCGGGCGGCCTGCGCGGCGATCTTCGCCACCACCCGGTCGGCGATCCGCAGGGAGCCGCGCTCGCCCGGCGGCACGAGGTCCGCCGGCGGGCGCACCCCGCCGGTCTCGGCGGTCATCGTCGTCTCACCGCCGGTCGCGCCGGGTGTCGCGGGTGCGGAACAAGTCGCCCAGTTCCAGGTCGCCCTCCGCGAACCGGCCGACGACGAAGCCGACCGCGCCCAGCGCTGCCACCAGCAGAAACGCGCCGAAGCCGCCGAAATATCCGGCGAAGCCCAGCGCCATTCCGGCGATCATGCCGACCACGGCCATGCTCATGCAGCGCTCCTCAGCTCATCGGGTGGTGTGCGGGGCGGGATCACTGGATCCGGGGCGGTTCGGGCTCCTCGTCCTCCTCCTCGGGCAGTTTGACGTCGCTGACGGCGATGTTGACCTCGACCACCTCCAGTCCGGTCATGCGTTCCACCGCCGCGATCACGTTCTCCCGTACGGCGCGGGCGACGTCGGCGATCGCGACGCCGTAGTCCACGACGATCTCCAGGTCGAGCGCGGTCTGCACCTCGCCGACCTCGGCCTTCACGCCCCGGGCCACCGACTTGGAACTGCCCGGCACCCGGTCGCGCACGGCGCCGAAGGTGCGGGCCAGGCCGCCGCCCATGGCGTGCACGCCGACGACGTCCCGGGCCGCGAGACCGGCGATCTTCTCCACGACGCCGTCGGCGATGGTCGTCCGCCCGCGGGCGGCCGGATCGCCGCCGCCGCGCCGGGTGGTCTTGCGGGTCGACACCTGCGTCTCGGGCTCGTCCTCGGGGGTGGTCGTCATGTCGGTCATCGCCGTACGTCCCTTCGGTGGTCGTCCCCTTCGATGTCCTCCGTCCACCGTATGCAGGCTTCCCCGACCGCGCGCCCGCGATACGGCAGGCTGGAGGAATGACGGCGCAGGAGTGGGTACAGGCGGTGCGGCACCACGTGGGGCTGGGCAGGCTGCTGCCGCTCGGCGGGCCGCGTGACGGCGCGTGGATCGCGGAGGCCGCGGCCGCGGCGGTGCTGCGGCGGGCGGCGGACGGGATGCCCGGGGTGCGGCTGGGCGGGCTGCGGCTGGGACTCGCCGATCCGGAGGAGGCGCCCGAGTCCGTCGTACCGGCGCCGCCGAGCGCGCTGCCGCCGGGCGCGCTGCGGCTGACGGCGGACTTCGCCGCGACGGCCGCCGAGCCGCTGCCGGCCGTGGCGTCCCGGCTGCGGCGGGCGCTGGCGACGGCCGCGCTGGAGCGGCTCGGGCTCGCGGTGACGGAGGTGGACCTGCGGGTCACCGACCTTCTGGAGGCGGGGACGCCGGCCGCGGACGCGCGCCCGCCGCAGCCGGCGCCGGCACGGGAGCCGACGCACCCGGACGAGGTCCGGGTGGCCGCCGCCGTGCTGTCCGTGCCCGGGGTGACCGGTCTGACGGGCTCCCTGGGCGGGCTCGGCCGTGCGGTGCACCTGGAGGAGCGCACGACCGGCACGGCACCGCCCGAACTGCCGCACCGGCACGCGCGCGTGGAACTGACGACGAGCGCGGACCACCGGACCCTGGACGTGACCCGCCAGGTCCGCTCGACCGTACGGGACGCACTGGAGGACAGACCGACGGTGGCGGTCCTGGTGACGGCGGTGGGCTAGGCCCTGTCGTGGGAACGTCCCGGCGTCGCCGGGCTCATTCGCCGAGGCCGGCCAGGTCCCTGAGGCGGCGGGACTGGGCGGCGCGTTCGGCCGCGCGCTGGGTGTCGTAGTCCCGGTCCTGGGCGCCGCGCAGGAGTGCCTTGGTCTCCACCACGGCGTCGCGCGGTGCGGCCAGCAGCGCGGCCGCCAAGTCGTGTACGGCGTCGTCGAGTTGATCGGCGGGCACGGCGACGTTGGCCAGCCCGGACGCCACGGACTCCTCGGCGCCGACGAACCGTCCGGTCGCGCAGATCTCCAGCGCGCGGGCATACCCGACGAGACCGACCAGCGGGTGCGTGCCGGTCAGGTCGGGCACGAGGCCGAGGCTGGTCTCGCGCATGGCGAACTGCACGTCGTCCGCGACGACGCGAAGATCGCAGGCGAGCGCGAGCTGGAAGCCGGCCCCGATGGCGTGCCCCTGGACGGCGGCGATGGACACGATGTCGCTGCGCCGCCACCAGGTGAACGCCTCCTGGTATTCGGCGATGGTCGCGTCGAGCCCGGCGTCGTCACGGCGCGCGAGCTCGATGAAGGTCGGCTCGCCCGGAATCCCCTCCGGGGTGAACATCTGCCGGTCCAGCCCGGCGGAGAAGGACGTGCCCTCGCCGCGCAGCACGACGACGCGGACGGAGCCCGGCAGCAGCCGGCCGGCCTCGGTCAGCGCCCGCCACAGAGCGGGGCTCTGCGCGTTGCGCTTGGCCGGGTTGGTCAGCGTCACCGTGGCGAGCGCGTCGTCGACGGTGAGCCGTACGCCGTCCTTGTCGAGTACAGGAGCGAGGTCCTGGTCGGGCGAAGCCATGGGGCGCCTCCGATGGGTGCGGTCATCACGCAGTGCCGTTACGGCATGCTAAGTGACTGCACAGTAACCACCCGGCCGGTCCGGAGTGCCCCCGGGCCCCTCAAGGCCCGGGGGAAGGCCGACCGGATGGCCACCATCGAAGCCGGTGGGCCGCCCGGGGGGTCAGGACGATGCGGCCTTCTTGCCCCGGGTCGCTCCGCCACGCCCACGAAGCGTGACGCCCGACTCACTGAGCATCCGGTGCACGAAGCCATACGAGCGGCCGGTCTCCTCGGCCAGTGCTCGGATGCTCGCACCGGAGTCGTACTTCTTCTTCAGGTCTGCCGCGAGCTTGTCGCGCGCGGCGCCGGTCACCCGGCTGCCCTTCTTCAGAGTCTCGGCCACCCGTGCCTCCTCATGGGAAGTGCGCTCTGGTCTCCTCATGATCACCCCTCCCGGGCGTGATGGCCACCCATTCGGCAAGGTCCGTGAGACATCGTTGTGACGACAGGAGTGGATCCCCACAAGCGGAATCAAGGATTCCAAAGGGTGGTGTCGGTGGGGCCGAACGGGTGGATTCGCGAAGTGCCAGGTCAGGAACGCGAAACGGCCGATCCCTTGGCACGCAAGGGATCGGCCGGAAAATGCGTGTACGACACACCCCGATACGAGGAGATCTCACACAGATGATGGATCACGGATGAGCCGAATGATCCATACGCAGTGGATCACGCCAGGGCGACGAGGTCCGCGTAGTCGGAGCCCCACAGGTCCTCGACGCCGTCCGGCAGCAGAATGATCCGCTCCGGCTGCAGCGCCTCGACGGCGCCCTCGTCGTGGGTGACGAGGACGACCGCGCCCTTGTAGGTGCGCAGGGCGCCGAGGATCTCCTCACGGCTGGCGGGGTCGAGGTTGTTGGTCGGCTCGTCGAGCAGGAGCACGTTCGCCGAGGAGACGACCAGGGTCGCGAGCGCGAGGCGGGTCTTCTCGCCGCCCGAGAGCACCCCGGCGGGCTTGTCGACGTCGTCGCCGGAGAACAGGAACGAGCCGAGCACCTTGCGCACCTCGACCAGGTCCATGTCCGGGGCGGCGGAGCGCATGTTCTCCAGGACCGTGCGGTCGGGGTCCAGGGTCTCGTGCTCCTGGGCGTAGTAGCCGAGCTTGAGGCCGTGGCCGGGGACGACCGCGCCGGTGTCCGGCTGCTCGACGCCCGCGAGGAGCCGCAGCAGGGTGGTCTTGCCCGCGCCGTTGAGGCCGAGGATGACGACCCGCGAGCCCTTGTCGATGGCCAGGTCGACGTCGGTGAAGATCTCCAGCGAGCCGTACGACTTCGACAGGCCCTCGGCCATCAGCGGGGTCTTGCCGCAGGGCGCGGGCTCCGGGAAGCGGAGCTTGGCGACCTTGTCGGACTGCCGGACGGCCTCGAGCCCGGCGAGCAGCTTGTCGGCCCGGCGGGCCATGTTCTGCGCGGCGACCGTCTTGGTGGCCTTGGCGCGCATCTTGTCGGCCTGCGAGTGCAGCGCGGCGGCCTTCTTCTCGGCGTTGGCCCGCTCGCGCTTGCGGCGCTTCTCGTCGGCCTCGCGCTGCTGCTGGTAGAGCTTCCAGCCCATGTTGTAGACGTCGATCGTGGAGCGGTTGGCGTCCAGGTAGAACACCTTGTTGACGACCGTCTCGACCAGGTCGACGTCGTGGGAGATGACGATGAAGCCGCCGCGGTAGGTCTTCAGGTAGTCCCGCAGCCAGATGATCGAGTCCGCGTCGAGGTGGTTGGTCGGCTCGTCCAGCAGCAGGGTGTCCGCGTCGGAGAACAGGATCCGGGCCAGCTCGATACGGCGCCGCTGACCGCCGGAGAGGGTGTGCAGCGGCTGGCCGAGCACGCGGTCGGGCAGGTTGAGCGCGGCGGCGATGGTGGCGGCCTCGGCCTCGGCGGCGTACCCGCCCTTGGTGAGGAACTCCGTCTCCTGGCGCTCGTACTGCCTGAGGGCCTTCTCGCGGGTGGCGCCCTGGCCGTTGGCGATGCGCTGTTCGTTCTCGCGCATCTTGCGGATCAGGACGTCGAGGCCGCGCGCGGACAGGATCCGGTCCCGGGCGAGCACGTCCAGGTCGCCGGTGCGGGGGTCCTGCGGGAGGTAGCCGACCTCGCCGGAGCGGGTGATGGTGCCGGCGGCGGGGATGCCCTGGCCGGCCAGGCACTTGGTGAGGGTGGTCTTTCCGGCGCCGTTGCGGCCGACGAGGCCGATGCGGTCGCCCTTGGCGACACGGAAGGTGGCGTTCTCGATGAGGACGCGCGCACCGGCGCGCAGCTCGATACCGGAGGCGGAGATCACGGACAGACTCCAGGGCGTACAGGGATTGGCGGGTGGGCGGCTGAGGACGTTCCCGCCGTCTAATGCGCGAGGAGAATGGCCATGGGAAGAAGTCTAACGGGGCCGTGCAAGCGGTTTTTCTACGTCCGTGCGTTCGGTGAGGGCCTAAGAGATCGTCGCGGGCGCGCGCGGTGGGGCCGTACGACATACGGCGGGGCGGCCTTTGCGCACCGGGCGTTGTCAGTGGTCGCTGCAACACTGAACGGGACGCCACACATCCGACGCACGAAGGAGTGATCGGCATGGCAGGCACGAGCGGCGGACGGCCGAGCCTCTACCCCACGCTGCTGTACGCGGACGCGAAGGCGGCGATCAAGCAGCTGACGGAGGCCCTCGGCTTCACCGAGCTGTCGCTGTACGAGACGGAGGACGGCACGGTGATGCACGCCGAGCTGGTCCAGGGCAACGGCGCGGTGATGATCGGCTCCAAGGGCCGCGGCGGCCTGTTCGACACGGTGATGAAGGACGCGGGGCCCGCGGGGGTGTACGTCGTCGTGGACGACGTGGACGCCCACCACCAGCGGGCCGTTGAGCACGGCGTGGAGATCCTGATGCCCCCGACCGACCAGGACTACGGCTCGCGGGACTACCTGGCCCGGGACGTCGAGGGCAACGTGTGGAGCTTCGGGACGTACGCCCCGGAGATCGCCGGCTGACCTCCGGGCCGGCTCAGCCTCCGGTGTGCACCTGGAAGGCGGCCCGGCGCACGGCCTTGGCCAGGGCCGGGTCGGGATGCGCGGCGGCGAGCGCGACCAGGACCTGCACGGTGCGCGGGTGCCCGACGGCGCGGACCTCGTCGAGCAGCTGCGGGACGGTGGGCTGCACCGCGGCCTCAAGATGCCTGACCAGCATCGAGGCCTCTCCGTGGTCGGCGACGGCGGCGGCGGTGTCCACCCACAGCCAGGTCGCCTCCTCCCGGGTGAGGACCTCGTGGGCGTCCTCCGGGTCGATCCCGTCGTGCTCGGCGAGCCACAGCAGGGCGTAGGGCCTGAGGGCCGGTTCGTCCACGACGGCGCGTACGTCGGGCTCGGCGGGGGCGCCCACGACGCGCAGCGCCTCGAAGGCCAGGCCGCGCAGCAGGGCGTCCTCGCCGCGTGCGGCGTTGATGAGTTCGGTGACGGCGTCGCCGACGGTGCGGGCGGCGAGCCAGGCGCGGTATTCGGCGCGGGCGGCGTTGGGGCGGAGCTGGGCGCAGCCGCGGAGCATGTCCTCGGCGGACTGCTCGATGTTGCCGGCCGGGCTCTGCGCGGCCACGCAGATCTGCTCCAGCTTGACCCACACCGCCCAGCTGCCCAGCGGGGTGAGGGTGGCCTGGCCGTCGCCGTAGGTCAGCGCGCCGACGGAGGCGAGGGCCCGCAGCGCCCAGTCGAGCAGGGGCGCGAGAGCGGCGTCGCCGGTGGAGGCGGGGGCTTCCGGTGCGGCCACGGCGAGGTCACCGCCCGCCGGGACGGCCGGGCGGGTGGCTACGGAGCCGGCGGGCTGTGCGGCGCCCGGTTCGGCGGGCTGCCGGGCTCCCGGCACCGCAGGCCGGGCGGGGCCGGGGTCGGTGGGCCGGCCGGTGCCGGGGTCGAGGGGGACCTCGCAGCGCTCGGTGCGCAGTTCGGTGACCCGCTGCTGGAGCAGGTCGAGCAGCTGCTCGACCGGGACGGGCCCGGCGGACAGCTGGAGGAAGGAGAGCACCTGGGGCATGGCCGAGACGACCTCGGCGACGGCTGCCGGCTCGAACTCCTCGGGTTCCGGGGAGGCGAGCGACCAGGCGTCGAAGAGGGCGACCCAGCCGCGCAGGACGGCGCTGTCGTCGCGGTCCCAGGCGCGCAGCCGCCAGCCGGGGCGCGCGCGGTCGCCGTGCACCTCGACGAGTCCGGAGAGGCGTGCGGTGTCCCAGTCGGCCCGGACCTGGGCGACGGTCAGGCCGAGGTCGGCGGCGGCGCGCCGGGCGGTGGCGTCGGAGAGGGTGGCCTTGCCGTCGGCGGTGGCGCCGTCGCTGCCGGGGCCGAGTGCGGCGTCGGCCCAGCGGGCGACCCGGACCGGGCCGGCCAGTCCGGCACGGGCCATTCCGGCCAGTTCCGCGGGGGCCGGGGTGCCCTCCGGCGGCCGGGGTGCGGGGCGGCGTGGGCGCCGCTGGTTCACAGCTCTGGGGGCGGCGGCCAGGGGTCGCGGTCGGACGAGTCGGAGCCTGGAGTCGCGCGGGATACGGGACGTCACGGGTGCAGTCTTCCGGTTGACGGTCCGAAAACCCAAACGGAATGTCACGGCGGGCGACGGGGCAGGCCAGAGCACGGGGTCCGGGGCGCGGTGAGGAGGGGTGATCAGGCCAGTCGTACGGCCGTAAACGGAATCCTCGCCGCGAGCGCGGGGCCCGGGGCCGGGCGCCGTCACACGAGCGGGGTCAGGAAGCGGCGCAGCCGCTCCTGGTACTCCTCGGGACCGGCGTTCCACATCGCCGCGTGCGGGGCCTGCGGCACGGTGTGCAGGGCGACCAGGTCGGGGCGGCGGTGGGCGAGCCGGCGGGAGAACTCCCAGGGGGCCACCCGGTCGTCGGGGCCGTGGAAGATCAGGGTCGGCACGGTGAGCCGGCCGGGGTCGGTGATCTCGGGGACCCGGTCGGCGTACAGGCCGGTCCGGCCCTGGGCGGCGCGCACGGCGAGCGGCAGCAGCGGCGGCGGGGTGTGGCGGGCGCGGGCGAGGGCGCGCAGCGTGGCCTCCCAGCTGAGCACCGGCGAGTCGAGGACCAGTCCGGAGATGTGCTCGCGCAGCGCGGAGTGCTCGGCGGCGCGCAGGGCCATCGTGGCGCCGGTGGACCAGCCGAGCAGGACGACCCGGCGGGCGCCGTTGCGGACGGCGTGGCGGATCGCCGCGTCCAGGTCGCGCCACTCGGTCTCGCCGAGGTGGTTCAGGCCGTCCCGCGGGCGCGGGGCGCCGGGGTCGCCGCGGTAGGCGAGCGCGAGGACCGGCATCCGGCGGGCGTGCAGGGCGGGCATGAGGTTCATGGCCTGTTCCCGGGTGGCGCCGAGGCCGTGCACGGCGATCACCCAGGTGTCCCGGGCGCCGGGCACGAACCAGGCGGGCAGGCAGCCGAGTTCGCCGGGCACCTCGACGTCGGCGTGGTCGAGACCGAGGGCGGCGGACGGATCGCCGACGTACAGGTTCGGGGTCAGCCACACCGCGTCGCCGGAGGAGAGGGTGCCGTGCGTGACGCGCTCCAGGCGGCGTACGACGGTGTCGGCGGTGTGCCGGACGCTCTCCACGACGGGGCCGACGACCGCGTGGGAGCCGTCGCCGGCGAGGCCGTAGGTGCCGGGCCGCAGCGAGGCCAGGTCGCGGGTGAGGGTGATCTGGCCGGCGGCGGTGCCGTGCACGGTGAGGCGGGGTTCGGTGGGCAGCGGGCGTCCGGCGGGCGCCTTCAGCGCGGCGTCGCTGGCGAGGCGGCCCGCGGCGACGGACGCCAGGGCCATGCCGGCGGCTATGGCCGTGGTGAGGGCGGTCGCTTTGACGGGGCGCACGGGTCCAGTGTCCCGGGGGTTGCCGTCACCGGCCAGCGGAAGGGCGGGGCCGGGTGAGGAGCGTCGGGACGCGGGTGATTTCGGCACCACCCAGGTGGTCCGTCGTGGCGGAGCGCCGTCGCGGCGGATCCGGCGGACCGGCGTGAGAGGGCGCCGGCGACGGGAGAGGCGTTCGACGAGGCGTCGGAGCGGGGCGCTGTGCGGCAAGGTGTCACCTCCGTTGGCCGTACCCCCTCAACCGTTCCCCGGTCTCGGCGAGTTGTGCCTCCGTCAGCAGGGACGGGGTCAGGCCGGGCACCGAGGACGCCGTCAGCCACAGGCGGCACATCCACTCCAGCTGGGCGGTGCGGTCGTAGGCCTGGTCGAGGGAGGCGCCGTAGGCGATCGTGCCGTGGTTCTGCAGCAGGCAGCCGGAGCGGCCGGCCAGGGCGCGCAGCATGTTCTCGGCCAGTTCGTCGGTGCCGTACGTGGCGTAGGGGGCGACGCGGACGGGGCCGCCGAGGGCCGCGGCCATGTAGTGGACCAGGGGCAGCTCGGGCACGAGCGTGGAGACCGCCGTGGCGTGCACGGCGTGGGTGTGGACGACCGCGCGGGCGTCGGTGGTGCGGTAGACGGCGAGGTGCATGGGCAGCTCGCTGGTCGGCACCAGGGCGCCGAGCACCTGGCGTCCGGTGAGGTCGACGCCGGTGATGTCGTCCGGGGTCAGCCGGTCGTACGGCACTCCGGAGGGGGTGACCAGCACCAGGTCGCCCACGCGCGCGGAGACGTTCCCGGAGGTGCCGACCACCAGCCCGTCGGCCACGCTCCGCCGCGCCGTCGCCACCAACTCCGCCCAGATCCGCTCCTGCTCCGCGTCCCACCGCTGCTCACCCATACCGCGATCTTGCCAGGCAGGGCCGCGGGAGGGGGACGGACCGCGGGTTTCCGGCCGCGAGCGGCGATACCGCCGGTGGTTTCGCGGCGCTCCTCACCGACCGCGTCCACGGGAGGAGCGCGGACGGTCTCTTTCCGGCCGTGAGCAGCGATCCGGCGGGCTGCAGCCAGGGCAGACCCTCGCCTGTCGGCCACGACCGCGCTCCCGCCAACCGCACCCACCAGAGAAGCGTCGCTTGCCGACCGTGGGCACGATCCCGCCACCCCGACCGCACCCACGGCACAAGCGCGGCCCCACCTCGGCCACGCACAGCGACCCCGCCCGCCAACTCCCCCCCGTAAGAAGCCCCCCGCTTCCAGCCGCGAGCCTGCACCCCCGATCGGGCGAAAACGGCCGGAATCGCCGTGAATGGCCGCCGTTTCGGATGATCGGCAGGCCTTCAATGGTCCCTCTTGCCCGCCGGACGGCTCGTCCGTCCGCAGACCCGGGGAGACACATGGCCCGTGAACGCACCCTGCTCCGTCGCCGCGCCGGTGTCCTCGCGGCGGCGATGGCGGCGCTCGCTCTCGCGGGCACCGCGTCCGCCGCCGCCGGACCTCCGGCACTGGTCTCGGGACTGCCGCGGGGGCACGACGTCTCGTCGCACCAGAAGGAAGTCGACTGGCAGGGCGCCCGGTCGGCGGGCGCGCGGTTCGTCTACGTCAAGGCGACCGAGTCCACGGACTACACCAACCCCTACTTCTCCGGGCAGTACGACGGCGCGGGCGACGCGGGCCTGTACCGGGGCGCGTACCACTTCGCGCTGCCGGACAGGTCCTCCGGCGCCCGGCAGGCCGCCTACTTCGTGCGGCACGGCGGTGACTGGGCGGCGGACGGCCGCACCCTGCCGCCCGCGCTGGACATCGAGTACAACCCCTACAGCAAGAAGCACCGGTGCTACGGGCTGGGCTGGAAGCGGATGGCCCGCTGGATCCGGTCGTTCAGCGACGAGGTCAAGCGGGAGACCGGCCGCCGCCCGGTGATCTACACGACCGCCCAGTGGTGGCGGCAGTGCACCGGCGACAGCCACGCGTTCTCCAAGAACCACGCCCTGTGGATCGCCCGGCACAGCGCCTCGGGGCCGGGGAAGCTGCCGGGCGGGTGGCGGTACTGGACCTTCTGGCAGTGCGCGACCAAGGGCCGGCTGCCGGGTGACCAGAATCTCTTCAACGGGCCCGCGAGCCGGCTGACCATCCTCGCCCGGGGCTGGTAGCCAAGGGGCGCCTGGGCCGCTGAGGCCGGGCCGGGGGAAACGGAACCCCGACCCTCCCCTTTTGACACCCTGGCGCCCGCCTCAGTTCATCTTCCGTTCACCCAGGTTGCCTACGTTCGTCCAGCCAATGACCTCGAACGATTGCCTGGGCAAATGGAAAGCTTCTCGCTGATCCTCGCGATAGTGGTGGTGACCGCTCTCGCGTTCGATTTCACGAACGGTTTCCACGACACCGCGAACGCGATGGCCACGACCATCTCCACAGGCGCTCTGAAGCCCAAGATCGCGGTGGCCATGTCCGCCGTCCTCAATCTGGTGGGCGCCTTCCTCTCCGTGGAGGTCGCCAACACGATCTCCAAGGGTCTCGTCGACGAGACCGGCATCCGTCCCGAGGTCATCTTCGCCGCCCTGGTCGGCGCGATCCTCTGGAACCTCGTGACCTGGCTGGTGGGTCTGCCCTCCAGTTCCTCGCACGCCCTGATGGGCGGTCTGATCGGCGCCGCCGTCGCCTCCGCCGGCTTCGGCGCCGTGCACGGCGACGTCCTGGTCACCAAGGTGCTGCTGCCCGCGGTCGCCGCGCCGGTCGTGGCGGGCATCGCCTCGATGGTGGCCACCCGGTTCTCCTACGGCATCGGCGGCAAGGCCGAGGGCGAGGCCACCCGCAAGGGCTACCGCGCCGGCCAGATCGCCTCCGCCGGCCTGGTCTCCCTCGCCCACGGCACCAACGACGCCCAGAAGACGATGGGCGTCATCACGCTCGCGCTGATCGCGGGCGGCACCATCGCCCCGGGCTCGAACCCTCCCACCTGGGTCATCCTCTCCGCCGGCCTGGCCATCGCGCTCGGCACCTACATCGGCGGCTGGCGGATCATCCGCACCATGGGCACGGGCCTGACCGAGCTGGAGCCGCGCCAGGGCTTCGCCGCCCAGACCAGCGCCGCCACAGCCATCCTGGCCTCCTCCCACCTGGGCTTCTCGCTGTCCACCACGCACGTCGTCTCCGGCTCGGTGATGGGCGCGGGCCTCGGCCGCAAGGGCGGGGTGGTCCGCTGGTCCACCGCGACCCGCATGGCCGTCGCCTGGGTGCTCACCCTCCCGGCCGCCGCGCTGGTCGGCGCGGGCGCCGAGTCCGTCACGGATCTCGGTGACTGGGGCACCGCGGTGGTCGCCGTCTTCCTCGTCGCCGCGAGCGCCGGGATCTGGAAGCTCTCCCGCCGCGAGGTCGTCGACCACACCAACGTCGTGGACGAGTCCGTGGAGCCGGCCGGTGTGGTGACCACCGCCATCGCCGCCGTGACCCCGCCCCCGGCGGGCACGATCGGCGAGAACCTGACGGCCACCATCCCCGCCCCGGCCACCGCCGAGCCCACGCCCGAGGCCGTCCCGCCGGCCGCGACCGTCTGACCCCGGCCACACCGGTACCCAAGGAAGCAACCCCATGAAGATCGACTGGTCGGCCCTCGGCTCCGTCTTCGGCGTCAGCCTCGTGTTCACGGTGGGCCTGGTGGCCCTGTTCACTCTCGGCATCAACGGTCTGGCGCGGCGCGAGAAGGCCGCGGCGCAGGGCGGCTCCGCCCCCCTCGCGGTCACCGGCGCGTACGTCTGCTTCGCCGCCTGCGCGGCCGCGGTGGCGTACGGCATCGTCCTCATCGTCTCCAAGTCCTGACCGAGCCGCACGCATCGGGCATCACGAAGGCTCCTTTCCGTCCCTGACGGAGGGGAGCCTTCGCCATGCCCAGCGGTCACGGGCGTCCCGCAGTGTGGGGATCGGCACACTCTCCCCGCGCAGGTCAACGGCAAGTTGACGGCCGTTCCGGGCGCGTGGTGGACTGCCCAGGCCATGTACGGCGGCAAGGAGAGGAAGCCGGTGCGAATCCGGCGCGGTCCCGCCACTGTCACCGGGGAAGAACCCGGGAGCCAGGAACTCTCACCGCCGAATCTCGTCGAACCAGGGCGCGGACACCCTGAGTGAGGACATCGATCGCCATGCCCGGCTGCCGAAGGACAAGGACCGCTACCAGGCCCGCACTTCACTCCACGGCCGGCTGAGCCGATGGGTGCCGATCGCACTTACGCGTACGGCGCCGCCGCCGGCCTCCTCGGAGACCTGCTCCTCGGCGATCCGCGCCGCGGGCATCCGGTCGCCGTGTTCGGGCGTGCGGCCGCTGCCGTGGACCGCGCGTTGTGGCACGACCACCGCGGCTGGGGCGCCCTGCACACCACCGTGTGCGCCGGTGGCGCCGTCGCTCTCGGCACGCTGGCCGCACGCGTCGTACGCCCCTGGTCCGCCGCCTCCGTCGCGCTGACCGCCGCCGCCACCTGGGCGGTCGTCGGCGGCACCTCGCTCGCCCGCGAGGCCCGCGCGATCGGCCGTGCGCTGGAGTCCGGGGACGTCGAGGCGGCGCGGGCGCGGCTGCCGCATCTGTGCGGCCGGGACCCGCAGGCGCTGGACGCCGACGGGATCGCCCGGGCCGTGGTGGAGTCCGTCGCCGAGAACACCTCCGACGCCGTCGTGGGGGCCCTGGTGTGGGGGGCGGTGGCCGGGGTGCCGGGGCTGCTGGGCTTCCGGGCCGTCAACACCCTGGACGCGATGGTGGGTCACAAGTCCTCCCGCTACCGGCGCTACGGCTGGGCCTCCGCCCGGCTGGACGACGTGGCCGGCTGGCCGGGGGCGAGGCTGACCGCCGTCCTCGCCGCCGTCGCCGGCCCCGACCCGCGCGGTGCCCTGCGCGCCTGGAGGGCCGACGCGGCCCGGCACCCGAGCCCCAACGCCGGCCCGGTGGAGGCGTCGTTCGCGGGCGCGCTCGGCGTACGGCTGGGCGGAACCCTCTCCTACGGCGGCCGGATCGAGCACCGGCCGGTCCTCAACGGGGCGACCGGGCGCGCCGTCCGGGTCACCGACATCGACCGGGCCGTACGGCTCTCCCGCCGCGTCGGCCTGCTCGCGCTCGGCGTCACCCTCGCCGCGCGCCGACTCGTGAAGGGACACACGGCATGACAGGGGGCGGGCTGCTGGTCGCCGGGACCACCTCCGACGCCGGCAAGAGCGTCGTGACGGCCGGGATCTGCCGGTGGCTGGTGCGTCAGGGCGTGAAGGTCGCGCCGTTCAAGGCGCAGAACATGTCGCTCAACTCCTTCGTGACCCGCGAGGGCGCGGAGATCGGCCGGGCGCAGGCCATGCAGGCCCAGGCCTGCCGGATCGAGCCGACCGCGCTGATGAACCCGGTGCTGCTCAAGCCGGGCGGCGAGCAGAGCAGCCAGGTGGTGCTGCTGGGCAGGCCGGTGGGCGAGCTGAGCGCGCGCGGGTACCACGGTGGGCGCCAGCAGAGGCTGCTCGGCACGGTGCTGGACTGCCTGGCCGAGTTGCGGGGCACGTATGACGCGGTGATCTGTGAGGGGGCGGGCAGTCCGGCCGAGATCAACCTGCGCCGGACCGACATCGTGAACATGGGGATCGCGCGGAACGCGCGGCTGCCCGTGCTGGTGGTCGGCGACATCGACCGCGGCGGCGTCTTCGCCTCCTTCTTCGGGACCGTGGCCCTGCTCTCGCCGGAGGACCAGGAGCTGGTCGCCGGATTCCTGGTGAACAAGTTCCGGGGCGATGTCTCGCTGCTGGAGCCGGGGTTGGAGATGCTCCGGGGTCTGACCGGGCGTCGCACCTACGGCGTGCTGCCCTTCCGGCACGGGCTCGGCATCGACGAGGAGGACGGGCTGCGGGTCTCGCTGCGCGGCGCCGTCCGCGAGTCCACCGTGGCTCCCCCGGTCGGCGACGACGTGCTGCGGGTCGCCGTGTGCGCGATCCCGCTGATGTCCAACTTCACCGACGTGGACGCGCTGGCCGCCGAACCGGGCGTAGTGGTGCGGTTCGTGGACCGCCCGGAGGAGCTGGCCGACGCCGACCTGGTGATCGTTCCGGGCACGCGCGGGACGGTACGGGCCCTGCAGTGGCTGCGCGAGCGGGGGCTCGCCGACGCCCTGGTGCGCAGGGCCGCCGAGCAGCGGCCCGTCCTCGGCATCTGCGGCGGCTTCCAGATCCTCGGCGAGCACATCGAGGACGAGGTCGAGTCGCGCGCCGGCGCGGTCGACGGGCTCGGACTGCTGCCGGTGCGGGTGCGCTTCGCCCGCGAGAAGACCCTGACCCGGCCGTCCGGTCAGGCCCTGGGCGAGCGGGTGGAGGGGTACGAGATCCACCACGGGGTGGCGGCCGTGGAGGCGGGCGAACCCTTCCTGGACGGCTGCCGGGTCGGCCAGACCTGGGGCACCCACTGGCACGGCTCGCTGGAGTCGGACGGCTTCCGGCGGGCCTTCCTGCGCGAGGTGGCCGCCGCCGCGGGCCGCCGCTTCGTGCCCGCGCCGGACACCTCCTTCGCCGCGCTGCGCGAGGAGCAGCTCGACCGGCTCGGCGACCTGATCGAACAGCACGCGGACACGGACGCGCTGTGGCGGCTCATCGAGTCGGGCGCGCCGCAAGGACTGCCTTTCATCCCACCGGGAGCGCCTGCATGAGCACAGTGTTGTTGTTGTCGACCGCCGACACGGATCTGCTGGCGGCCCGGGCGTCCGGCGCGGACTACCGCATCGGCAACCCGACCCGGGTGGACGTCGAGCAGGAGCTGCCGGGGCTGCTCGACGGCGCCGACCTCGCCGTCGTACGGCTGCTGGGCGGCAAGCGCGCCTGGGAGGACGGGCTGGCCGCGCTGAGGGCGTCCGGGATCCCGACCGTGCTGCTGGGCGGCGAGGCCGTGCCGGACGCCGAGCTGATGGCCGAGTCGTCGGTGCCGGCCGGTGTCGTCGCGGAGGCGCTGAAGTACCTGGTCGAGGGCGGGCCCGCCAACCTGCTGGAGCTGTCCCGGTTCCTGTCGGACACCGTGCTGCTGACCGGCGAGGGCTTCGAGGAGCCGCGGAAGATGCCGGAGTACGGCATCCACGGCTCGTACGAGGTCCAGGACGGCCGCCCGACCGTGGGCGTGCTCTTCTACCGCGCCCACGAGCTGAGCGGCAACACCGCCTTCGTGGACACCCTGTGTGCGGCGATCGAGGCGCAGGGCGCCAACGCGCTGCCCGTGTACTGCGGTTCGCTGCGCGGCGCGGACGCCGGGCTGTACGAACTCCTCGCGCGGGCCGACGCGCTGGTCGCGACCGTGCTCGCGGCGGGCGGCACGCACGCCTCGCAGCCGTCGGCGGGCGGTGACGAGGAGTCCTGGGACATCGGCGCGCTCGCCGACCTGAACGTGCCTGTCCTGCAAGGGCTTTGCCTGACCTCGTCCAAGAAGGCCTGGGAGGAGTCCGACGCGGCCCTGTCCCCCATGGACGCGGCGATGCAGGTCGCGATCCCGGAGTTCGACGGACGGCTGGTCACCGTGCCGTTCTCCTTCAAGGAGCAGGGCCCCGACGACGTCCCGGTGTACGTCGCCGACCCCGAGCGGGCCGCGCGGGTGGCCGGGATCGCCGTACGGCACGCCCGGCTGAAGCACAAGCCGAACGCGGAGAAGAAGATCGCGCTGGTCTTCACCGCGTACCCGACCAAGCACTCCCGGGTCGGCAACGCGGTCGGCCTGGACACGCCCGCGTCGGCGGTCCGGGTCCTCGACGCGCTCCGGGACGCGGGCTACTCGCTGACCGACTACCCTTCCGGCGGCGACGAGCTGATCCACCGGCTGATCGCGGCCGGCGGCCACGACGTCGAGTGGCTGACCGAGGAGCAGCTGGCGGCCGCGCCCGCGCGGGTGCCGCTCGCGGACTACCGGGCGTGGTTCGGCAAGCTGGACCCGGAGCTGCGGGACGCCATGCTGGAGGCATGGGGCGAGCCACCGGGCTCCCTGTACGTCGACGGCGACGACATCGTGCTCGCCTGTCTGCGGTTCGGGAACGCCGTCGTGATGATCCAGCCGCCGCGCGGCTTCGGCGAGAACCCGATCGCTATCTACCACGACCCCGACATGCCGCCCTCGCACCACTACATGGCGGCCTACCGCTGGCTGGAAAACAGCTTCGGCGCCGACGCGATCGTGCACATGGGCAAGCACGGCACGATGGAGTGGCTGCCCGGCAAGGGACTCGGCCTCGGCAAGGGCTGCGCGCCGGACGCCGTGCTCGGCGACCTGCCGCTGGTCTACCCGTTCATCGTGAACGACCCCGGCGAGGGCACCCAGGCCAAGCGGCGCGGGCACGCCACCGTGGTCGACCACCTGGTGCCGCCGATGGCCCGCGCCGACACCTACGGCGACCTGGCCAAGCTGGAGCAGCTGCTGGACGAGTACGCGCTCGTCTCCGACCTGGACCCGGCGAAGGCACCGGCCGTCCGCGCCCAGATCTGGACGCTGGTCAAGGCGGCCGAGCTGCACCACGACCTGCATGTGGACGAGCAGCCGGACGACGCGGCGTTCGACGAGTTCGTCATGCACATCGACGGTTATCTGTGCGAGATCAAGGACGTCCAGATCCGCGACGGTCTGCACGTCCTCGGCGGTGGCCCGGTCGGCGAGCCGCGGGTGAACCTGGTGCTCGCCGTGCTGCGCGCGTCCCAGGTCTGGGGCGGCCGGGCGAACGCGCTGCCGGGCCTCAGGGCCTGCCTCGCCGCTCATTTCGGCCTGGCCGAGAAGGAGTTGCTGGCCGAGCCGGGCGCGCCGGTGAAGGTGCCGGTGGAGCTGACGGGCCTGGTGGACGGTCCCGCGCGGACCGCCTCCGACGCGATCGACCTGCTGGAGCAGCTGTGCCGGCGGATCGCGGAGGGCATGGAGGAGCGGTCCTGGGACCGGACGGACGTACCGGGGGTGCTGCGGGACGCGCTCGGCGCCGAACTCCCGGACGCGGTCGCGGTGCTGGAGTTCGCGTGCGACGAGGTCGTGCCGCGGCTCGCCCGCACCACCGACGAGATCGGGCACATCCTGCGGGCCCTGGACGGCGGTTACGTCCCGGCGGGTCCGTCGGGGTCGCCGACCCGTGGCCTGGTGAACGTGCTGCCGACGGGCCGGAACTTCTACTCCGTCGACCCCAAGGCCATTCCGTCCCGGCTGAGCTGGGAGGTCGGCCAGTCGCTCGCCGACTCCCTGGTGCAGCGGTATCTGCAGGACACGGGTGCCTACCCGAAGTCCGTGGGCCTGACCGTCTGGGGCACGTCCGCGATGCGCACCCAGGGCGACGACATCGCCGAGATCCTGGCGCTGCTGGGCTGCCGCCCGGTGTGGGACGACGCCTCGCGCCGGGTCACGGGCTTCGAGGTGGTCCCCCTGGAGGAGCTGGGGCGCCCCCGCATCGACGTCACGGTCCGCATCTCCGGCTTCTTCCGGGACGCGTTCCCGCACGTCGTCGGCCTGATCGACGACGCGGTGCGGGCGGTGGCCGAGCTGGACGAGCCGGCGGAGTCCAACTACGTGCGGGCGCACGCGGATGAGGACACCGCCGAGCACGGCGACCGGCGGCGCGCGACGGCCCGGATCTTCGGCTCCAAGCCGGGCGCGTACGGCGCCGGCCTGCTGCCGCTGATCGACGCCCGCAACTGGCGCTCCGACGCCGACCTCGCCGAGGTGTACGCCGTGTGGGGCGGCTACGCCTACGGGCGCGGGCTGGACGGGCGCGCGGCGCGCGGGGACATGGAGACCGCGTTCAAGCGGATCGCCGTCGCCGCGAAGAACGTCGACACGCGCGAGCACGACCTGGTCGACGCCGACGACTACTTCCAGTACCACGGCGGCATGGTCGCCATGGTCCGCCACCTGACCGGCGCCAACCCCGAGGCGTACGTGGGCGATTCGGCGACGCCGGACCAGGTGAAGACCCGCACGCTGGGCGAGGAGACCCACCGGGTGTTCCGGGCGCGTGTGGTCAACCCGCGCTGGATGGCGGCCATGCGCCGGCACGGCTACAAGGGCGCCTTCGAGATGGCGGCGACCGTGGACTACCTGTTCGGCTACGACGCCACCGCGGGCGTGGTCGACGACTGGATGTACGAGAAGCTCAGCGCGGAGTACGTCTTCGACCCGGAGAACCGGGACTTCATGAAGCAGTCCAACCCGTGGGCGCTGCGCGGGATCACCGAGCGGCTGCTGGAGGCGGCGGACCGGGGCCTGTGGGCCGAGCCGGACGCGGACACGCTGGAGCGGCTGCGCGCCACCTACCTGGAGCTGGAAGGCGACTTGGAGGGCGACGACCAGTGACCACCCCCTTCCCCTTTACGGCCGTTGTCGGCCAGGACGACCTGCGGCTCGCGCTGCTGCTGAACGCCGTGTCCCCGGCGGTCGGCGGTGTGCTGGTGCGCGGCGAGAAGGGCACCGCGAAGTCCACGGCCGTGCGTGCGCTGTCGGCGCTGCTGCCGGAGGTGGCCGTGGTGCCCGGGTGCCGGTTCTCCTGCGACCCGGCGGCACCGGACCCATCGTGTCCGGACGGCCCGCACGAGCCGGGGCCGGGCGCGCACCGGCCCGCGCGGATGGTCGAGCTGCCCGTCGGCGCCTCCGAGGACCGGTTGGTCGGCGCCCTCGACATCGAGCGGGCGCTCGCGGAGGGCGTGAAGGCGTTCGAGCCGGGCCTGCTGGCCGACGCGCACCGCGGGATCCTGTACGTCGACGAGGTCAACCTGCTCCACGACCACCTCGTCGACCTGCTGCTGGACGCGGCGGCGATGGGCGCCTCGTACGTCGAGCGCGAGGGCGTCTCCGTACGGCATGCCTCGAAGTTCCTGCTCGTCGGCACCATGAACCCCGAAGAGGGCGAGCTGCGGCCGCAGTTGCTGGACCGGTTCGGGCTGACCGTGGAGGTCGCGGCCTCACGGGAGCCGGACCAGCGGGTCGAGGTGGTGCGGCGCCGGCTGGCGTACGACGACGACCCGGCCGGTTTCGCCGCCCGGTGGGCCGAGGAGGAGGCCGCCGTACGGCAACGGATCGTCGCCGCGCGGGAGTTGCTGCCCCGGGTGCGCCTCGGCGACGGCGCGCTGCGGCAGATCGCGGCGACCTGCGCGGCCTTCGAGGTGGACGGCATGCGCGCCGACATCGTGATGGCCCGTACGGCGACCGCGCTGGCCGCGTGGGCGGGGCGGACGGACGTGCTCGCCGAGGACGTCCGGCAGGCGGCGCTGCTGGCGCTGCCGCACCGCAGGCGGCGGAATCCGTTCGACGCGCCGGGTCTGGACGAGGACAAACTGGACGAGACGCTGGAGCAGTTCTCGGGAGACGACTCGCAGGGCGACGACGATCCCGACCCCGACGGGCCGGGGGGTGGCGGCGGGCAGCCGCAGCCCGACGACGGCCCGCAGAGCGGCGGGGACGCCTCCGCCCGTCCCGAGGCCGGTGAGGGAGGTCAGCCGCAGGCGTCCGGCGCGCGGGAGCAGTCCGCCGTACGGGCCGCCGAGCCGTTCCGCACCAAGGTGCTGAGCGTCCCCGGGATCGGCGAGGGTGCGGCCGGCCGGCGCTCGCGGGCGCGCACCGAGCACGGGCGCACCACCGGGGCGCGCCGGCCGCAGGGCGCGCTGACCAAGCTGCATCTGGCGGCGACCGTGCAGGCCGCCGCCCCGCACCAGCGGGCCCGGGGCCGGTCCGGGCCGGGTCTGGTGATCCGCCGGGACGATCTGCGGCAGGCGACCCGGGAGGGGCGCGAGGGCAACCTCGTGCTGTTCGTGGTGGACGCCTCCGGGTCGATGGCGGCGCGGCAGCGGATGGGCGCCGTGAAGGGCGCCGTGCTGTCGCTGCTGCTCGACGCCTACCAGCGGCGGGACAAGGTGGGGCTGGTGACCTTCCGGGGCTCCGGCGCCGAAGTGGCGCTGCCGCCGACCTCGTCCGTCGACGCCGCCGCCGCACGGCTGGAGTCGCTGCCGACCGGCGGTCGTACGCCGCTGGCCGCCGGGCTGCTCAAGGCGCACGAGGTCCTGCGGGTGGAGCGGCTGCGGGATCCGGCGCGGCGGGCGCTGGTCGTGGTGGTGACGGACGGGCGGGCGACGGGTGGCCCCGAGCCGGTGGCGCTCGCCGGGCGGGCGGCGCGGCTGTTCGCGGCCGGCTCGGTCGCCTCGGTGGTCGTGGACTGCGAGTCGGGGCCGGTGCGGCTCGGGCTCGCCGGGCAGCTAGCGGGTGAGCTGGGCGGTACGGCCGTCACGCTGGACGAGCTGCGGGCGGACTCGATCGCCGGGCTGGTGAAGGGTATGCAGAGCAGGAGGGCCGCGTAATGCCTCAGGGACAGCCGAGTGTCGTACCCGACGACGGTCTGACGACGCGTCAGCGGCGCAACCGGCCGCTGGTCGTCGTGCACACGGGCGTGGGCAAGGGCAAGTCCACCGCCGCGTTCGGGCTCGCGCTGCGCGCCTGGAACCAGGGGTGGCCGGTCGGGGTGTTCCAGTTCGTCAAGTCGGCGAAGTGGCGGGTCGGCGAGGAGCGGGCGCTGCGCGTGCTCGGCGACTCCGGCGAGGGCGGCACCGTCGCCTGGCACAAGATGGGCGAGGGCTGGTCCTGGGTCCAGCGGGACGCCCAGATGGACAACGAGGAGAAGGCCCGCGAGGGCTGGGAGCAGGTCAAGCGGGACCTGGCCGCCGAGACGTACCGGCTGTACGTGCTGGACGAGTTCGCCTACCCGATGCACTGGGGCTGGGTGGACACCGATGAGGTGGTCTCCGTGCTGCGGGACCGGCCGGGCACCCAGCACGTCGTCATCACCGGGCGCAACGCGCCCGGGAAGCTCGTCGACTTCGCCGATCTCGTCACCGACATGTCCAAGGTCAAGCACCCCATGGACGTGGGGCAGAAGGGCCAGAAGGGCATCGAGTGGTGACCTTGGTTCCCCGGCTGGTCATCGCCGCGCCGTCGTCCGGCAGCGGCAAGACCACCGTCGCCACGGGGCTGATGGCCGCGTTCGCCGCGCGGGGACTCGCCGTGTCCCCGCACAAGGTCGGGCCGGACTACATCGACCCCGGGTACCACGCGCTCGCGACCGGGCGGGCGGGGCGCAACCTGGACGCGTATCTGTGCGGGCCGGAGCTGGTCGCTCCGCTGTTCCTGCACGGGGCGCGGGGGTGCGACCTGGCCGTGGTCGAGGGCGTGATGGGGCTGTACGACGGGGCGGCCGGGGAAGGCGAGCTGGCCTCCACCGCGCATGTGGCCAAGCTGCTGCGGGCGCCGGTGGTGCTGGTCGTGGACGCGTCGTCGCAGTCGCGTTCGGTGGCGGCACTGGTGCACGGGTTCGCCTCCTGGGATCCGCAGGTGCGGGTCGGGGGCGTGATCCTGAACAAGGTCGCGTCCGACCGGCACGAGGAACTGCTGCGGCAGGCGCTGGACTCGGCGGGTGTGCCGGTGCTGGGTGTGCTGCGGCGGGCGGCCCCGGTGGACACGCCCTCGCGGCACCTCGGACTCGTCCCTGTGGCCGAGCGGCGGGCCGACGCCGTGGACGCGGTGGCGGCGATGGCCGCGCAGGTCGAGCAGGGGTGTGATCTCGAGGCTCTGCTCGCACTGGCCCGCAGCGCGGCGGCGTTGCCCGGTGCTCCGTGGGAACCGCCCGTCAGCACGACGGACAAGCGTGAGGTCGTCGCCGTCGCCGGTGGTCCCGCCTTCACCTTCTCCTATGCCGAGCACACCGAGCTGCTCGCCGCCGCCGGCGCCGACGTCGTCGCCTTCGATCCGCTCCGTGACGAGCAACTGCCCGAGGGGACCGCCGGGTTGGTCATCGGCGGCGGGTTCCCCGAGGTGTACGCCGGCGAGCTGTCCGCCAACGAGCCGCTGCGGAAGGCCGTCGCCGAACTCGCGTTGTCCGGCGCTCCGGTCGCCGCGGAGTGCGCCGGGCTGCTCTATCTGTGCCGGGAGCTGGACGGGCAGCCGATGTGCGGGGTGCTGGACGCCACCGCGCGGATGACCGAGCGGCTCACGCTCGGCTACCGGGACGCCGTGGCCGTCACGGACAGTTCGCTGGCCGTCGCCGGCACGCGGATGCGGGGGCACGAGTTCCACCGCACGGTCGTCGAGCCCGGCGCCGGCGCGGCTCCCGCCTGGGGGGTCCGCGGCCCTGCCAGGCGGGTCGAAGGTTTCGTACAGGGCGGCGTGCACGCCAGCTATCTGCACACCCACTGGGCGTCCGAGCCCGGTGCCGCCCGTCGGTTCGTGGAGAGGTGCCGGACGTCATGAGCAGCAGGCTGATCGGGGTCGGAGTCGGTCCGGGCGATCCGGAACTGGTGACCGTCAAGGGGGTCAACGCCCTGCGCGCGGCCGACGTCGTCGTCGTCCCCGTGATGGACACCGGGGAGCGCGGGCGGGCCGAGGCGACCGTGTTGCACTACGTACCCGAGGACAAGGTCGTCCGGGTGGTCTTCGCGCTGAACGAGCGCACGGACCGGGCGCGCCGGGAGGCCGCCTGGGACGCGGCGGGAGCCGCCGTCGCCGCTTTGCTGGAACGGCACGGGTGCGTCGCCTTCGCCACCATCGGCGACCCCAACGTGTACTCGACGTTCACCTACCTCGCGCAGACGATCGCCGAGCTGGTGCCCGGCACGGCCGTGGAGACCGTGCCCGGGATCACCGCCATGCAGGATCTGGCGGCGCGCTCCGGCGCCGTGCTGACCGAGGGCACCGAGCCGCTCACGCTGGTGCCGGTGACGGCCGGGTCGGCCGTGCTCAAGGAGGCGCTGGCCGGGCCGGGGACCGTCGTGGCGTACAAGTTCGGGCGGCAGGCCGGCGAGGTCGCCGAGGTGCTGAAGGAGACCGGGCGGCTGGCCGACGCGGTGTGGGGGGCGGCGCTGGGTCTGCCGGAGGAGTCGGTGCGGCCGGCCGCCGAGCTGGACGGCACGCCGCTGCCGTACCTGTCGACGCTGATCGCGCCCCCGCGGCGGGACGGCGGACGGGGCGGGAAGCTGTGAGAGGCACCAGGCGGCCGGGGCGGGAAGCTGTGACAGGCGCCAAGCGGCCGGCCGGCTCAGCCGCCCGACAGGCCCACCACCAGCCAGATGAAGGCCGCGCCCGCGACCGTGCACAGCAGGGTGGAGCGGGAGGGGTGTTCGTGGTGGGCCTCGGGGAGGATCTCGGCGGCGGCGAGATAGAGCAGGACGCCGCCGAAGAAGCCCAGATAACCGCCCAGCAGCCCTTCGGGGATGTGGAAGAAGGCGGTCGACAGGGCGCCCAGCAGGGGTGCGCAGGCGTCGGCCACCAGCATCGCCACCGCCCGGCGGCGGGCGTTGCCGTACAGGCTGGTGATGGTGAAGGTGTTGAAGCCGTCGGCGAAGTCGTGCGCGATCACGGCGAGTGCGACGGCCGCGCCCATGCCGCCGCCCACCTGGAAGGCCGCGCCGATCGCCACGCCGTCCATGGCGCTGTGCCCCACCATCGCCCCGGCCGCCGCCAGGCCCACCTCGGGCGCCCGGTGGTTGTGACCCTCGGCGCCGCCGTGCGCGGCCTTGCGGGCGGCGAGCGTGTGCTCCACCAGATGGGCCACCAGGAAGCCGGCCACGAACAGCAGCAGGGCGGCGGGAACGCCGAAGACCGAGCGGCGGGCGGCGTGCAGCGCCTCCGGCAGCAGGTCCAGGCCGACCACGCCCAGCATCAGGCCGCCGGCCAGGCCCAGGACGAGATGGCGACGGTCGGTCACGCGCTGTGCCGTCCAGCCGCCGGCCAGCGTCATCAGGAACGCGCCGAGCGCGACGAAGACCGCCATAGGCCCTTGCTATCCGATCGAGGGGCCTTCGCGCACATCGGGCGCCTGCCGCACTCCCCCAGACCCTGACATACCGCCCCGCTTTTGACGTGTGTTTCCGTACGAGAGGACCCTCCCCATGGCCGTTGCCCCCACCGGCAAGGTGACGTTCGTCGGTGCCGGCCCCGGCGCCGCCGATCTGCTGACGTTCCGCGCCGCCCGCGCCATCGCGGAGGCGGACGTGGTGATCTGGGCGGCGAGCCTGGTCCAGGCGGATGTCCTGGAGCACGCGCGCGCGGACGCCGAGATCCTCGACTCGGCGGCCATGCCCCTGGAGGAGGTCGTCGCCGTCTACCGCCGTGCCCACGCCGAGGGCCTGAAGGTGGCCCGGATCCACTCCGGCGACCCCGCGCTGTGGGGCGGCACGCAGGAGCAGCTGGACCGGTGCGCCGAGATCGGGATCGCCACCGAGGTCGTACCCGGGGTCTCGTCGTTCTCCGCGGTCGCCGCGCTCGCGCAGCGCGAGCTGACCATTCCCGAGATCGCGCAGTCCGTGGTGCTCACCCGGCTGGGCGGCGGCAAGACGCCGATGCCGCCCGGCGAGGAGGTGCGGGAGTTCGCCCGGCACGGGACGACGATGGCGGTCTTCCTCTCCGCCGCGCGCAGCGGGCAGCTGGTGCGCGAGCTGCTGGAGGGCGGCTACCCCACGGACACCCCGGTGATCGTCGCCCACCAGGCGACCTGGCCGGAGGAGCTGGTCGTGAAGTGCACGATCGGCACGCTGGAGGAGACGGTCAAGGAGCACAAGCTCTGGAAGCACACGCTGTTCCTGGTCGGCCCGGCGCTGGACGCGCACGGCACGCGCTCGCACCTGTACCACCCGGGTCACTTCCACGGGTACCGCAAGGCGGACCCGGAGGCCCGGCGGGCCCTGCGCGAGCGGGGGGCGAGCAGGTGATCACGGTCGTCGGCACGGGGACGGGGGCGCCGGTTCCGGAGGACCTCCTCGCCGGGGCCGCCCTCGTCGTCGGCGGGCGCCGGCACCTGGAGGCGGTACGGCTGCCCGACGGCGTCGAACGGGTCGTTCTCGGGCCGCTGGCGCCCGCCCTGGACACGATCGCCGAGTATGTCGGCAAAGAGCTTCCGGTGCTGGTGCTGGCCTCCGGGGACCCGGGGTTCTTCGGAATCGTGCGGGCGCTGGCCGAGCGGTTCGGGCCGCGGCGGCTGCGGGTGCGCCCCGGGGTCTCGTCCGTCGCCGCCGCCTTCGCGCGGGTGGGGCTGCCGTGGGACGACGCCGTGGTCGTCAGCGCACACGGCCGGGACCTGCGCACGGCGGTCAACGTGTGCCGGGCGCATCCGAAGACGGCAGTGCTGACGGGCCCGGGCGCGGGACCAGCGGAACTGGGCGCGGCGCTGCTGCACGAGGCGAGCACGCCGGGAGGCGCAACGCCCGAACGGGGGGCCAGACCTGCCGAACCAGGGGCCGGACCCACCGAGCTGGAGCCCGGCACCGAACCCGCCAAGCCCGAGGCCGGACCCGCCGAACCGGAGGCCAGACCCACCGAGCCGGGACGCGCGCCCGAACTGGAGGCCGGACCCGCCGAACCGGGGCACGTGCCCGGACCGGGAGCCGGACCCATCAAACCCGAGCCCGGGGCCGGACCCGCCCAGCCGGGGCGCGTGCACGGACCGGGGGCCCGATCCGGCAAGCCCGATGCCGGACCCACCGAGCCGGGGCGCGTGCCCGAACTGGAGGCCGGACCCGCCGAGCCGGGGCGCGCGCCCGGACCGGGAGCCGGACCCACCAAACCCGAGCCCGGACCCGCCGAACCGGAGGCCGGACCCACCGAACCGGGCCGCGTGCCCGGACCGGGAGCCGGACCCGCCGAACCCGAGGCTGGGGCCGGACCCGCCCAGCCGGGCCGCGTGCCTGGACCGGGGGCCGGAGCCGCCGAACCGGAAGCCGGACCCACGGCCCAGTCCGCCGCACCCGCCGCCCCGGCCGCGCCAGGGCGTGTCCTCGTCGTCGCCTCGGCCCTCGGCTCCCCCTACGAGCGCGTCGAACGGGTCACCCCCGCCGAGGCCGCCGTCCGGGACTGGGGCCCGGACGTCAACGTGGTGCTGTGCCTCGATGAGACGCGTGCGCTCGGCGGGGTGCGGACGGTCGCCGGGGTGCCGGCCGGGCCCGGCCGATGGGCGCTGGACGAGGGCGAGTTCGCGCACCGGGACTCGATGATCACCAAGTTCGAGGTGCGGGCGCTGGCGCTGGCCCGGCTGGGGCCGCGGCTGGGCGACCTGGTGTGGGACGTGGGCGCCGGCTCGGGCTCGGTGGCGGTGGAGTGCGCCCGGCTCGGCGCGGCCGTCGTCGCCGTGGAGAAGGCGGCGGACGGGGTGGAGCGGATCCGCGCCAACGCCCGCGCCCACGGCGTCGACGTACGGGTGGTGCACGGTGCGGCGCCAAAGGCCCTGGACGGGCTCGACGATCCCGACGCGGTGTTCGTCGGCGGAGGCGGCCGCGATTTGCCCGCCGTCGTGCACGCGTGCGCGCGGCGGGCCCGGCGGACCGTGGTCGTCGCCATGGCCGCGCTCGACCGGGTGCCGGCGGCGCGCGAGGCGCTCACGGCCGCCGGGTTCGCCTGCGACGGGGTGCTGCTGCAGTCCTCGCGCCTGGCGCCGCTGCCCGGGGACGTGACCCGGCTCGCGGCGACCAATCCCGTGTTTCTGCTCTGGGGCGACAGAACCCCGGCGTCTAGTGAAGGAGTTGCTCAGTGATCGGCCTGATTTCCGCCACCGCGGCGGGCGCGGCGGCACGCGACCGGCTGGCCGCGGCCTGGCCGGACCGGACGCGGGTGTACGAGGGGCCCGTCGGGGAGGCGGTACGGGCCGCGTTCGCCGAGTGCGAGCAGCTGGTGTGCTTCCTGGCGACGGGCGCGGTGGTACGGCTGCTCGCGCCGCTGCTCGGCGACAAGACGGCCGACCCGGGTGTGGTGTGCGTGGACGAGGGCGGCCGGTTCGCGGTGTCGCTGGTCGGCGGGCACGGCGGCGGCGCCAACGAACTCGCCCGCGAGGTCGGCGCGTTGCTGGGCGCAGAGCCGGTGGTGACGACCGCGACGGACTCCGTCGGACTGCCGGGCCTGGACACGCTGGGCCTGCCGTACGAGGGTGCGGTCGCCCAGGTCTCCCGGGCGCTGCTGGACGGCGAACCGGTCGCGCTCGAGGCCGAGTTGCCGTGGCCGCTGCCGCCGCTGCCGACCGCACCGCAGGGGGCGTACACCATCCGGCTCACCGACCGGGACGTCGCACCCGGCGAGCGGGAGGTGCTGCTCAGGCCGCCGTCCCTGGTGGTCGGGGTCGGCGCGTCCAAGGGCGCGCCGGCGGAGGAGATCCTGGGCCTGATCGAGGAGTCGCTGGCGCAGGCGGGGCTCTCGCCGAAATCGGTGGCCGAACTCGCCACCGTGGACGCCAAGGCGGAGGAGGAGGGCATCGTGGCCGCCGCCGGGCGGCTGGGGGTGCCGCTGGTGACGTACGGCGCCGGCGAGCTGGCGGCGGTCGCGGTGCCCAACCCCTCCGCCGCGCCCCTCGCTGCCGTCGGCACGCCGTCCGTGGCGGAGGCCGCCGCCCTGCTGCGCGGTGGCGAACTCCTCGTGCCGAAGCGGAAGTCGGCGATGGCGACCTGTGCCGTCGTACGGCGTCCGGGGCGCGGGCGGCTCGCGGTGGTCGGGCTCGGGCCCGGCGCCCGGGACCTGCTCACCCCGCGCGCGGCGGCCGAGCTGCGCCGGGCGTCGGTGCTGGTCGGGCTCGACCAGTACGTCGACCAGATCCGCGATCTGCTGCGGCCGGGCACCCGAGTGCTGGAGTCGGGGCTCGGCGCGGAGGAGGAGCGGGCGCGCACGGCGGTCGCACAGGCCCGCAAGGGGCACGCGGTGGCGCTGATCGGCAGCGGCGACGCGGGGGTGTACGCCATGGCCTCCCCGGCGCTCGCCGAGGCCTCGGACGACATCGACGTGGTCGGGGTGCCCGGGGTGACGGCCGCGCTGGCCGCCGGGGCGATCCTGGGCGCGCCGCTGGGCCACGACCACGTGTCCATCAGCCTGTCGGACCTGCACACCCCGTGGGAGGTCATCGAGCGGCGGGTGCGGGCGGCGGCCGAGGCGGACCTCGTCGTCACCTTCTACAACCCGCGCTCCCGGGGCCGCGACTGGCAGCTGCCGAAGGCGCTCGGCATCCTCGCCGGGCACCGGGAGCCGGGCACGCCGGTCGGGGTCGTGCGCAACGCCTCCCGGCCGGACGAGTCGAGCCGGGTGACCACGCTCGCCGCACTGGACCCGGCGACGGTCGACATGATGACGGTCGTCACCGTGGGCAACACGGCCACCCGGATCATCGCCGGGCGCATGGTGACCCCGCGCGGCTACCGCTGGCAGGAGGGCGACCAGTGAACCGGATCGTCCACCCCATCGAGCAGGAGTCCTTCCGGCGGCTGCGCGCCCGGCTGGACACCTCGCACTTCCCGCCGCTGACCCGGGCGGTGGTGGAGCGGGTCGTCCACTCCGCCGCCGACCTGGACTACGCGACCGATCTCGTCATGGCCGAGGACGACCTGGTGACGGCGCACGCGGCGCTGCACGCCGGGGCGCCCGTCGTGGTCGACGTGGAGATGGTCGCGGCCGGCATCACCCGCCGGGAGACGGTCTGCCGGCTCAAGGACGCGAAGTCCGGTCCCGGGCTGACGCGTTCGGCCCATGCCGTCCGGCTCGCCTACGAGCAGGTCGGGCCGGGCGCGCTCTGGGTGATCGGCTGTGCGCCGACCGCCCTGGAGGAGCTGCTCACCCTGGACGCCTCCCCCGCACTCGTCATCGGCCTGCCCGTCGGCTTCGTCGGCGCGGCCGAGTCCAAGGCCGCGTTGCGCGCGAGCGGGCTGCCCGCCGTGAGCAACGTGTCCGAGAAGGGCGGCTCGGCGGTCGCCGCCGCCGCGCTCAACGCCCTGCTGTACCACCCCATTTCGCCCGAGGAGACCCCGTGACCACCCCGCCCGCCCTGCTCATCGCCGGACACGGCACCCGTGACGACGCCGGAGCCGAGGCGTTCCGCGACTTCGTACGCCGGCTGCAGCTGCGCTCCGACATGCCCGTCGCGGGCGGCTTCATCGAGCTGTCCGCGCCGCCGCTGGGCGAGGCCGTCGCCGATCTGGTGGCGCGCGGGGTACGGCGGTTCGCCACCGTGCCGCTGATGCTGGTGTCCGCCGGGCACGCCAAGGGGGACATCCCGGCCGCGCTGGCCCGCGAGAAGGCACGGCACCCGGGCATCTCGTACACCTACGGCCGTCCGCTGGGCCCGCACCCGGCGCTGCTGAGCGTGCTGGAGCGGCGGCTGGACGAGGCGCTGGGCTCCGTGCCGCGCTCGGAGGCGACCGTGCTGCTGGTCGGGCGCGGCTCGACCGACCCCGACGCCAACGCCGAGGTGTTCAAGGCGGCGCGGCTGCTGTGGGAGGGCCGCGGGTACGCCGGGGTGGAGACGGCGTTCGTGTCGCTGGCGGCGCCGGACGTGCCGAGCGGCCTGGACCGGTGCCGGGCGCTGGGGGCGCGCCGGATCGTCGTACTGCCGTACTTCCTGTTCACCGGGATCCTGCCGGACCGGGTGCGGCGGCAGACCGAGGAGTGGGCCGCCGCGCACCCGGAGACCGAGGTGCGGTCGGCCGAGGTCATCGGGCCCGAGCCGGAGCTGCTCGACCTGGTGCTGGAGCGGTACGCGGAGGCCGTCAAGGGCGATCTTCGGATGAACTGCGACTCGTGCGTGTACCGGATCGCGCTGCCGGGCTTCGAGGACAAGGTGGGGCTGCCGCAGCAGCCGCACTACCACCCCGACGACGACGGCCACGGGCACGACCACGGGCACGGGCACGGGCATCACCATCACGGGGGGCACTCGCACAGCCATGCGCACTGAGGGCACGGGAGAGGACCTGCGGCACCACGGGGACGCGGAGGTGCGGGACGACGGGGCCGCGCTGGTCGACCTCGCCGTCAACGTCCGCGCGGACACGCCGCCGTCGTGGCTGCGGGAGGAGATCGCCGCCTCGCTGTCGTCCCTCGCGGCCTACCCGGACGGGCGGGCCGCGCGGGCGGCGGTGGCGGCGCGGCACGGGCTGCCGGTGGAGCGGGTGCTGCTGACGGCGGGCGCGGCGGAGGCGTTCGTGCTGCTCGCGCGTGCGCTGAAGGTACGGCGGCCGGTCGTGGTGCATCCGCAGTTCACCGAGCCGGAGGCGGCGCTCAGGGACGCCGGGCACACCGTGGACCGGGTGCTGCTGCGGGAGGAGGACGGGTTCCGGCTGGACCCGGCGGCGGTGCCGGAGGACGCCGACCTGGTGGTGATCGGGAACCCGACCAATCCGACGTCGGTACTGCATCCGGCGCAGCTCATCGCCCAACTCGCGCGCTCCGGGCGCATATTGGTGGTCGACGAGGCGTTCATGGACGCGGTGCCGGGTGAGCGGGAGGCGCTGGCCGGGCGGACCGATGTGCCGGGGCTGGTCGTGCTGCGCAGCCTCACCAAGACGTGGGGGCTGGCCGGGCTGCGGATCGGCTACGTGCTCGCCCCTGCGGAGATCATCACGGCGCTGGAGCGGGCGCAGCCGTTGTGGCCGGTCTCCACGCCGGCGCTGGCCGCGGCGGAGGCGTGTGTCACGCCTCGGGCGCTGGCGGAGGCGGGACACGCGGCGCACCGCATCGCGGCGGACCGGGGTCATCTGGTGGCGGGGCTGGCGGAGTTGGCCGCGCGGGGTGTGCGGGTGGTGTCTCCTGCGCAGGGACCGTTCGTACTGGTCCGTATGCCGCAGGCTGCTGTCGTACGACACCGACTGCGGGACCTGGGTTACGCGGTGCGGCGGGGGGACACGTTCCCAGGGCTCGGCGAGGAATGGGTACGGGTGGCTGTGCGGGACCGGGTGACAGTGAGCGGCTTCCTCAAGGCACTGTCGGCCGTACTCACGTAACCGGGGCTCCGCCCCGACCCCCACCAGGGGGCTCCCCCCCCTGGACCCCCACCTCGCCCACCCACCACCCGACTCGGCCGGCTGAAAAGGGCCCCCACCGGCCGGTGCTGCTACGAGATCGCTCTCAGCCTGCCCCGCTGCCCTGCCCGGAGTTCGGTCAGGGCCTCCCTCGTGTGCTCGTCCGCCGGTAGGAACACCACGAGTTGCTGGGCGTCCGTCGGGGCGTCCAGGGTTTCGCGGGTGAGGCGGAGTGGGGGGCCGGTGGGGTGGGTCAGGCGGAGGGCGCCGCGTCGGGGCACCAGGTGGCGGTTCAGGCGGCGGGTGAACTCGGGGCCCGCCAGAGGCGCCAGTTCCGCGCTGAGCCATTCCGAGTTCTCGGCCGACGGGCCGAGCCACAGGTCGAAGGCCTGCTCGTCGGCGACCTGGTCCCAGTCGGCGAAGAAGGCCCGTGCTCTGGGGTCGGTGAAGACGTACCGGGTGAGGTTCGGCGCGTCGCCGTCGAGCAACCCGGTGCCGGCGGTGAGCAGTTCGTAGCCGCTGGTGCGGGCGAGGATGTCACCGAGGCGGTTGGTCACGACGGCGATGCCCGGTTCCAGCAGCCGCAGGGTCTGGAGCAGGGCCGGGCGGACGTCCCGCCGGGGCGGGGCCGGGCTGCGGTGGGCGGTGCAGGCGCCGCCGGTGATCTTCGCGAGGTAGCGCAGATGGTTGCGCTCGGCGGCGTCGAGGCTGAGCGCGTCGGCGAGGGCGTTGACCACCGCGACGGACGGACTGCGGTCCCGGCCCTGTTCGATGCGGGTCAGGTACTCGACGCTGATGCCGGCGCGGGCGGCGAGGTCCAGCCGGCGCAGGCCCGGTGAGCGGCGGCGGCCTCGGTCCGGCAGCCCCAGCGTCTCCGGCTGGATGCTGTCCCGCTTGGCCCGGATGAAGTCCCCCAGCGGTGTCCCCATGGGGCGAGGATAGGCCGCCGGGTCAGCGGTCGCCGAGGGCTCAGGGTGGCCCTGCCGGGGCCAGCCTGGGCACGGCCTGGTTGGGCGGTGCCGGGGGCCGGATGGTGGTGGGCATGGAGAACAGGAACACGCACAGGTTGCTGGTCGTCGTCGGAAGCGTGCGGGAAGGCCGGTTCGGGCCGGTCGTCGGGTCGTGGGTGGCCGGACAGGCCCGGCAGCACGGGGGTTTCGAGGTCCGCGTCGTCGATCTGGCCGACGTGGACATCCCGTTGGCGCTGCCGGCCGAGTCGCCGAAGTTCGCCGGGGACGCCTACCCGCGTCCGGCCGGGATGAGCCGGCTGACCTCGGCGCTGGAGGAGGCGGACGCGTTCATCGTGGTCACGCCGGAGTACAACCACAGTTACCCCGCCTCCCTGAAGGCGGCCATCGACTGGCACTTCACCCAGTGGACGGCCAAGCCGGTGGCCTTCGTCAGCTACGGCGGCGCGGCCGGCGGCCGGCACGCCGTGCTGCACCTGGAGAACGTGCTGACCGAACTGCACGCGGTGACCATCCGGGACGGTCTGGCCTTCCCGAACTACTTCACCGCGTGGCAGGACGGCCACCCGCTGGACGAGCAGGCCCCGGCGTACGCCAAGACGCTGCTCGACCAGCTGTCCTGGTGGGCGGCCACGCTCAAGGCGGGCCGGGAGGCCGCTCCCTACCCGGCGTGACGGCGGACGGGGAGCGGCGGGCGGGGCCCGGGTCAGCCCCCTGCGGCGGCGGGCGGAGCCCGGGTCAGCCCCTGCGGCGGCGGGTCAGCCCTTGCGACAGCGGGCACCGCCTGGGTCAGCCCTTGCGACGGCGGGTCAGTGCCACTGCTCCCCCGCCGACCAGCACCAGTGCCAGTGCGCCGCCCGCGATGTACGGGGTCGCGGAGTTGCCGCCGGTCTCGGCGAGGTCGTTGCGGGCGCCCTGCGGCTGCACGGCGGCGGCCGGGTCGTGGCTCGGTGCGGGGTGGCCGGTGGGCGGCGCCGTCGGGGACTCGCAGGTGGCCTTGGCCAGGGTGACGGTGCCCTCGACGTCGGCCACGTTGAGCTTCAACGGGTTGACGGAGACCCGGAGTTCGAGGGCGGTGGCGGCGGCGGTGCGGGTCGTGGTGCGGCGCTGGGCGAGGTCGAGGCGGACCTCGCCGACGCCGGGCACCTTGACCTGGGTGGGGCCGCCGGCGGTGAGCGTGACGCGCTTGCCGAGGACCGTGACCGCGCCGAGGACGTTCGCCGAGGCGGCCGGCGCCTTGCCGGCCTCGCAGGCCGCGTCGGCGGTGACCGTGCCGACCTCGATCAGGGACAGCAGGGGCAGGCCGGGGACGTGCAGGCGGGCGTGGACGAGCCGGACCGAGCCCTCGGCGCGCCGTGCGGTCACGGTGGCCTTCGCGGAGGCGGCGTCGGCGGCGAGGACGGAGAACGGCTTGCCGCCGGCCACGCCGTCGAGCCGCGCGGACAGCGCGGTCCTGTCGGCGCTCCGCGGTGCCTGGACCTCGTTGAGGGAGACCGCGAACGGGATGTCGACGGTCTTGTTGAGCAGGGAGACGTCGAGGCCGGTGCGGAGCACGACGGCGGAGGCGCGACCGTGGTCGGTGGTCGCGTGCGCCGCGCTCGCGCCCAGCACCGCGGGCGCCAGGGTGAGCGCGGTGGCGGTCGCCAGGGCGGCCGTACGGCGTGCGGGCATGCGGAAGGTGTTGCTGTTCAAGGCGTGGGACCCCCAGTGGAAACCTGTGTGGGACCCGTCAACCTTGTACGCACTGTGGGTGAACGGTCAGCGATCCTGGGTCACTTCACTCAAACGTGGATTTCCCGCACGCCGATTCGAATCACCGGGCACAGGCGTTCCCGTTCGCTCCTGGCGGCTACTCGACGACGATGCCGTTGAGCACGACCCGGCGCGGCGCCGCCAGCACCCGTACGTCGGCCCGCGGGTCGCCCTCGTACACCACCAGGTCGGCCGGTGCGCCCTCCTCGAGGCCGGGCCGGCCGAGCCAGGCGCGGGCGCCCCAGCTGGTCGCGGAGACGGCGTCCACGGCGGGGATGCCGGCGGCGACCAGCTCGGCCACCTCGGCCGCGACCAGGCCGTGGGCCAGTGAGCCGCCGGCGTCCGTGCCGACGTAGACCGGGATCCCGGCGTCGTAGGCGCCGCGCACGGTGTCGTAGCGGCGTTCGTGCAGCCGGCGCATGTGTGCGGACCAGCGCGGGTACCGGCTCTCGCCGCCCGCCGCGAGCTGCGGGAACGTGGCGATGTTGACGAGGGTCGGCACGATCGCGACGCCCCGCTCGGCGAACAGCGGGATCAGGTCGTCGGTCAGGCCGGTGGCGTGCTCGATGCAGTCGATGCCCGCCTCGACCAGGTCGCGCAGGGAGTTCTCGGCGAAGCAGTGGGCGGTGACGCGGGCGCCGAGCCGGTGGGCCTCGGCGATGGCTGCCTCGACCGCCTCGCGCGGCCAGCAGGGGGCGAGGTCACCGAGGTCGCGGTCGATCCAGTCGCCGACCAGCTTGACCCAGCCGTCGCCGCGCCGGGCCTCCTGGGCGACGTAGGCGACGAGGTCGTCGGGCTCGATCTCCCAGGCGAAGTTGCGGATGTAGCGGCGGGTGCGGGCGATGTGCCGGCCCGCCCGGATGATCTTCGGGAGGTCCTCGCGGTCGTCGACCCAGCGGGTGTCGGAGGGCGAGCCGGCGTCCCGGATCAGCAGGGTGCCGGCCTCCCGGTCGGTGAGCGCCTGCTTCTCCGCGGTCGCGGCGTCCACCGGGCCCTCGGCGCCGAGGCCGACATGGCAGTGGGCGTCGACCAGGCCGGGCAGCGCCCAGCCCTCGACGGTACGGATGTCACGGGCGCCGGCGGGGCGGTCGTACGACACCCGGCCCCCGACCACCCACAGTTCGTCGCGGACGTCGTCGGGTCCGGCCAGGACCCGCCCCTTCACGTGCAGCACGGCGCCATCGCTCATGCCCCCGACCTTAACGAGCTACGGCTGCTCGTTCCCCACCTGGTCGGAGGTCTCCTCCTCGACCTCGGCCATCGCCGGGTCGAGCAGGCGGGAGAGGAAGTGGCGGGTGCGTTCGTGCTGCGGGTTGCCGATGACCTGGTCGGGGCTGCCGTCCTCGACGATCACGCCGCCGTCCATGAAGACGACCCGGTCGGCGACCTCGCGGGCGAAGGTCATCTCGTGGGTGACGACCATCATCGTCATGCCCTCCTGCGCGAGCATCCGCATGACGGCGAGGACGTCGCCGACCAGTTCGGGGTCGAGCGCCGAGGTCGGCTCGTCGAAGAGCATGACCTCCGGGCCCATCGCCAGCGCCCGGGCGATGGCCACGCGCTGCTGCTGGCCACCGGAGAGGGAGGACGGGTAGGCGTCCGCCTTCTCGGCCAGGCCGACCCGGGCCAGGTTCTCCGCGGCGATCTTCGCGGCGGTCGCCTTGTCCCGGCGGAGCACCCGGCGCTGCGGCAGCGTGAGATTCTCGGTGACGCTGAGGTGCGGGAAGAGGTTGAACTGCTGGAAGACCATGCCGATCCTGCGGCGTACGGCGTCGATGTCGACGTCCGGGTCGGTGATCTCGGTGCCGCCGACGAAGACCTGGCCCTTGCTGGGCTCCTCCAGCAGGTTCACGCAGCGCAGCAGCGTGGACTTGCCGGAGCCGGAGGGGCCGATGACGCAGACGACCTCGCCCTGGCCGATCTCCAGGTCGATGCCGCGCAGGACGTGGTTGTCGCCGAAGGACTTGTGCAGGTCCCGGACACGGATCTCGGGGCGGCTCACGTGATGTCCTTTCGGGCCTTGGCCTCCAGACGGCGGGCGACGAAGCCGAGCGGGATGGTGACCAGCAGGTAGCACAGGCCCGCGACCAGGATCGGCGTGGAGTTGGCGGTCGTGCTCGCCAGGTCCCGGCCGAACTTCGACAGTTCGCGCTCCTCCAGGGTGACGCCGAGCAGCAGCACCAGGGAGGAGTCCTTGAAGAGCATGATCAGCTCGTTGGTGAGCGGCGGGAGGATGATCCGCACCGCCTGCGGGATGATGATGGAGATCATCGCGCGGGCGGGCGAGAAGCCCAGCGAACGGGCCGCCTCCGTCTGCCCCCTGGGCACCGCCTGGATGCCGGCGCGGAACGTCTCCGCCATGTAGGCGGCGCCGATGAGTCCGAGGCCGAGGGCGGCCTTGCCGTAGGTGCCGCCGGGGATCTCGGTGCCCGGGAAGGCCAGCGGTACGGCCACCGCGATGAAGACGAAGATCAGCAGGGCGGGCAGGCCGCGGAAGATCTCGATGTAGATGCCGGCCAGCCAGCGGTACGGGCCCACGGAGGACAGCCGCATCAGCGCGATGACCAGGCCGAGCCCGAGTCCGACGGCGAAGCCGGACACCGTGAAGAGCACGGTGTTCTTCAGCGCCAGCGTGATGACGTCGGGGAACATCTGCCGGGCGATGCCGCCCTGCGCGAACTGGTTCCGCAGCCGCCCCCAGTCCGCCGTGACCGCCAGGGCGATCACGGCGGCGGCGAAGACGGCGTACTGGACGCCCCGCGACAGCCGGCGCTTCTGACGTCGCGTCAGCCCCTTCTTCTTCGGCTGGAGTCGTACGTCCGTGTCGGTCATGAGGCGGCGGGAGAGGCGACGGAGGCGTCGTACGGGCCGATCCACTTCTCGTAGATCTTCTTGTAGGTGCCGTCGGCCTTGGCGTCCTTCAGGGCCTTGTTGATGGCGTCGAGCAGGGGCTTGTTGCCCTTCTTGACCGTGAAGCCGTACTGCTCGCCGGTCTTCAGGTTGTCGACGATCCTGAACTTGTCGGCGTTGGCCTTGTCCTTCAGCCAGCCCTGGACGACCGGGTAGTCGATGACGACGGCCTGGACCTGGCCGGTGCGCAGGCCGTTGAGGACGGCGTCGGAGGACTCGAAGGAGATCGGGTCGTAGCCCTTGCTCTTGGCGTAGTCCTCACCGGTGGTCTGCGCCTGGGCGCCCAGCTTTTTGCCCTTGGCCTTGACGTCCGCGAGCGAGGTCAGGCCGCTGCTCTTGGCGACGAGGACGGCCTGGGTGGCCTCGAAGTACGGGTCGGAGAAGTCGACGTTCTTCTTGCGCTCCGGCGTGATCGTCATGCCGGCGGCGGCCAGGTCGCACTGGCCGGAGTTGAGGAAGGCGCCGGTCTTGAAGTTCTCGAACGGCGTGTCGACGATCTGCTGCTTGACGCCGAGGTTCTTGGCGACGAGGTCGATGAGGGAGACGTCGAAGCCCTGCACCTTGCCGCCCACCTCGGACTGGAACGGCGGGTACGGCAGGTGGGTGCAGGTGGTCAGCTGACCGGCCTTGACGACGTGGACCCCCTTGACGGTGGCACCGGCGCTCCCCCCGCTGGACGAGGAGCAGCCGGCCACGACGAGGACGAGCCCGGCGGTCGTGGCGGTGGCAGCCAGGAGGCGGGTCCGGCGTCCGAGGAGCGTTTTCATGGGGGGGATCTTCTCTGTGGGGGACCTGTGGGTTCCGATTATAAGGAAGCGTTTGGGGCTCTCAAACCAAACCCATGGTCACGGGGGCGCCGGACCTAAGATCGGTGGAGTTGGCCCCGATATCGCCCCCGGATGAAGAAGAGAGCGCCGCCGTGACCCACCCGCTTCTGGACCTGCCCCCGCTGACCGCCGAGCGCTTCGCCGCCGTCGAGGACGCGGTCGCCCGGCTGCTGGACACCCGGCAGGACGTGCTGATCACCCAGGGCGAGGCGCTGCTGCCGCTGGAGGGCGCGATCCGGGCTGCGGCCGGTCCGGGCACGGTGGCCCTGAACGTGATCACCGGCCCGTACGGGCAGACGTTCGGGAACTGGCTGCGGGACTCGGGCGCGACCGTGTACGACCTCGCCGTCCCCTTCCACACGGCGGTGACCGCCGGGCAGATCCGGGAGGCGTTCGCCGAGCACTCCGAGATCGACTTCGTGTCCCTCGTCCACGCGGAGGCGGCGACCGGCAACACCAACCCGGTCGCGGAGATCGGCGAGGCGGTGCGGGAGCACGGCGCGCTGTTCTATCTGGACGCGGTCGCCTCCGTGGGCGCGGAGCCGGTGCTGCCGGACGCGTGGGGTGTGGACCTGTGCGTGATCGGCGCGCAGAAGGCGATGGGCGGCCCCGCGGGGGTGTCGGCGATCTCGGTGAGCGAGCGGGCCTGGGCGCGGATGGCGGCCAACCCGAACGCGCCGCGCCGCTCCTATCTGTCCCTGCTGGACTGGAAGGAGCGCTGGATCGACGCCGGCCGCAGGGCGCTGCCGCACGCTCCGGCGCAGCTGGAGATGCTGGCGCTCGAAGCGTGTCTGGAGCGGATCGAGTCGGTGGGTCTTGAGACGGTGATGGCCCGGCACCGGGAGGCCGCCCGGGTCGCGCGGGCGGGCGCTGTCGCCCTGGGCGGAGGCCTCGAGCCGTACGTGTACGAGGAGAAGGAAGCGGCGCCGGTGGCGACGACATTGCGGGTGCCCTCCGGGGTGGTGGCGTCGGAGCTGGTGGCCCGGGTCCTGAAGAGCGATCCCGCGCTGCCGGTCGCCGCCGGCGGCGGGGCGCTGGCCAAGGAGATGATCCGGGTCAACCACTACGGGGCGGACGCCTCGCGGGAGACCGTGGAGCGGTGTCTGGCGGCGATCGGGGCGGCACTCGGCGTCTGAATTCGACGGCGCCACCGCATTCCCAATTCAAAATTCAGATTGATTTCACAATTCCCGCCAATTTTCCCGGTGATAGCTTCCCGTCTTCTTCTGCCCGCTTTTTGCGAGGCTAAACAGGGAAGTTTTCCGGCAGGTTTCGAGCGGTTTCCGGGGTGTGACATACTCCACAGTAGAGTCGCTATGCCCCGATTTGTAGCGGGATAACTGGGGCATTTTGCCACTCCCTCGGTACGGTGCAGCGACGGCGCCCGTGCATTTCCTAATTCGCCTCGCTAAATTCGTGCCGCATGACTGCCGCACCCGCAGACCTGATCGTCGACCAGCCGTCGCTGACCGACGGAGCAGCGCTCTGGCGTCTCGCCAGGGACTCGAAAACCCTCGACCTGAACTCCTCGTACAGCTATCTGCTGTGGTGCCGGGACTTCGCCGGCACCTCCGCGGTGGCACGCGGTGCGGACGGGGAGCCGGTCGGATTCGTCACCGGCTACGTACGGCCGGAGCGCCCCCGCACGCTGCTCGTCTGGCAGGTGGCCGTCGACCCCGCCCAGCGGGGTCACGGCATCGCCGCCGCGCTGCTGGACGGGCTGACCGCACGGCTCACCGCCGAGCGCGGCATCACCGACGTGGAGACCACCATCACCCCCGGCAACACCGCCTCCGAGCGGCTGTTCACCTCGTTCGCCGCCCGGCACGGCGCGCGTCTGGAGCGTGAGGTGCTGTTCCCCGCCGAGCTGTTCCCGGACGGCCCGCACGACCCCGAAGTCCTGTACCGCATCGGCCCGCTGACCGCCTCCACCCCCCACTGAGGAGCGACCACCGTGACCATCACCCAGCCCGACCTCAGCGTTTTCGAGACCCTCGAGTCCGAGGTGCGCAGCTACTGCCGCGGCTGGCCCACGGTCTTCGACCGCGCACAGGGCAGCCGGATGTTCGACGAGGACGGCCATGCCTACCTCGACTTCTTCGCCGGGGCCGGCTCACTCAACTACGGCCACAACAACGCCGTGCTCAAACGGGCGTTGATCGACTACCTGTCCCGGGACGGGGTGACCCACGGCCTGGACATGTCGACCACGGCCAAGCGGTCCTTCCTGCAGGCCTTCCAGGATCTGGTGCTGCGCCCGCGCGACCTGCCGTACAAGGTCATGTTCCCGGGCCCGACCGGCACCAACGCCGTGGAGTCGGCGCTGAAGCTGGCCCGCAAGGTGAAGGGCCGGGAGTCGATCGTGTCGTTCACCAACGCCTTCCACGGCATGTCGCTGGGCTCGCTCGCCGTGACCGGCAACGCCTTCAAGCGGGCCGGCGCCGGGATCCCGCTGGTGCACGGCACGCCGATGCCGTTCGACAACTACTTCGACGGCAAGGTCCCCGACTTCCTGTGGTTCGAGCGGCTGCTGGAGGACCAGGGCTCCGGCCTGAACAAGCCCGCCGCCGTGATCGTGGAGACCGTGCAGGGCGAGGGCGGCATCAACGTCGCCCGGCCCGAGTGGCTGCGCGCCCTGAAGGAGCTGTGCGAGCGGCAGGACATGCTGCTCATCGTCGACGACATCCAGATGGGCTGCGGCCGTACCGGCGCCTTCTTCTCCTTCGAGGAGGCCGGGATCGTGCCCGACATCGTCACGGTGTCCAAGTCGATCAGCGGCTACGGGCTGCCGATGTCGCTGTGCCTGTTCAAGCCGGAGCTGGACGTCTGGGAGCCGGGCGAGCACAACGGCACCTTCCGCGGCAACAACCCGGCGTTCGTCACCGCCGCCGCGGCCCTGGAGACGTACTGGACCGACGGCTCGGCCATGGAGAAGCAGACCCGCACCCGGGGTGAGCAGGTCGAGCAGGCGCTGATCGCCATCACCGAGGAGAACCTCGCCGACGTCAAGGAGTACCGCGGCCGGGGCCTGGTGTGGGGCATGGAGTTCCACGACAAGAGCCGGGCCTCGAAGATCGCCCGGCGGGCCTTCGAACTCGGGCTGCTGATCGAGACGTCCGGCCCCGAGGGCGAGGTCGTCAAGCTGCTGCCCGCACTCACCGTCACCCCCGACGAGCTGGACGAGGGCCTGAGCGTCCTCGCCCGCGCCGTCCGGGAAACCGTCTGAACCGCAAGCCGACCAGGAGGAAGCACCACCGTGATCGTCCGATCGTTCAAGGACATCGAAGGCACCGACCGGCACGTCAAGTCCAAGTCCGGTACCTGGGAGAGCAAGCGGATCGTCCTCGCCAAGGAGCGGGTCGGCTTCTCGCTGCACGAGACCATCCTCTACGCCGGCACCGAGACGTCGATGTGGTACGCCAACCACATCGAGGCCGTCGTCTGCACCAAGGGCGAGGCCGAACTCACCGACCACGAGGCCGGGACGACGTACACCATCACGCCCGGCACCATGTACCTCCTCGACGGGCACGAGCGGCACACGCTGCGCGTCAAGGAGGACTTCCACTGCATCTGCGTGTTCAACCCGCCGGTGACCGGACGGGAGGACCACGACGAGAACGGCGTCTACCCGCTGCTCACCGAGCCCGAGGAGGTGTGAGAACCCATGACCACTGCTCCCGTGAAGGATCTCTACCCGACCCGCGGCACCACCGAGGTGACCGTCCCGCGCCAGGACCCGGTCGTCTGGGGCTCCCCGGACACGCCGGGCCCGATCGACACGGCCGACCTGCAGGCGTACGAGCGTGACGGCTTCCTCGCCGTCGACCAGCTGATCGCCCCGGACGAGGTCGAGGTCTACAAGCGCGAGCTGGACCGGCTGGTCTCCGACCCGGCGATCCGCGCCGACGAGCGCTCCATCGTGGAGCCGAAGTCGAAGGAGATCCGCTCGGTCTTCGAGGTGCACAGGATCAGCGAGGTGTTCGCGAACCTGGTGCGCGATCCGCGGGTGGTCGGCCGTGCCCGGCAGATCCTCGGCTCCGACGTGTACGTCCACCAGTCCCGGATCAACGTCAAGCCCGGCTTCGGCGCGAGCGGCTTCTACTGGCACTCGGACTTCGAGACCTGGCACGCCGAGGACGGCCTGCCGAACATGCGCACGGTGTCCGTCTCGATCGCGCTGACCGAGAACTACGACACCAACGGCGGCCTGATGATCATGCCGGGCTCGCACAGGACGTTCCTGGGCTGCGCGGGCGCCACGCCCGAGGACAACTACAAGAAGTCGCTGCAGATGCAGGACGCGGGCACGCCGTCGGACGAGGCGCTGACGCAGCTGGCGAGCGAGTACGGCATCCGGCTGTTCACCGGCAGGCCCGGCTCGGCGACCTGGTTCGACTGCAACTGCATGCACGGCTCCGGCGACAACATCACGCCGTACCCGCGCAGCAACGTGTTCATCGTGTTCAACAGCGTGGAGAACAAGGCCGTGGACCCGTTCGCGGCGCCCGTGCGGCGCCCCGAGTTCATCGGCGCGAGGGACTTCACCCCGGTGAAGTAGTCCCCCTTCCGGCACCGGGCCGGAGCCTCCTCGTGTGGGACGGGGGGCTCCGGCCCGGTCATGCCGTCAGCCGGCGAGCACGTCCAGCAGACGGTCGACGTCGGCGGGCGTGTTGTAGAGGTGGAAGGACGCGCGCAGGTTCCCGGCCCGGTTGGAGACCTCGATGCCGGCGCGGCTCAACTCCGGCTGGCGGACGCCGAGTCCGGGCACGGAGACGATGGCCGAGCCGGGGGCGGGCAGCGGTTCGTGGCCGAGCGGGACGAGCCCGGCGCGGAACCGGTCGGCCAGCGCCAGGTCGTGCGCCTGTACGGCGGCCACGCCCAGCTCCTCGATCAGGGCGAGCGAGCGGGCCACCCCGGTGTAGGTGAACAGGGCCGGGCTGACGTCGAACCGCCGTGCGGAGTGGGCGAGTCGGGTCACCGGGCCGTAGCAGCTGTTCCACGGCTCCTCGGCCGCGACCCAGCCCGCCAGCAGCGGGGACAGCGCGCCGAAGTCCTCGGGGACGACGAGGAAGGCCGCCCCGTGCGGGCCGAGCAGCCACTTGAAGGTGGTGGAGACGGTGAAGTCGTAGGCGTCGGCCTCCATCGGGAGCCAGCCGGCGGCCTGGGAGAAGTCGACGTAGGTGCGCGCACCGTGCGTGCGGGCCGCCTCGCGCAGGGCGGGCAGGTCGGCGATCCGTCCGTCGGCGGACTGGGCGGCGCTGACCGCGACCAGGGCGGTGCCGGGGCGGACCGACTCGGCGAGCCGTTCCAGCGGCACCGCGCGCACCTTGAGGTCGCCGCGCACATGGAACGGGTTCAGCACGGAGGTGAAGTCGTCCTCCGCGGTGAGCACTTCGGCGCCGGCGGGCAGCGAGGCGGCGATCAGCCCGGTCTGGGCGGACACCGACGGGCCCGCCGCCACCCGCTCGGCCGGCACTCCGGCCAGCCGGGCGAACGCGGCCCGGGCGGCCTCCACGTCCTCGAACAGCGGATCCAGCGGCCGGCCCGCGGCCCGGATCGCCACCGCCTCGTGCAGCGCGGCGACCGTACGGGCCGGGAGCAGGCCGCTGCTCGCGGTGTTCAGGTAGGTGTTCTCCGGGGCGAACTCGGCGCGGACGAGGCTCTCGAAGGTCTCCATGACCCCACTGTGCGGGTCGCGGAACCTCCCGTCCATTGCGATTTTTTGCGTGGACCCGCTCAGCAGTCCTTATACATCCGCTCCGACCTGCGTCTTTTCAGCCCTGCCGCGGCACCGCGCACCCGTCCGGCCCACAGCCGTCGGCGCCGCTCTGCCCGACCCGCTTCAGCGGGGAACGCTCGCCCCAGGCCTCGGTCAGTGCCTGGCTGAACACCTCGGCGGGCTGGGCGCCGGAGACGCCGTACGCCCGGTCGAGGACGAAGAAGGGCACGCCGGTCGCACCGAGCCGAGCGGCCTCACGCTCGTCGGCGCGGACCTCGTCGGCGTAGCGGGAGGGGTCGGCGAGCACCGCGCGGGCGGCGTCCGCGTCCAGCCCGGCCTCCACGGCCAGCTCGACGAGCCGCTCGTCGCCCTCGGTGAAGACGGACCGCTCCTCGGCGAAGTTCGCCCGGTAGAGGATCTGGATCAGCTCGTCCTGCCTGCCGTGCTCCTTGGCGAGGTGCAGCAGGCGGTGCATGTCGAAGGTGCTGCCGTGGTCGCGGCCCCGGGTGCGGTAGTCCAGGCCCTCGGCGGCGGCCTGGGCGCCGAGGTTGTCCTCGCCGGCCTCGGCCTGCGCCTGGCTCATGCCGTACTTCCTGGTCAGCATGGTGATCACCGGCTGGACGTCGCCCTTGGCGCGGTCAGGGTCCAGCTCGAAGGAGCGGTGCACGACCTCGACCTGGTCGCGGTGCGGGAAGGCCGCCAGCGCCTTCTCGAAGCGGGCCTTGCCCACGTAGCACCAGGGGCAGGCGATGTCGCTCCAGATCTCGACGCGCATGTCTTCGGCTCTCTCCGGTCGTACGGGCACGGAGACCCTCTCCGCCGCCGATACGTGAAGCTTCAATCAGCGCGGTTTCATTCCCCGGGCACCGAGAAACGCAGGCAGAGGTGGTGGTCGCCCTCGGCGGGTGGGTTCTCGGGGTCCGGGGCCCAGCCCTGGCGGGCGTAGAAGGCCTGGGCGCGCCGGTTGTTCGTGTGCACGTCGAGGACGGCGGTCCGCTTGCCGCCGGCCCGCCACTCCTCCACGCAGGCCGTGTGCAGGGCCGTGCCGATGCCGGAGCGCCAGTGGCCGGGGTCGACGTGGAACTGGAACAGCTTGACCTCGTCCGCAGGCGCACCGTCCGGGGTGCGGAAGGAGGCGATGCCGACGATCCGGCCCTGCTGGACGGCGCACAGGACGTGGCCGTCGGGGCGCCCGAGGGAACCGTGCCAGGCCTCCCTCCAGTCGACGTCGTCCTGCGGGAGGCCGTCCGGGTAGTACGTCGCGCGGGCCCGGACGTGCAGGTCGGCGATGACGTCGGCCTCGGCGGGCAGGGCGGTGCGGATCGTCAGAGCGTCGGTCACCCGGTCACTGATCATGCAACGGAGGACGTGACGGCGGCGGCACCGGTTCCGTGCCGGCTGAACTGGGCCCGGTACGCGCTCGGCGTGAGCCCGGTGCGGCGGACCATGTGGGCGCGCAGGGAGTCGGCGGTGCCGAGACCGCACGCGGCGGCCACCTGGTCCATGGCGAGCGTGGTGGTCTCCAGCAGCTCCTTGGCCCGCTCGATGCGCTGGTGCAGCAGCCACTGCAGCGGGCTGACACCGCTCTCGGCGTGGAAGCGCCGGGTGAGGGTGCGGACGGACACGCCGGCGTGCCGGGCCAGGTCGCTGAGGGTGAGCGGCTTGTCGAGGTTGCGCATGGCCCAGCCGCGGGTGTCGGCGCAGGCGGTGCCGCGCTCGGGCGGCAGCGGGGTATGGGTGAACTGGGTCTGGCCGCCGGGGCGGACCGGGGCGACCAGGGCGAGCCGGGCGACCTCGTTGGCGACGGCGGCGCCGTAGTCGGTGCGGATGATGTGCAGGCACAGGTCGATGCCGGCGGCGTAGCCGGACGAGGTGACGTAGGGGCCGTCCTGGACGTACAGGACGTCTCCTTGCAGTTCGACCTGCGGGTACCGTCTGCGCATCTCGTCGGCGTGCGCCCAGTACGTGGTGGCCCTGCGGCCGTGGAGCAGGCCCGCCTCGGCGAGTTGGAAGGCTCCGGTGCAGATGGAGGCGATCCGCTTGCCGGCGGCGGCCGCCTCGCGCACGGCGGCCACGATCCGCGGCTCCGGCTCGAACGGCGCGCCGGTGCCCGCGACGACCACCGTGTCCGCCTCCCGCACTGCGTCGAACCCGTGGCGTACGTACAGGTCGAGACCGCCGGTGGTGGGCACCGGGCCCGGCTCCGCGCTGCAGACGAGCACCTCGTAGCCCGGCCGGCCGTCCACCTCCACCTTGCCGAACAGCATCTCGGGGATCGCGACGTTGAACATCGAGACGGGTGTGGGCGCGATGACGGCGACTCGGTGCGGCATGGCCAGAACCTCCGGAGGCGTGGCATTCAGGCCACTACTGTACGCCGGCGAAGTTCCGCAGGATGGAGGCATGTCAACGAATCAGCTCCCCCGGTCCGAGCAACTCGCGCCGGTCGGCGGCGACTTGGCGGCCAAGGAAGTATCCGCCGCGCTCACCCTCACCGCCTCCCTGCTCGGCTTCGCGCTGATCTGCCTCGACGCGTCCGTGGTGAACGTGGCCCTGCCCGCGATCGGCACGTCCCTGGGCGGCGGGATGTCCGGCCTGCAGTGGGTGGTGGACGCCTACACGCTCGCCTTCGCGGCGCTGATGCTGTCCACCGGGGCGTTCTCGGACCGGGCCGGGGCGAGCCGGGCGTTCGCGCTCGGCACCGCGGTGTTCACCCTCGCCTCCGCGGCCTGCGGACTGGCACCGAACCTGCCGGCCCTGATCGGTGCCCGGGTGGTGCAGGGCGTCGCGGCGGCCGTGGTGCTCCCGGCCTCGCTGGCACTGGTGCGGCAGGCGTACCGGGAACCGGCCCGGCGGGCCCGCGCGGTGGCCGCCTGGGCGGCCGGCGGTTCGCTGGCGGTCGCGCTCGGTCCCGTGACGGGTGGCGCGCTGACCACGGCGTGGGACTGGCGCGGCATCTTCTTCGTCAACCTGCCGCTGGGCGCGGCGATCCTCGCGCTGCTGGTCCGCGCCCCGCGCTCGCGCCCCCGCCCGGCACCGCTGGACCTGCCCGGCCAGCTCACCGCGGTGGTGGCCCTCGTGGCCCTGACCTTCGCCGCGATCGAGGGCGGCACGGCGGGCGGGGCCGCGCTGGTCGTGGCCGTGGTCGCGGGCGCCGCGTTCCTTCGCGTCGAGGCACGCCGGCCGCACCCGGTGGTGCCCCTCAGCCTGTTCCGCAACCGGACCGTGGCCACGGCGGTCGCGGCCGGATCCGCGGTCAGCGTGGCCTTCTACAGCCTGGTGTTCGTCTTCTCCCTCTTCTTCCAGCAGGTCCAGGGCCGTTCCGCGCTGTACGCCGGGCTGATGTTCCTGCCCATGACGGGCCTGATCGCGGTGACCAACGTGGTGGCGGGCAAGCTCGCGGGCCGCTACGGCCCCCGGCTGCCGATGCTGGTGGGGCAACCGCTGGCCGTCGCCGGGCTGCTCGCGCTGCTGTACGTCGACGCGGGCACGCCGTCCGTGCTGGTGGCCGTGCTGCTGGTGCCGCTCGCGCTGGGCTGCGCACTGACGGTGCCGCCGCTCACCACCGCGATGATGGACGCCGTCCCCGCCGAGCGGGCGGGCCTCGCGGCCGGGGTGCTCAACGCGGCACGACAGGTGGCCGGCGGCCTGGGCATCGCGGTGTTCGGCGCGCTGCTCGGCCACGGCTTCGAGGCCGGCATGCGGCTGAGCCTGACCGTCAGCGCGGCCCTGCTCACGGTGACGTTCGCCCTCAGCTTCCGTCTCTCAGGTCGCTCGGCCAGGCGGTCCTGAACTCGATGTGGTCGTAGGTCACCACGCAGCCCTCGCCCAGGGGGGACTGGGTCATGAAGCCGACCAGCGCGTCGCCGGTCTCCTTCTCGTCGCCGAGGGTGAACAGCCGGACGAAGGTCCAGCGTTCACCGTCCCGGGAGGCGTGGAAGGCGAAGGCCCGCCCGGTCCGGCTGACCCGCAGCCAGACCGAACTGCCCTCCACCGTGAAGGAGTTGGCGTCGTCGGAGTGGCCCCGGGTGACCACCGTGCAGACGGTGGGCACGTCCGGGGAGTACTCCAGGCAGAGCTTGGCCCAGGCCCGGTCGCCGACGTGGACGTACAGCACGCCGGCGTCGAAGGCGGCCCGGAACCCCACGGTCACCCGGGCGATCAGCTGGAAGTCCCCGTCGGGCGCCCCCAGCAGCCTGGGGGCGTCGCAGGCGGGCTCCAGCGCGTCCCCGGTGGGCGGCACGAACCGGTCCTGCCGGGGCCCGGCCCACCCGGTGAGCACGCCGTCCTCGTACGACCAGTGCCCGTCGGGGCCGTAGGTGCGCAGCGCGAAGGGCAGTTCGGGCAGCTCTACGTCCATGGGGTGAGTTTCTCAGGTTCCTCGAACCGGTACCGGTGTTCAGCGTTCGAGGCGGCCGTTGAACCGCCGGGGAAGCCCCAGCGGGTTCTCGTCCCTCAGCTCGGCCGGCAGCAGCGCGGTGGGGGCGTTCTGGTACACCACCGGCCGCAGCCACCGCTCGATGGCCGTACCGCCCACCGAGGTGGACGTGGAGGTCGTCGCGGGGTACGGGCCCCCGTGGTGCTGGGCCGGCGCGACCGCGACCCCGGTCGGCCAGGCGTTGACCACCACGCGCCCCGCCAACGGGGTCAGCCGGGCGAGCAGTTCCGGCCCCCGCCCGTGCCCGGCGGCCTCCTGCGAGGACAGCTGGACCGTGGCCGTGAGGTTGCCCGGCAGCCGGGACAGCACCGCCGCGGCCTCCTCCTCGTCGGCATAGCGGGCCACCACGGTGACCGGCCCGAAGCACTCCTCCAGCAGCAGGTCGTACGCGCCCTCGTCCACGAGCCGGCTCGCCGGCGCGGTGAGGAAGCCGGCGCTCACCGAGTGCTCGCCGCCCGCGCCCGGGGTGACCGGGGAGTCCACCTCGGGCAGCTGTGTGCGTTCGGCGACCCCGGCGAGGAAGTTGTCCCGCATCCGGTGGTCGAGCAGCACGCCCGCCTCGGTGTCGCTCACCGCGTCCGTCAGGGACTTCACGAGGCCGTCGCCCGCCGCGCCGGACGGCACGAGCACCAGGCCCGGCTTGACGCAGAACTGCCCGACGCCCATCGTCATGGACCCGGCGAGACCGGCCCCGATCTCCTCGGCGCGCTCGGCGGCGGCGGCCTCGGTGACCAGCACCGGGTTCAGCGAGCCGAGTTCGCCGTGGAACGGGATCGGCACGGGCCGCGCGGCGGCCGCGTCGAACAGGGCCCGGCCACCGCGCACGGAACCGGTGAAGCCGGCCGCGGCGACCAGCGGGTGCTGGATCAGCTCGACGCCCGCCTCGAAGCCGTGCACGAGTCCGACGACGCCGTCGGGGATGCCGTGCTCGGCGGCGGCCCGGCGCAGCACCTTGGCGACCAGCTCGGACAGGGCCGGGTGGTCGGGGTGGGCCTTGACGACGACCGGGCAGCCCGCGGCCAGCGCGCTCGCGGTGTCGCCGCCCGCGACGGAGAAGGCGAAGGGGAAGTTGGAGGCGGAGTAGACGGCGACGACGCCGAGCGGGACCTTGTAGCGGCGCAGGTCCGGGATGGGCGGCGTCGCGGTCGCGTCGGGGTGGTCGATGACGACGTCGAGGAAGGCGCCCTCGTCGACGATGTCGGCGAAGGCCCGCAGCTGGAAGCCGGTGCGGGCGAGTTCGCCGGTCAGCCGGGCCGGGCCGAGCGCGGTCTCGGCGTCGGCGGTCTCGACCAGACCGTCCTTGGCCGCGTCCAGGCCCGCGGCGGCCGAGCGCAGGAACGCGGAGCGCACCGCCCGGTCGTCGAGGGCGCCGCGCGCGGCGTGGGCCGCCCTGACCGCGGCGTCCACCTCCTGGGCTGTGGCCTCCACCGCAACCTGTTCGCGCTGCTTCCCGGTACGCGGGTCGACACTCCAGACTGGTGCTGCTGCCACCGCGGGATCCCTCCACATGTCATGCCGCAGTACTGGCTCATCCATCAGCGGCGTTCGATATACTGAACGCTGTCTCTGATGATGAATACTCTGTCGGAGACTATGTGGCGTCCAACGAAGGGGTCAAGGGCGATGTCGGTGGCCGAGACAGGCGGCGGGGCGCAGGTCAAGTCCGCGGTGCGGACGGTGGAACTGCTCGAGTACTTCGCCGGAAAGCCCGGAATGCACTCCCTGGCGGCCGTGCAGGAGGCCGTGGGCTATCCCAAGTCCAGCCTGTACATGCTGCTGCGCACGCTGGTGGAGCTGGGCTGGGTGGAGACGGACGCGACGGGCACGCGGTACGGCATCGGGGTGCGGGCGCTGCTGGTCGGCACCTCCTACATCGACGGCGACGAGGTGGTGGCCGCCGCCCGGCCGACCCTGGACCGGCTCTCCGACGACACCACGGAGACCATCCACCTGGCCCGGCTCGACGGCACCAACGTCGTTTACCTGGCCACCCGCCAGTCCCAGCACTACCTGCGCCCCTTCACCCGGGTCGGCCGCCGGCTCCCGGCCCACTCCACCTCCCTCGGCAAGGCGATCCTCGCCACCTACAGCGACGAGCAGGTGCGCAAGCTGCTGCCCGAGACGCTGCCCGCCCTCACCGAGAACACCCTCACCGACCGGGAGAAGCTCATCGAGGAGCTGCACCAGGTGCGCGAGCAGGGCTTCGCGGTCGACCGCGAGGAGAACACGCTGGGCCTGCGCTGCTTCGGCGTGGCGATCCCGTACCGCACCCCGGCCCGGGACGCGATCAGCTGCTCGGTGCCGGTGGCCCGGCTGACCCCCGCCCACGAGCAGATGATCAAGGACGCGCTGTTCGACGCCCGCGACCGGCTCACGCTGGCGACCCGCCGGCTCTGAGCGCGCACGGTCGTGGGCGCGGCGCCCGGGCCGTCGTAGGCTCGGGCCCCATGAAGATCGCGCTGCGTGCCGTCCAGGACAGCGATCTGCCGGTGTTCTTCCGGCAGATGACCGACCCGGAGTCCGTCCGGATGGCCGCGTTCGGCCCGGAACGGCCCTACGACCGGGAGTCCTTCGCGGCCCACTGGGAACGGCTGCGCACGACCTCCGACGTCCTGCGCACGGTCCTGGCCGACGGATGCGTGGCGGGCACCGCGGCGGTCTACGGAGCGGTCGGCGAGCGCGAGGTGACGTACTGGATCGACCGCTCCTACTGGGGCCGCGGTGTCGCCACGGCGGCGCTGCGGGCGCTGCTCGCCGAGGTGCCCGAACGGCCGCTGTACGCCCGGGCGGCGGCCGACAACGCCGCGTCGCTGCGGGTGCTGCACAAGTGCGGCTTCCGCGAGACGACCCGGGCCCGTGGGTACGCGAGCGGGCGGGGCCGGGAGATCGAGGAGGTCGTGCTCGTCCTGGACGCCTGACCTCCGCGCCCGCACGGCGGACCCGGAGCGTCGGACAGCAGGACGTGAACGCCCCGAGGGCGGGTTTCCTGAGCACACGCTGAGAAACCGGGGCGTACGGGAACGATCGGCCCCCTCCCGCTCGTCTTCGGAGCGGGATGAACAAGACGATCAGGCGGGCGTCCGTCTTCGCGCTGCTGCTCGTGCTCGCCCTGCTGGCCAGGGCGACATGGGTGCAGTTCTACGACGGCAAGGCCCTCGCGGACGACAACGACAACCGGCGGAACGCGATCCAGACGTACTCACGGCCGCTCGGCAACATCATCGTGGCCGGAAACGCGATCACCGGCTCCACGCGGACGAAGGGGAGCGACCTCGCGTACAAGCGGACGTACACGGACGGCGCGCTGTACGCGCCCGTGACGGGCTACGCCTCGCAGGCCTACGCCCCCACGCAGCTGGAGGGCATCTACCACGACCTGCTGAACGGCACGGACAACCGGCTGAAGACCGTGATGGACACGCTCACCGGCGAGCGCGCCGATCCGGGCGACGTGCTCACCACGATCGACCCGGACGTGCAGAAGGCCGGCTACCGCGCGCTCGACGGCAAGAAGGGCGGGGCCGTCGCGATCGACCCGAAGACCGGAAGGATCCTCGCGGTGGTGTCCACACCGTCGTACGACCCCTCCGCGCTCACCGACGCGAACACCGCCGGAGCCGCGTGGAAGCGGCTCAACGCGGACAAGGACAAGCCGCTCACCAACCGCGCGCTGCGCCAGCCGCTGCCGCCGGGCTCCACCTTCAAGCTGGTCGTCGCGGCGGCCGCGCTGGAGGACGGGCTGTACAAGAACGTGGACGACCCGACCGACAGCCCCGACCCCTACACCCCGCCGGGCACGACGCACGTGCTGGAGAACGAGAACAAGTCGGCGCCGTGCAGGAGCGCCTCGATCCGCGTGGCCCTGCAGTACTCCTGCAACAACGTCTTCGGGCACATGGCCGTCCAGCTCGGCCAGGACAAGGTGAGGGCGATGGCCGAGAAGTTCGGCTTCGACGACGACAGGCAGGACGTGCCGGTGCGGGCCTACGCCAGCGTCTACCCCTCGGGCATGGACAAGGCGCAGACCGCGCTGTCCGGCATCGGGCAGTTCGACGTCACCGCGACCCCGCTGCAGATGGCCATGGTGTCCGCGGCCATAGCCAACGGCGGCAAGCTGGTCTCGCCGCACATGGTGTCGCAGATCACCGACAGCGGCGGCGATGTGCTGCAGAACTACGACGACGACACGGACACCCGGCAGATCGTCAGCGCCTCCACCGCCGAGCAGCTCCAGTCGGCGATGGAGACGGTGGTCAAGGACGGCACGGGCACCAACGCCCTGATCGACGGGGCCACGGTCGGCGGCAAGACCGGCACCGCGCAGCACGGCGAGAACAACAGCAAGACGCCGTACGCCTGGTTCACGTCCTTCGCCAAGTCCGAGACGAACGGCAAGGAGGTGGCCGTCGCCGTGATGGTGGAGCAGTCCGACGCGGCCCGGTCGGAGGTCAGCGGCAACGGCCTGGCGGCGCCGGTGGCGAAGGCGATGATGCAGGCGGCGCTCAAGTAGCGCCCCTCGCTTCGCCCCTTCCCCTCGCCCCCTCACTTCACCCCGAGCACCTGCTCGACGGGGTCGATGGCGAAGTACACCAGGAACAGCGCCGAGACCCCCCACAGCAGCCAGTTCACCTCGCGTGCCCTGCCCAGCACCGTCTTGATGACGACGTAGGACAGGAAGCCCGCGCCGATCCCGTCGGTGATGGAGTAGGTGAACGGCATGGCGGCGATGGTGAGGAACGCCGGGATGGCGATGTCGTAGCGGTCCCAGTCGATGTGCTTGACGTGGGTCATCATCAGGAAGCCCACGGCGATCAGCGCGGGCGCCGCCGCCTGGAGCGGGACGATGGTGAGCAGCGGGGTGAGGAAGAGGGCGAGTCCGAACAGGCCGCCGGTGACGACGTTGGCGAGGCCGGTGCGGGCGCCCTCGCCGACGCCGGCCGCGGACTCGATGTAGGCGGTGTTGGAGGAGGCGGAGCCGAGACCGCCGGCGACGGCCGCGGCGCCGTCGATGAACAGCACCCGGCCGATGCCGGGCACCTGTCCCTTGTCGTCGAGCAGCCCGGCCTCCGCGCTGATGCCGACGATCGTGCCCATGGCGTCGAAGAAGTCGGACAGCACGAGGGTGAAGACGAGCAGGACGGCGGTGAGGACGCCCGCCTTGGCGAAGCCGCCGAACAGGCTGAAATGACCGATGAGCCCGAAGTCCGGGGCGGCGACGATCTTGTCGGGGACCTTGGGCGTGGTCAGGCCCCAGCTTCCGACGTCGGCGACGGCGTCGATGACGATCGCGACGACGGTCATGGTGACGATGCTGATGAGGATCGCGCCCTTCACCTTCCGGGCGAGCAGCGCGATGGTCAGCAGCACACCGAGGCAGAACACGAGCACCGGCCAGCCGGTGAGGCGTCCGACGGCGCCCAGCTGGACGGGCACGGTGGTGTGCGCGGCGTCCGGGATGCGGCTGACGAACCCGGCGTCGACGAAGCCGATGAAGGCGATGAACAGACCGATGCCGACACCGATGGCCTGCTTCAGCTGCTGCGGGATGGCGTTCATGATGGCCTGCCGCAGCCCGGTGAGCACCAGCAGGCAGATGACCAGGCCCTCCAGGACCACCAGGCCCATCGCGTCGGCCCAGCTCATCAGCGGCGCCAGCTGGAAGGCGACGACGGCGTTGAGGCCGAGGCCGGCGGCGATGGCGAGCGGGAGGTTGCCGCCGACGCCCATCACGATCGTCATCACGCACGCCACCAGCGCGGTGGCGGTGACCAGTTGGCCGGTGTCCAGGGTATGGCCGTACTTGTCCTTGGCGCTGCCCAGGATGACCGGGTTCAGGACGAGGATGTAGGCCATGGTGAAGAACGTGGCGAAGCCGCCGCGTATCTCCCGCCCGAACGTGGATCCCCGCTCGGAGATCCTGAAGTACCGGTCCACTGACATGGGTCCCACTCCTCGTCACCTGATGATCGGCGTGCGGATGCTGGCTGGATTGTTCCCCTGCTCAACCGGTTTCAGGTTTTCCCCGTGTTACGGAATCCGCTTCGGTGGACCACGGGTTCATCCGAGGCTGAGCAGCACCACGGCGGCGGCCGCGCCGGCGAGGCCGGCCGCCTGGGCCCGGGTCACCCTCTCGTGCAGGACGGCGAGCCCGAGGACCGTCGGGACGGCCGGGTACAGGGAGGCGAGGACGACGGCGACGGACAGGATCTGCTGCCGGGTCGCCCACAGGTAGAGGATCAGTGCGAGAGCCGCGCCGGCTCCGGTCAGGACCGCCAGGACCGTCAGGGCCGGTCGGCCGGCGTCCCGGATGCCGGCCGGGTGCCGCCGCATGCCCGGCAGCAGCAGGAGGACCGCGGCGAGCCGGCCCGCCGCCACCGGCCACAGACCGCTCGCCGGATCCGCCTGGGCGAGCCCGAGATACTGCACGGCGACGCCCACGCTGGCCGTCAGACCGTCCGCGGGCAGCCGCCCCGAACCCCCCGCGGCCCCGCCGCCGGCCACCAGCCACAGCGCGGGCACGGTGACGCAGATGCCCAGCCAGGCCAGGGGGGAGGGCCGGTCGCCGAGGAAGAGCACACCGCACACCACGGACAGGGCGACGCCCGTGACGGCGCTCACGGGCACTACGACGCTCATGGCGCCCCGGCTCAGGCCGCGGTTGAGGAAGTGCATGGCCACGGCGCTGCCGGCGCCGGACAGGGCGCCCCACAGCAGGTCCGCGGAGCGCACCGCGTGCGCGGGCACGGCAAGGGCGGCCGCCCCGGCGAAGAGGAGGCCGCCCAGCTGGCCGAGGAACGTGACCACGGCGAAGTGCGCACGGCGGGAGAGCACTCCGCCGGCGAAGTCGACGAGGCCGTAACAGGCCGCGGAGGCCAGCGCGAGGAAAGCACCCATCCCCTCCAGGTGCCCCCGCACCGGCGCCCCGATCCCGGTGCGCCTGGGAACCCTGCCGTGCGGCCGGGGCTCAGCCGACGAAGTACGTCGGGTTCGGCAGCTTGTAGGTGCGGTCGGCGTGGCCGCCGTCGAGGTCCGAGTACTGGTCGCCGAAGTTGGCGATGATGTCGTACCCCAGGTCGTCCTCGATGTGCTCGCGCGTGCCGGACTTGTACTGCACGGTGGTGCAGGTCCAGGTGCCCGGGGTGGCGCAGCCGCTCAGGTAGGCCGGCGGGTTGTCCTTGTCCTTGAGGAACATGTGGGCGGCGTCGAGGTTCACATCGGCGCCGACCTTCTTCAGGTTCGTGACGGCGGCGGCGCGCTGGGCCTCGGTCAGACCGGAGTTGTAGAAGACCTCGACGCCCTTGGACTCCGCGTACCGCACCAGCTCCGGGCTGCCGAAGACGGCCGGGCGGTCGGCGCGGTTCACGTAGTCGTTCCACGTGGTGGAGTTGTACGTGTAGTTGTAGCGCTTCTCGTAGTCGAGGCTGAGCAGCAGCGTGTCGTCGATGTCGAACACGACGGCCGGCTTCTCGCCGTGCCGGTGCGCCTGGCGCGCGGCCTTGTCGATGTACCGCTGGGCGTCCGCGTCGATGTCCGCCAGGTCCTTGGCGTACGGGCTGTCCGGGGACGCCTGGTAGACGCCGTTGCTGTCCGCCTTCGTGCCGTAGTAGGTGTCGATGTCCTTCACCAACTGCCCGATGTTGTAGGGCTCGTGGGTGGAGTTCGCCGTCGACTGCCCGGCGGTGGCCGCACCCGCGCCGTACAGTGCGACGCCGGCGAGGGCACAGGCGGCACCGGCGGCGACGACTCTGTGGGACTTCCGCATGGATTCTCCGGATCTGGTGAGGAGAGTTGATGTACCAGGCCAGGGACTGTCTACGCGCATAACAACTCCCACTGCGAGCCCTGTTACCCGATCGATACACAGGGTGCCGGGACTTTCGACGCGTGACATGCGGGTTCTTTCACCGCTCAGAGCGAGCGGGCCGGCAGGGGTCCCGGTCGCCGAGGGTGCCGCGCAGTGGGCAGGGCGCGGCTGCCGGGCGTCAGGACTCCTTCCAGGGCGTCCAGTCGCCCAGGTACGCCTCGCGGGTCGCGGACTCCGCTTCCGTGTCGGTCAGTTGGGGGCGGTTCTCCGGGACGGTGATCGCCGCTCCCGGGCCGGTGTTCCGGTACTCGGCGAACCGCTGCCGCTGCCACGGGTAGGCGTCCGCCATGTTGGTGTAGGGCGCGACCGCGTCGATGCCGGGGCCGAGCCAGGTGTCGCGGACGGTGAGCATCGGGCGGGCGGTGGTGTCGGAGCCGGGCACCCAGGGGCGGGCCAGCTTGTAGTACGCGTCGGGGGCCGCGCTGGTGACCCGGCCGCGGACGACCAGGAAGCCGCGCGGGTCGGCGACGGCGGTGGAGGGCGCGAAGACGAAGCCGTACGGGGCCGCCGTGAGGTCGGTGCGGTTCAGGGTGTGGAAGCGGCACTGCTCGTACACCGCCGTCGCCCGGCCGAACACGAAGTCGACGTCGCCCTCCACGTAGCAGTTGCGGAAGTACTGCCGGGCGAAGGCGGACAGGGCCATGGAGTCGGCGTACAGGGTGTCCTGGTGGCCGAGGAAGCGGCAGTGCAGGAAGGCGCTGCGGTCGCCCTGCACCTTCACGGCGACCGCCTGGGTGCCGGTGATGTCCGGGTGGTCGGCGCGCAGCCAGTCGTTGGCGAAGGTGATCCAGCGGGCGGTGAAGCCGTCGGCCTGCAGGGTCGTCGTGGCCGAGCCGGTGGTGCCGTAGGTGCCGCCGCCGGGCTTGGGGGTGCCGGCCGCGTTGTCGTGGACGATCACGACGTCGCGGGGGTTCTCGGAGGCGCCGATCCAGGTCATCTCCGTACGGCTCGGATCGACGGCGACCGTCTCCCGGTAGGTGCCGGGGGCGAGCACGAGGGTGCGGCCGCTGCCGGTGGCGGCGGTCACGGCGGCCTGGACGGAGGTGAAGTCGCCCCGGCCGTGCGGGTCGACGTACAGGGTCAGCGGGGTCAGACGGCGCTCCGGTGACCCGTACCGGCCGAACGGGCCCGGCGCCGCGGCGAGGGCCCGCGCGGGACCGGAGGCGAGGGCGAGCGCGGCGCCGGCGGTCGCGGTGAGGAAACCCCGTCTGGACAGGGCGGGATGGGGCGAGGGCATGCCTGTGCTCCTTCGCGGTGCGGCTGAAGGGGGATCAGGGGGCCGCCGGGGCGGGGGGGGGCGCCCCGGCGGCGGGTGGTTCAGCGCAGGTGACCGGCGCCCGCGCGGTGGTCGACGATGCCCGGCACGGCCTTCGCCGGGTCGGTCCGGGTGCGCAGGGCAGGCGTCCACCCGGCGCCGGACTGCAGGATCTCGCCCGGCACCTGGGCGTTGTGGACGGCGATGAGGTCGGTCAGGGCGCCGTTGACGTAGTTGTCGTCGGCGGTGAGCGGCGCCTCCTTCCACTTCTTCAGGATCAGACCGGCCTCGACCCCGTCCGGCAGGGTGAACGCGTTGTGCTCGGCGACGAGCCGGGACTCCATGCCGATGCCGTAGCTGTAGCCGTAGCCGTCCCCGGCGACGAAGTGGTTGTCGTAGGAGTCCACCTGCCCGAACCGCACGCGCGGGGCCCGTTCGACCAGGTTGCTGAACAGGTTGTGGTGGAAGGTGACCTTCAGGTGGCCCCGGTCGACGGCGGCCGTCGCGGCGCTGTCGCTGTTGCCGATGAGGATGGTCTTGTCGTGGTCCTCGAAGACGTTCCAGGAGGCGGTGACGTAGTCGGAGCCCTTGACGATGTCCATCTCGCCGTCGTGCTGCTGGTAGATGCGGCCGTAGTAGGACGGCAGGGTGCTGTCCGGGTGGTCGCCGTCGGTGAACGTGTTGTGGTCCATCCACACGTGCGTGCCGCCGTAGACGTCCACGCTGTCGTACTCGGAGTTCCAGTTGCCGTCGGCGGTGTCGGTCGGGTCCCACTGCGGGAAGCAGTCGAGGGGGCTCTCGAAACTCAGGTTGCGGACGATGACGTTGTCGACGCCCTTGATCTGGAGGCTGGCGCCCTTGAAGCCGGCGTCCTCGCCGATGCCGACGATGGTGGTGTTCGCGGGCACGTAGGCCTTGATGGAGGCGTCCTGCCGGGCCTCGGAGGCACGGCGCAGGCCCTCGGGGCTGTCGTCGGGTTCGCCGTCGAGGTTCTTGTCGCGGCCCCACACGGCCGGGTCGTAGGTCTTCAGGTAGGCGGCGAAGTCGTAGCCGGGCACGGCGAAGGAGTCGCAGCCGGGCCCGTCGGCGTCGATGGTGCCCTTGACCCTGATGATCCTGGGCGCGCTCCCGCCGTCCGCGAGGGCGGCCTTGAACTGGTCCCAGGTGCTGACGGTGTAGACGTGTGCGGCATCGGCGGCGGCGCCTCCGGTCGTGCCGCTGCCGTACGCCGCCCAGCCGTCCTTCGCGGGCAGCACCTGCCGGTCGGTGGCCGTCCGGTGCGCGGGCTGCGCGGCGGCGGTCCCCGTGACGGAGAGGACCAGGGCCGTGCAGCCGACGAGCGCTGCTATGACGCGTCCATGACATTTCTGTGTACGCACTGTGCGGGTCTCCTCTTGCCGAGAGGTCAGGATGGCGGGGCCGGCGGCCAGGTGATCCAGGACGCCGGGATGTCCTCGTGCAGCCGTACGACGTCGGGCCGGGCCAGCACCCGTGTGCGCAGCGACTCCTGCGCCACGAGCCGGGCCACGGCGATGGCGCCGGGCGGGTTGAAGTGCGTGTTGTCCTGCTCGGTGGCGGTCCAGTTGAAGTAGACCTTCGTCTCCTCCACGCCGAGCCGCTGCCACAGCGCCAGCGACAGCGCCTCGATGTCGAGCAGGGCGACGCCTTCCTCCCTCGCCAGCGCGCGCATGGCCGCCGGGTAGTCGCCGTGGGTGGACACGGCGTCGCCGTCGGCGTCGAACCTGCGGCGCTCCACGGGGGTGGCGAGGACGGGCCGGGCGCCACGGGAGCGGGCGCCGTCGATGTAGAGCCGCAGATACTGCTGGTACGTCGTCCACGGCTCGGTGTACCGGGTGGGATCGTCGGCCTTCTCGTCGTTGTGCGCGAACTGCACGAGCAGGAGATCGCCGGGCCGGATCACGGAGAGGACGGCGTCCAGCCGCCCCTCGTCGACGAAGCTCTTCGAACTCCGCCCGTTCACCGCCCGGTTGTCGACCTCCCATCCCTTGTGCAGAAAGAAGGGCAACGCCATTCCCCACCCCGTCTCCGGAGCTTCGCCGGCATATTTCTGCGCGGCCGTCGAATCACCGGCGATATAGAGGGTACGGGGGCGCCGGGCGGCCTGAGCGACACCGCCGACGGAAAATGCGAGAGGAACGGAAGCGATCGCGGCAAGGCCGACTTGTCTACGCGTGAGGGACACGGGGGTGCCTTTCCGACGAGGGGGCCACGGACCGTAGCCCCCGAAAGCCGCCCGAGCTATTTGTGGTTCTTCTTCCAGTCCGCCTGAGCCTTGTTCAACTGATCGGCCAGCGTGTCGAGAAAGTCCTTCGCGCTCATCTTCCCGAGCAGCACCTTCTGGAAGTTCGGCTCATTGTCGGCCTTGGAAATGGTGTTCCAGTCCGGCAGGTAGTACGGCAACTGAACAATCTTGGTGGTGCCCCCGTTCAACGCCTCCGCGGCCAGCTTCGTGGGCTCGGCAGCCTGGATCCACGCGTCCTTCGCCGCGTCCGTGTTCGCCGGCACCTGCCCTGCGGACTGGTTGAACTTGGAGTTCTCCTCGTGGGAGAGGGCGAACTCGATGAACTTCCAGGCGGCCGCCTTGTTCTTGCTCGGCTTGAACAGGCTCAGCCCGTCCACCGGGTTGGACACCTGCACCCGGGTGCCGTCGTCCAGCGTGGGGTTGGGAATGCCCCGGAACGTGTCCTTGCCGAGCGCTTTCAGATGGTCCTGGTAGGAACCGAGGTTGTGGCTCAGCATGCCGATCGTGCCGCTGTCCCACTGCGCGACCATCTTGGTGAAGTCGTTGTTGACGTCGGCGGACGGGGTGTCCTTCTTGTAGAGCGCGACGTACTTCGCCAGCGCGGCCACGTTCTTCGGATCGTTGACGGTGGTCTTGTCGCCGTTCCAGAAGGAGGTGATGCCGGTCTGCCCGTACACCGCGTCCAGGGCCGGGGCGATCGATCCCTCACCGCCGCGGATGGTGAACCCGAACTCGTTCTTGGACCTGTTCGTCAGCTTGTCGGCGGCCGTGTAGAACTTCGACCAGGTCGTCGGCGCCTCAAGGCCCGCCTTCTTGAACAGGTCCGTGCGGTACCACAGCGTGCCGTTGTTGGCGGAGGTCGGCACCTGGTAGAGGGTGTCCCCGCCGCCGGCCGCCTTGCTGACGTCGATCAGGCTCTCGCTCAGCTTGCCGTCGAGGGGGCTCTTGTGCAGCCGGGAGTCCAGCGGCTCCAGCGCGCCCTGGGCGGCGACCTCGGCGAGCATCGCGGTGCCCACGCCGCCGACGTCGGGCAGGCCGCCGCCCTGGATCGCGGTGTCGTACTTGGACTGGGCACTGGCCGCCGGGATGCCGACGTAGTTCACCTTGATGTCCGGGTACTTCTTCTCGAAGTCGGCGATGATCTGCTTCCAGATGTCCGTGCGGACGCCGCCGTTGTTGTCCCAGAAGGTGATCGTGCCCTTGCCGGAGCCCTCGCCGCCCTTGGCGCCCGCGCTGCCGCTGCCGTCGTCGCCGCAGGCGGTGGCGGTCAGCGCGAGGACGGAACCCAGGGCGAGGGCCGTGGCGGCCCGCCGGCTTCTGTGGATGCTGCTGCTCTTCATACGTCGGCTCTCTTCTTCTCGGAAGGACTGCGCAGGGACTGCAGAGGCGTGATCCGGAACCGGGTGAACGTGGCCGCCCCCGCGTGCCCCGGTCCCTCGGGTGCGACGGCGAACAGGCCGAGCAGGGCGCCCACCCAGCGCCACGGGGTGGCCGCGAACACCGGCCCCGACGGGTGCGGACCGTCCCCGGTGTCGTACGAGAACCGGCAGCGCGCCCCCGCGCCGGCCTCGATCCGCAGCCGGGCCCGCCCCTCGGGCGCGAGGCGGGGCGCACCGGCGTCCCGCTCACGGTCGGCGGCCGCCTCCGCGAAACGGTGCACGAGCCGGACCGTCCCGTCGGCGGCCCGCTCGAGCCCGATCCAGCAGAACGCGTCCCCGAGCACCGCGAGCCCGGCCCGCGCCCCCGGTTCGGTGCTGTCCAGGCACAGGTCGACCTCGGCCTCTGACGGTGTGCCGGGCAGCCGCTGGGTGAGGACGCTCGCGAGTTTCCGCAGGTCCGCGGTGTCGGCCGAGCGGACGCAGGTCAGCCGCAGCCCGTCGCCGGAGTGCTGGGTGGCCCAGCCGGCGCCCGGGTTGGCGGTCCACTGCCACTGGCGGCCGTACCGCCCGCCGGGGAAGTCGTCGTCGGTGGCGGGCGCGGCGGGCGGCTGCGCGGGCAGGGCGGGGCGCCGGTGTACGGCCACGGGGGCGCCCTCGTCCCCGAGGACCGGCCAGCGGTCGTCCGCCCAGCGCATCGGCTGGAGGTGGACGACCCGGCCGTACGCGCCGCGCTGCTGGAAGTGCAGGAACCAGTCCTCGCCGGCCGGCGTGCGCACCCAGCCGCCCTGGTGCGGCCCGTTGACGTCGGTGTCCTTCTGCTCCAGGACGATCCGCTCCTCGTACGGCCCGAAGAACCCGCGGGAGCGGAAGGCGCCCTGCCAGCCGGTCTCCACTCCCCCGGCGGGCGCGAGGATCCAGAACCAGCCGTCGTGCCGGTAGAGCTTGGGGCCCTCCAGGGTGAACCAGCCGGGGATGCGGTCGCCGTCGACGATCACCTTGCCCTCGTCGAGGAGGGAGGTGCCGCCGGGGTGCATCCGGTGGCCGGTGAACCGGTTCTTGACGCCGGAGCGGGACTTCGCCCAGGCGTGCACGAGGTAGGCGTCACCGGTCTCGTCGTCCCACAGCGGACAGGGGTCGATCAGCCCCTTGCCCGCCTTCAGCAGGTGCGGCCGGGTCCAAGGCCCCCTGATCTCGGGTGCGTTGACCTGGAAGATCCCCTGGTCGGGGTCGCCCCAGAAGATCCAGAAGCGGTCGTCGTGGTGCCGGATCGACGGCGCCCAGACCCCGCCGTCGTGCCGGGGAGCGGCGAACTCCTCCTCGGGTTCGAGGCGTTCGAGGGCGTGGCCCACCAGCGTCCAGTTCACCAGGTCCCGTGAGTGCAGCAGGGGCAGGCCGGGGGCGCGGCCGAAGCTGGAGGCGGTGAGGTAGAAGTCGTCGCCGACGCGGACCACGTCCGGGTCGGACCAGTCGGCGTTCAGCACCGGGTTCTCGTAGGTGGTCATCGGGTGACCGCCTTCCGGGCCAGCGCGGCCGCCTCGTCCCGGTCCAGCCGGCCGTCGGCGACGACGGTGACGATCCGCCGTACGACGGTGCCGCCGGGTGCGACGGCCGGCCGCTCGGTGTGCGCCAGCGACGAGCCGACACCGGGGTACTCGGCGGCGCGCACGAACCACGGGTCGCGGCGGGTCTCCTCGGTGGCCCCGGCGAAGACCAGCGTCCAGCCTCCCCCACTCTCGGCTCCGCTCGAGCGGGGGGACCCCCACCCGGCGAGCGCCAGCCAGTCGGCGCACACGCCGTGCACCTTGGCCTCGCCCTCGCTCTCGGCGGTGAAGACGTCCGGCGCCCGGTCCTCCTTGCGGGCCCGCCAGAAGAAGCCGCCGTAGGCCGCGCCGGGCCGTCCGTTGGTGGCGGGGCTGCCGATCGACAGCACATCCCGGGTGACGTTGGTCAGGGAGAAGGTGAAGTCCAGCGCCCAGGCCCGGTCGGTGAGTTCGGTGGCGGCGACGGTACGGCGTTCGCGCAGCAGCTCGGTGCCGGCGGCGATCCAGCGCAGCTCCTCCACGAAGCCGTCGGAGTCCCGCAGTTGGAAGGCGGTGTGCCGCTGGGTGCCGTGGTTGTCCAGCTCCGTCGGGCCACGGCCGCGCACGAACGTGCGCCCGCCCCAGAAGTTGTGCCCCTCGACGTCGGGAACGGCGACACCGACGCCGAGGTGGTGTGCGTGGTCGGCGGGGCTCAGCTCGGTGACCGCCGTGCCGGCCAGGGTGGTGACGGGGTGCAGATGGGGGCGCGGGGAGAGCCGGGCGGGCAGCTCGGGCCGGACGGCGTACCGGGCGACCGGGCGGCCCGCGACCCGCAGGACCACGGTGTCGGGGGAGGTCATCGGGTGCTCACCTCGCTCGGCAGCGCCCAGGAGGCGCCCAGCTCGGAGTAGAGGGCGAGGGTGTCGGCGGCGGCCGCGACCAGGCCGTCGACGCCGGGCACGACCCGGCGGCCCTCGGCGGGCAGCTCGCGCCAGGCGTGCTCGGGGAGCGGGGCCGGGTCGGGGGCGGTGCGGACGGCCTCGACGACCCGCATGAAGGCACCGGTGCTTTCCGGCGGGACCAGCAGCTCCGCGTCGCCGTGCAGGTGCCGGACCAGGTTCTCCAGCAGGTCGGTGCGGCCGTACTCGGTCTCCTGAGGGCCGCGCCCGGCACGCTGCAGCAGCACCCGGTCCTGCTTGTACCAGAAGGTGATCCGCCCGCTGCCGCCGTGCACCAGCACATACGGCTCCCCCGGCTCCTCGGCGCACAGGGTCGCGGCGACCGTGACCGGGCCGCGCGGGGTGCGCACGCGGACGCATGAGGTGTCGTCGGACTCGATGTCGTGGGCGCGCAGCAGCTCGGTCTCGATGCCGGTGACGTCCTCGGCGCGGGTGGTGCCGAGCAGGGCGAGGCCGGTGGCGACGGCGTGCGCGAGCGGGTTGGTGAGGACGCCGTCGACCACGTCGACGCCGCCCAGGCGCCGCCGTCCGGCCCAGGGTGCCCGCCGGAAGTAGGCCTCGTCCCTGGCCCAGGCGCCGGCCCCGCCGACCCCGATGACCTCGCCGATCGCGCCCTCGGCCAGCAGCCGCCGGATCGCGGGCACGGCGTGCGAGCCCAGCGACTGGAACCCGATCTGGCAGACCACCCCGGCCTCGGCGACCCCCTCGGCCATGCGCCGGAACTCCGCGTACGACGGCGCGGGCGGCTTCTCCAGCAGCAGGTGCACACCCCGGCGCGCGGCCTGGAGCGCGAGGTCGGTGTGGGTGGGGATCGGGGTGCAGATCACGGCGATCCGGGCGCCGGTGGCCTCCAGCAGCGCGCCGAAGTCGGCGGACTGCTCGGGCGTGCCGAGGCCGTCCGGGATCTCGTGGGCGGCCAGCGGGGTCAGCTCGCAGATCCCGGCGAGCCGCACCAGGCCCCGCTGCTGCAGCCGGCGGATGTTCTCCAGGTGCCAGCGGCCGTGGCCGCGCGCGCCGGCGAGGACGAGGGGCAGGCTCATCCCTTCACCGCCCCTGCGCTGAATCCGGTGATCAGCCACTTCTGGATGAAGGCGAACACGATCACCACGGGCACGGCCGCGATGATCCCGCCGGCCGCCAGCGCGCCCAGGTCCACGCTGTCCGCGCTCATCAGGGTGTTGAGGCCGACGGGGATCGTCTGCTTGCTCTGGTCGGAGAGGAACATCAGGGCGAACAGGAAGTGGTTCCAGGCGTGCACGAAGGCGAAGGAGCCGACGGCGATCAACCCCGGCCGCAGCAGCGGCAGGACGACGATCCGGAAGGCGGTCATCCGGTTGCAGCCGTCCACCCAGGCGGCCTCCTCCAGGGAGTACGGCACGTTCCGGATGAACCCGCTGATCAGGATCATCGACAGCGGGAGCTGGAAGACGGTCTCGGCGACGATCACGCTGCCCAGCGAGTTGATCATCGACAGCCTGGCGAAGATCTGGAACAGCGGGACCAGCAGCAGCGCGCCCGGCACGAACTGGGAGCACAGCAGCGCCAGCATGAAGCCGCGCTTGAGGCGGAAGTCGAAGCGGGCGAGCGCGTAGCCGCCGGCCAGGGCGACGACCGTGGTCAGCACCAGGGTGGCGAGGCCGACGTAGACGCTGTTGGTGAAGTAGGTGCCGAAGTCCCGGTCGGTCCACACCTTCTGGAAGTGCTCGAAGGTCATCGGCCAGGGCACCAGCGAGGTCGAGCCGGCCGGGCGCAGGGCGAAGAGCAGGATCCAGTAGAAGGGGATCAGGGTGAAGAGGAGATAGATCGACAAGGGGACATAGATCTGCCAGCGGGGCACCTCGTCCCAGGCGCGGCGCCGTCCGCGGGTCCGGGCGGGCGCGGCCGCCACGCGCTCGGGTGCGGGGGCGATCTCGGTGATCACCGGGTCTCACCTCCGAACTTGCTCAGCCGCAGATAGACGAGCGAGCAGAAGAGCAGGATCACGAACGCCACCGTCGTCAGGGCGGAGGCGTAGCCGAAGTTGTGGGCGTCGACGCTGGTGTTGGCGATGTAGAGGGGCAGGGTCGTCGTCTCCCCCGCCGGACCGCCGCCGGTGAGCGTGTAGAGCAGGTCGACGTTGTTGAACTCCCACACCGCGCGCAGCAGCGTGGAGAGCACGATGGCGTCCTTCAGATGGGGCAGGGTGATGTGCCAGAACTGCTTGAGCCTGCTCGCCCCGTCGACCTCGGCGGCCTCGTACAGGTCCTTGGAGACGGACTGCAGGTCGGCGAGGATGAGGATCGCGAAGAAGGGCACACCCCGCCACAGGTCGGCGACGACGGCCGCCGGGAAGACGGTGGAGGTGTCCGACAGCCAGCTGGTGCCGTACGACCCGATCCCCGCATCGGCGAGGTAACGGGTGACGCCCGTCTGGGAGTTGTAGAGCAGCACCCAGATCGCGGAGGTCAGCACGCCGGAGACGGCCCAGGGCGAGAAGACCAGCGCGCGGCCCACCGCCCGCCCGAGGAAGGTCTGGTTGACGATGAGCGCCAGCGCCAGGCCGAACAGCAGCTGCAGCCCGACCTCGGCCACGACCCACTTGGCGCTGAAGGTCAGCGTGTCCCGGAACTGGGGGTCGTGGGCGAAGATCTGCGTGAAGTTGTCCAGGCCCGCGAAGCCGTTCCGCCACGGCTTGGTCGGGTTGTAGTTCTGCAGGCTGTAGTAGAAGACGCTGAGCACCGGGTAGGCGATGAAGCCCAGCATCAGCAGGGCCGCGGGGGCGATCAGCAGGTACGGCAGCCTGCGCGGGGTCGCGGAGCCACGGCGCCGCCGGGGTGGCGCGGGCGGTTTCGCCACGGCTGCGGCTTGGGCCATGACTGTTCTCCGTTCGCAGTGGGACAGATACAGCGGGTACAGGAAGCGCTTGCTATGTGCACATGGGCGAAGCGCTTGCCCTCTCTCGATGCGTGGGTCAGCCGGCGTACGGGTCCGGCACGTGGCCCGGCCGGGCCAGGAACTCGAAGTCGCAGCCGGTGTCGGCCTGGGTGATCTGGCCGTTGTAGAGGACGCCGTAGCCGCGCTCGTACCGGGCGGGCGGCGGGGTCCACGCGGCGCGCCGGCGCTGCAGCTCCGCGTCGTCCACGTGGAGATGGAGGCTGCGGGCCTCGACGTCGAGCGTGATGAGGTCCCCGGTGCGCACGAGCGCCAGCGGGCCGCCGATGTACGACTCCGGGGCCACGTGCAGCACGCAGGTGCCGTAACTCGTGCCGCTCATCCGGGCGTCGGAGATCCGGACCATGTCCCGCACGCCCTGCTTGAGCAGGTGGTCGGGGAGGGGGAGCATGCCGTACTCGGGCATGCCGGGGCCGCCCTTGGGGCCGGCGTTGCGCAGGACCAGCACGCTGTCGGCGGTGATGCCGAGCGCGGGGTCGTTGATGGTGCGCTGCATGGTCTTGTAGTCGTCGAAGACGACCGCCGGGCCGGTGTGCTTGAGCAGGTGCGGCTCGGCGGCGATGTGCTTGATGACCGCGCCGTCCGGGCAGAGGTTGCCGCGCAGCACCGCGACCCCGCCCTCGCTCGCGACCGGGTTGTCACGCGGGCGGATGACGTCGTCGTCGTGCACCTGGGCGCCGTCCAGCTGCTGGCGCAGGGTGTCGTGCGACACCGTCGGCCGGTCCAGGTGGAGCAGGTCGGTGATCCGGGACAGGAAGCCGGGCAGGCCGCCCGCGAAGTGGAAGTCCTCCATCAGGTACTTCCGGCCGCCGGGGCGGACGTTGGCGAGGACGGGCACGGTCCGGGCGATGCGGTCGAAGTCGTCCAGGGTGAGCCGCACCCCGGCGCGGCCGGCCATGGCGATCAGATGGATCACGGCGTTGGTGGAGCCGCCGAGCCCGAGGACGGTGGTGACCGCGTCCTCGAAGGCGTCGCGGGTGAGGATGTGCGACAGCCTGCGGTCGCGTCGCACCAGCTCCACGGCCGTCATCCCGGCCTTGGCGGCCATCCGGTCGTGCCCGGAGTCCACGGCGGGGATGCTGGACGCGCCCGGCACGGTCACCCCGAGGGCCTCGGCGGCGGCGGTCAGCGTGGACGCCGTACCCATGGTCATGCAGTGCCCCGGGGAGCGCGCGAGCCCGCTCTCCAGCTCGGTCATCTCGCAGTCGCCGATGAGGCCAGCCCGCTTGTCGTCCCAGTACTTCCACATGTCCGTGCCGGAGCCGAGCACCTCGCCGCGCCAGTGCCCGGGCAGCATGGGTCCGGCGGGCACGAAGACGGCGGGCAGATCGGCGCTGGCCGCGCCCATCAGCAGGGCGGGCGTGGACTTGTCGCAGCCGCCCATCAGCACGGCCCCGTCGATCGGGTAGGACCGCAGCAGTTCCTCGGTCTCCATCGCGAGCAGGTTGCGGTAGAGCATCGGGGTCGGCTTCTGGAAGGTCTCGCTCAGCGTCGAGACCGGGAACTCCAGCGGGAACCCGCCCGCCTGCCACACCCCCCGCTTCACCGCCTGGGCGCGGTCGCGCAGGTGGACATGGCAGGGGTTGATGTCGGACCAGGTGTTGAGCACGGCGATCACGGGCTTGCCCAGATGCTCCTCGGGCAGATACCCGAGCTGCCGGGTCCGGGCCCGGTGGCTGAACGACCGCAGCCCGTCGGTGCCGTACCACTGGTGGCTCCTGAGCTTGCTCATATGGACCACCCCGCGGCGATGGCGGCGACCTCGGCGCGCTCGTCCTCGGGCAGCGGCTTGCTGGGCGGGCGGACGTCCCGGCGGCACAGGCCGAGCGCGGCGAGGGCCTCCTTGACGACGGTGACGTTGTTCGCCGAGCCGTGGGCGGCGCGGAGTTCCTCGAAGCGGCGGATCTGCTCCCAGACCTTCATGGCGGCCGGGTAGTCGCCGGACCGCAGCGCCTCGATCATGTTCAGGGACACGGCCGGGGCGACGTTCACGAGGCCGGAGGTGAAGCCGGTGGCGCCGGCCGAGAAGTAGGAGGGAGCGTACGGCTCGGCGAGACCGGCGACCCAGGTGAACCGGTCGAGGCCGGCGTCGCGGGCGAAGGCGGCGAAGCGTGCGGCGTCCGGGACGGCGTACTTGACCCCGATGACGTTCGGGCAGTGGTCGGCGAGTTCGGCGAGCCGGGCGCCGGGCAGCTGGGCGTTGCGGATGTACGGCACCACGCCCAGCTCGGGCACCGCCTCGGCGATGGCGCGGTGGTAGTCGACCCAGCCGGCCGCCGAGACATAGGGGTGGACGGGCTGGTGGACCATGACCATCCCGGCGCCGAGGCCGCGGGCGTGCCGGGCGGAGTCGACGGCCGTGGGCACGTCGTGGCCGACGCCGACCAGGATCGCGGCCCGGTCGCCGGCCTCGTCGACGGTCGTCTCGGTGACCAGGCGGCGCTCTTCGGGGGTGAGGGCGTAGAACTCGCCGGTGTTGCCGTTCGGGGTGAGGGTGCGGATCCCGCCGTCGAGCAGGCGACGCAGCAGGGCCCGGAGGGTGCCGGTGTCGACGGAGCCGTCCTCGGCGAAGGGGGTCACCGGGATGGCCACCACGTCGGCCAGGGCCGCCCGCCCGGTCTCGAACGTCACGCTGCTCATCAATGACCTTCCTGTGGGTGGGAGCCGGTGTCCGAGGGGAACGCGCGCTCCACGAAGGAGGCGATGTGGGCGTGCAGGGCGCTCGCGGCGCCGTCGGCGTCCCCGCCGAGCGCGAGCCGGAGGATCTCCCGGTGCTCGGCGGCCTCCCGCTCCCAGGAGGGGTCGGCGGCCCAGGCGACGGTGGACACCAGGGCGGCCTGGTCCCGCACCTCGTCCAGCATCCGGCCGAGCAGCGGGTTGCCGCACGGCAGGTACAGGGCGCGGTGGAACTCCCGGTTCGCCAGGGAGCGTTCGGCGGTGTCGGTCGCGGCGTCGGCCCGGTGCAGGGCGTCGCGCGCGTCCTCGAGCGAGGCGCCCCGCCCAACGGCCCTGCGCAGCGCCTCCGGCTCCAGCAGCAGCCGCACGTCGTAGACCTCGCGTGCCATGTCCGCGTCCACCATGCGCACCGTGACGCCCTTGTACTGGCTCATCACGACGAGTCCGGTCCCGGCGAGCGTCTTCAGCGCCTCGCGCACGGGCGTCTTCGACACCCCGAACTGCGCGGCCAGTTCCGTCTCGACCAGCGCCTGACCGGGTGTCAGCTGCCCGGTCAGGATGCGGTGTTTGATCGCGTCCAGCACGTACTGCGTGCGGGACGGGATCGGCGTGGGCACAGAGGTCATGCGGCCCTCTCGGATCTCACATATCGCGTCTCATATATGACGTACGAAGTACGACGCGTTGAAGGTAGGAGGGGGCCCGGGTTTCGTCAATGCTTCTGACAGGAAACGCTTTCTGAGGTTCGGGACGAGCCTCAGCAGGTGTGGGTCTCGCCCTCCACGGCGGCGGCCGTGGGCCGGCCGGAGACCGCGGCGGCGCGGGCGGTGGCCGTCTCGCGGGTGAGCGTGGGGCCGACGTGGGTGACGAGCAGCCGGCGCACGCGCGCCTGGTGGGCGACGCGGCCGGCGTCCTCCGGGGTCAGGTGGACCTGTTCGCCTTCGCGATGGGTGTCGATGTCGGCCTCGCACAGGAACAGGTCGGCGCGCAGGGCGAGTTCGGCGAGCGCGGGGCACGGTCCGCTGTCCCCCGAGTACGCGAGGACGCTGCCCTGGCATTCGGCGCGCAGCCCGTACGCCTCGGTGTCGTGGGCGACGGCGCGCGCGGTGAGGCGGAGGTTCCAGTGCCGGACGTCATGGCCGTCGTACAGGGCCCGGAAGTCGAAGACGTCCTTGAGGAAGTCCACGTCCGCCCGCCCGAGGAAGCCGGCCAGGCGGCGGGCGCAGTCCTGCGGGGCGTACACCGGGACGGGTGCGGCCGGGGCCATCCCGCCGTGGGCGAACGCGTAGGCGGCCGACAGCAGATCCGTGCTGTGGTCGGCGTGCAGATGGGAGATCCAGATCGCGGTCAGCCGCGCCGGGTCCGTGTGCTGCTGCAACGCGGCGAACGTGCCGGGCCCCGCGTCCACCCACACCTCGGCGCCCCCGCCGGCGAGCAGGTATCCGGAGCAGGGCCGGCCGGGGCCGGGGTGCGGGGACGCGGTGCCGAGGACGGTGAGCGTGAGAGGCATGGGGGGAGATTACGACCCCGGGCGGTGCCGCCGTCGCCCGCCCGGACAGGCGGACCCGGCTCTTTCGGCGACCGTGCCCCGCTCACGGTGCGGGCAGGGTGAACACCAGGAACAGCACCCCGACGGGCGGCACCAGTGCGAGGGCCGCCGTCCAGGCGCGCGCCACGGTCCAGCGGCGCTTCCAGGGCAGGGCCCAGGCCGTGGCCAGGGCGACGAGGCACAGCGGGCCGCCGACGAGGAGCAGGCCGAAGATCCAGGACAGGGAGGTGTTCAACGCGGCCGAGCAGTCGTCGGGGCCGCAGCTGTCCGTCGCCATCACGGAGAGCCCGGCGAACATGACGGCGGCCGGACCGAGCACGCCCATCAGGACGGTGGAGATCACCGGGGCCACCCAGGCACGGGGGTCCCGCTCACCCTGGTCGGCCGGCCCCGGAAACGGTGCGATGCGCTGTGTCGTCATGCGAGCAGTGAACCGGCGCGGAGAGGGCCGCCGCACCGGTGCACGTACTCACCTCGCGCATGCCCTCCTACTCAGTCACGGACGCCACATCGGGTCCCGGCCGCTGAGCCCCACCGCCCGGTCCAGCAGCGGCGCGTCCTGTGGCACCGGGACGACCGGGCCGAAGAGGCCGCCGCCGCGGTCCGGGTTCTCTGCGGCCGCGAGCAGGAAGCCGTGGGCCGCGTCCAGGGCGGCGGGGTCGGGGGCGTAGGGCCGGCCGACGGCGCGGGCCAGGTCCCAGCCGTGGAGGACCAGTTCGTCGGCGACGACGGCGCCGGCGATGTCACCGGGCAGGTCCACCCCGCCCGCGCGGGTCATGCCGGTCCAGGCGTCCGGATCGCGCCAGGCGTCGGCCAGCTCGTCCAGGGCCTTGGGCAGCTCCGCCCGCCAGTCGGGGCCGATGTCCGGCACGGCGGCGTTCGGGCTGGTGGCGGTGGTGGTGCCGAGATCCTTGCGGGCGGCGTCCCGGAAGGCCACCGAGAGCATGTGGAGGTGGCCCAGCAGATGCCGTACCGCGTACTTCGGGCACGGGGTGGGGGCGGCCAGCTGTTCGTCGGTGACGGACTCGGCGAGCCGCGCCAGGATCCGGGTCTGCGGGCCGAGGTCGGGAATCGTCATGGCTCACTCCTTCACGATCGCGTTCCTGCTCCGCAGGGAAGACCGGCCGGCGTCCCGGAACTCATCGGTCCTGCGCCGTCGCGCCCACGGCGAGCGGCCGCCGCCGAGGCACCACACCGCGATCACCGGGTCGCACAGCGCGCAGCCGAAGGAGGAGTCGTGGGCGAACGGGATGATCGGGTGGCCCTTGAGGTGGTGCACCACGTCCCAGGCCGTGTGCAGCAGCCAGCCGGCGCCGGTCCAGGCCCAGGAGTCCAGGCCCTTGTAGGCGACGACGGTGGCCACCGCGGTGAACGCGAACTCCCAGCCGCCGAGCCCGCCGCCGCTGAGATAGGCGGCGCCCGCGCCGGCCACCATCACGGCGTTGAAGCGGCGCCGGTGCGGCTCCGGTATCAGGGACATCAGCAGGACGTAGACGAGACCGATCAGGACCGGGGCGAGGTAGCGCATGCGGACGACCGTATGCAGCCGCAACCGTGCGCCCCAGGGGCATTCCTGACAGGTTCCGACGGATTGTCGCCGCCGGACCCGTCCGGATAAGGCACCTTGCCGATCCGCGCCGGCCCTCCTTAGACCCACGATGAGCGGGCATGACGACTTCCTGGACCGTGCTCCGCGTGCTGCGCGACCGCAACGCGGGGCTGTATCTGGCGGCCGTGGTGGTGTCGGGCTTCGGCAACTCCGCGCTGTTCCTGGCCTCGGGCGTGTGGGTGAAGGACCTCACCGGGTCCGACGGCCTGGCCGCCCTGTGCATGCTCGCCATGTGGGCCCCCACCGTCGCCGGCCCGCTCCTCGGCACGATCGCCGACCGCGTGCGGCGGGCGCCGCTGCTGGTGGGCCTGAACGCGGGCCTGGCGGTCCTGCTGCTCACCCTGTGCACCGTGCGCTCCGCGGGCGGCCTGTGGCTGCTCTTCGCCGTCCTGCTGGCCTACGGCGCCGCCGAGGTCGTGCACGACGCGGCCGAGTCGGCGCTGGTGACCGCTGCGGTCGGCGCGGAGCGGCTCGGGGACTTCAACGGGCTGCGCATGGCCGTCACGGAGGGCATGAAGCTCGTCGCCCCGCTGACCGGCGCCGGCCTCTACACGGCCTTCGGCGGGCCGGCCGTCGCCTGCCTGGACGCGGTCACCTTCGCGGTCGCCGCCGTGCTGTACGCCCTGCTGCGGGTGCGCGAGGAACCCCCGGCCCGCTCGGGGAGCACCTGGCGCGAGGAGACCGTGGAGGGCGTGCGGCACCTGTGGGGGCACCCGCGGCTGCGCCCGCTGGTCCGGGCGGGCGGTGCGACGATGCTCCTCGCCTCCCTCAGCAGCACGACGCTGTACGCCGTCGTCGACCGGCTCGGCCACTCCCCCGCCTACACGGGCGTGCTCTACGCCGTCCAGGGCGCCGGTTCGGTGACGGCCGGGCTGCTCTCGGGGGCCGCGCTGCGCCGGCTGGGCGCGCGCCGGTTCGCGGCGGCGGGGATCGTGCTGACGGCGCTGTCGGTGGCCGCGCGTGCCGTGCCCTCGGACGCGGTGGCGCTCGCGGCGTCCCTGGCGGGCGGGCTGGGCCTGCCCTGTGTCCTCGTCGCCGCGTTCACCGCCGTGCAGCGGGAGACGCCCGGCCCGCTGCTCGGCCGGGCGACGGCCACCGCCGGCACCCTGGTCTTCACCCCCAACGTGATCGGCCTGGGCGCGGGCGCGGGCCTGATCGAACTCGCCTCCCCGGTCCTGCTGCTGCCGCTGTACTCGGTGGCCCTGCTGGTGACGGCGGCCTCGCTGGCTCAGCGCGCCGACAGCGCCGCGCGCACCGCGGCGAGGTCGCCGTCCGACGCCAACCCGACGTGATAGAGCCGCAGTTCGGTCGCGCCCCGAGCACGCGCGCGTGCCGCGTCCGCGGTCCTGCCGTTGCCGCTGTACTCGGTGGCCCTGCTGGTGACGGCGGCCTCGCTGGCTCAGCTCGCCGACAGCGCCGCGCGCACCGCGGCGAGGTCGCCGTCCGACGCCAACCCGGCGTGATAGAGCCGCAGTTCGGTCGCGCCCCGGGCACGCGCGCGTGCCGCGTCCGCCGCGAGGGTGCCGGGGCTGCCGCCCATGCCGGAGACGACGGTGAGGTTGGCGGCCAGCACCGTCCCCTGCCGGGCCTGCTCGGCGAAGGGCGCCAGCAGGGCCGTACCGCCCGTGCAGGGCACCACCACGCCGTCGGCGGCGGCCAGGACGCGGGCCGGGTCGACGCCGGCGTTGGCGCCGCAGTGGTAGGAGACCGGGTCGGCGTGCAGCAGGACCTGGAAGCCGGCGGACGCGGCGGCGCGTACGGCGGCGACGGCCTCCTCCTGGAGGCTGCCGGCGACCTCGTCGCGCCACGCGCGCGTGCGGGCCGCCGCGTCCTCGCCGAGCAGCTTCGCGACCGTCGGCCAGCCCTCGTCGTCCGCCGCGCCCCGCCACAGCGGGTCCAGCGCGGCCCGCACGGAGGCCGCCAACTCGTCCGCATCGAGGCCCTGTTCGCCGTACCCGGCGCGGCAGGACGGGCAGAAGCACAGGGACATCAGGTACTGCCCGGCCTCGCCGAGGGCGACCCCGGAGGTCTTGTCGTGGGCGTGCAGGTGCTGCAGCCCGTACCAGCCGAGGGACTCCAGCTCGGTGCCGTGCGCGCCGGGGCGTACGGCGGCCTCGGCGGCCAGGTCGACCAGGTACGCGCGCGTGGCGGGCTGGGCGATGCAGGGCGCCCACGGGTAGGGGTCGCCGTAGGCGTTGACCACCGAGGTGTCCGGATGCTCGGCGCCCATGCGGGAGTTGTGGGCGAGCACCACCCAGGTGTGCACCTCCAGGCCGGCCGCGGCAAGGGCGCGGGCCGCCTCGCCGTAGGCGTCGCCGGGGGCCCAGCGGCCGGCGCGGTAGGGCCGAAGTCCCCGGCCCGCCCAGCGGTCGCCCGGCGGGTAGAGGACGGCCGCGTACTCGGCGGTGACGATGCGGTGGCGGGGGTGACGGGGGGTCAGGGCGCGGGTGGAGTGGTAGGCGGCGGCGAGGGTCACCTGCTCCACGCCGAGCCCGGCGATGCGCGCGGGGGCCTCGGGGTCCCCGTTGACGTCCCAGGGGTAGACGAACGCCGACGCCTTCACGCGGCCTCCCGCACGCCGCACGGACCTTCGTTCACGCGTCCTCCTCCAGCAGCTCGTAGCCCCGCTCGATGAGCTGGGCGAGTTGTTTGACGTGGTCCTCCGCCGGCTCGTGCAGCGGGGGGCGGACCTCGCCGACGTCCAGGCCGCGCAACCGTACGCCGGCCTTGACGAGCGAGACGGCGTAGCCGCGGCCCTGGGCGCGCAGTTCCACGAACGGGCGGTAGAAGCCGTCCAGCAGGCGTCGCACGGTCGCCGTGTCGCCCGTTTCCAGCGCCCGGAAGTGGGCGAGGGCGATCTCGGGGGCGAAGCAGAAGACGGCCGAGGAGTACAGGGTGACGCCGAGGGCGCGGTAGGCGAGCTGGGTCTGCTCGGCGGTGGGCAGGCCGTTGAAGTACAGGAAGTCGCCGGGGGCCTCGGTGCGCTGGGCGCTGATGATCCGCTGCATCAGGTCCAGGTCGCCGAGGCCGTCCTTGAGGCCGGTGATCCCGTCGGTGCGGGCGAGTTCCACCACCGTCTGCGGGGTGAACACGGCGTTGTCGCGCTGGTAGACGATCACCGGCAGCGCGGTGGCCGCGGCGAGCTCCCGGTAGTGCCGCAGCAGCCCCTCCTGGCCGGCGAGGACGAGGTACGGCGGCATGGCGAGGAGGCCGTCGGCGCCGGCCCGCTCGGCGAGCCGGGCGTAGCGTACGGCGAGCGCGGTGCCGTAGCCGGTGCCCGCGACCACCGGGACGCGCCCCTCGGCCGCCTCCACGGCCACCCGGACGCAGGCCTCGAACTCCTCCGGCAGCAGCGCGTGGAACTCCCCGGTGCCGCAGCAGGCGAACACCGCGGCGGCGCCGGCGGCGACGCCCCGGCGGACATGGGTGCGGTAGACGTCGAGGTCGACGGAGCCGTCGGGGCCGTAGGCCGTGACGGGGAAGAAGAGCGGCCCGCGCGGATCACTGAGCCGTTCGGTGAGAGGGGCTGGCGTCACGGACTCTCCCTTGGGACACGCGGTGCATGTCTCTGATCCATGTCTATATTTCTGAACGCGACCACGCTACGGGGCCTTTTCGCCGCAGGTCAAGCAATGAAACTCGCAACACCAGGAGCGAATTCACGGAGATCACGCGACACTTGACGGTGCACGGCGAAAGTCTCTAGCGTGTCCACGTATGTGAATATCGGACACAAGGAGAACCGAGGATGCCCGCTCCCCGCACCGTTCTGCTCACCGGCGCCGCCGGAGGCCTCGGCACCCTGATGCGGTCCCTGCTGCCCGAGTACGGCTACACGCTCCGCCTGTTCGACGTGCGCCCCATCGAGGGCGAGCCGGACGCGATCACCGCCGACCTCACCGACACGGCGGCGCTGCGCGAGGCCGTGCGGGGCGTGGACGCCGTCCTGCACCTCGCGGGCATCTCCCTGGAGGCCCCCTTCGAGAAGATCCTGAAGTCGAACATCGAGGGCACCTACAACCTCTATGAGGCCGCCCGCCAGGAGGGCGTGCCCCGGATCGTCTTCGCCTCCTCCAACCACGCCGTCGGCTTCACCCCGGCGCCGCGCCCGGGCGAGCCGCCGATCCCGGTCGACACCCCGCGCCGCCCGGACACCTTCTACGGCCTGTCCAAGTCCTTCGGCGAGGACCTCGCCCAGCTGTACTGGGACAAGCACGGCCTGGAGACGGTCTCGGTCCGCATCGGCTCCTGCTTCCCGGAGCCGACCAGCGTGCGCATGCTCTCGGTGTGGATGAGCCCGGCCGACGGCGCCCGCCTCTTCCACGCGGCCCTGACCGCCGAGGGCGTCGGCCACACGGTCGTCTACGGCTCCTCCGCCAACACCCGGCTGTGGTGGGACCTGACCAGCGCGCGGGCGCTCGGCTACGAGCCGCGGGACGACTCCGAACCGTACGCCGAGAAGCTGATCGCCGAGCAGGGCGAGCTGGACCCTGGGAACCCGGCGCACAGCCACCTCGGCGGGCACTTCGTGACCGACCCGCCGATCTGGCCGTACTGAGCCTGGCCGTACCGAGCCCGGCGGAGGCTCCGTAGGACGGAAAACGATCGCTCACACACGCGGGCGGGCACCGAACGGGCCCGCCCGTCGGCGTGTTCGGGCATCCGGGCTGCCCGTTCCCGCACGGCCGGACACGGTCGCGCAGGTCCGCGCCGGGCACCGCCCTGGGTGAACGGACACAAACGGGCAGTATCGGGCCCGCAACAGACCTGGTCACCACCGCGCACCCGCTGTAGAACTTCCCCCATGAAGCCCGAACGGGCAGTTCCGCGGAAGGTGGGTGACGACATGGGCGCAAGGACGGCGGAAGAACGCCAGCGTGAGATCGTGCGGGCCGCGCGGGCCACCGGCTCGGTCGACGTCACCGCGCTCGCCGTCGAGCTGGGCGTGGCCAAGGAGACCATACGGCGCGACCTGCGCGCCCTGGAGGACCACGGGCTGGTCCGCCGTACGCACGGCGGCGCCTACCCGGTGGAGAGCGCCGGCTTCGAGACGACGCTCGCCTTCCGCGCCACCAGCCATGTGCCCGAGAAGCGCCGGATCGCGGCCGCCGCGGCCGAGCTGGTCGGGGACGCCGAGACGGTGTTCGTGGACGAGGGCTTCACCCCGCAGCTCATCGCCGAGGCCCTGCCCGCCGACCGGCCGCTGACCGTGGTCACCGCCTCCCTGCCGGTCGCGGGCGCCCTCGCCGAGAGCGGGAAGACCCAGGTCCTGCTCCTCGGCGGCCGGGTCCGGGCCGGCACCCTGGCCACCGTCGACCACTGGACGACGAAGATGCTCGCCGGCTTCGTCATCGACCTCGCCTACATCGGCGCCAACGGCATCTCCCGCGAGCACGGCCTGACCACCCCCGACCCGGCGGTCAGCGAGGTCAAGGCGCAGGCGATGCGGGCCGCGCGCCGGACCGTGTTCGTGGGCGTGCACACCAAGTTCGGCGCGGTCAGCTTCTGCCGGTTCGCCGAGGTCGGCGCGCTGGAGACGATCGTGACGAGCACCCAGCTCCCGGCCGCCGAGGCCCACCGCTACTCCCTGCTGGGCCCGCAGGTCATCCGGGTCTGAAAGTCAACTCACTCCCCCTTGCGGGCGCTTCACACCTCCAAGCGCCCCTTATATCCCGATATCTCCAGGAGCGATCCATGCGAACCCAGAGCCGACGGAGGCCGCGAGCCACGCTCGCCATGGCCGCCGCAGGGACGCTGCTCGCCCCGCTGCTCTCCGGCTGCTGGGTCGGCGCGGGCGGGACCGGCGGTGGCGACTCCATCAACGTGCTGATGGTCAACAACCCCCAGATGACCGAGCTGCAGAAGCTGACCGCCGCGCACTTCACCAAGGAGACGGGCATCAAGGTCAACTTCACGGTCCTGCCCGAGAACGACGTCCGCGACAAGATCAGCCAGGACTTCGCCAACCAGGCGGGCCAGTACGACGTGGCGACCCTGAGCAACTACGAGATACCGATCTACGCCCGCAACGGCTGGCTGCACGAGATGAACTCGTACGTCGCCAAGGACCCGTCGTACGACGAGAAGGACGTGCTGGCCCCCATGCGCCAGTCCCTGACCGCCTCCGACGGCAAGCTCTACGGCCAGCCCTTCTACGGCGAGTCGTCCTTCCTGATGTACCGCAAGGACGTGTTCGCGGCGAAGGGCCTGACCATGCCGGCCCACCCCACCTGGCAGCAGGTCGCCGACCTCGCGGCCAAGGTGGACGGCGCGAAACCCGGCATGAGGGGCATCTGCCTGCGCGGCCTGCCCGGCTGGGGCGAGATGATGGCGCCGCTGACCACGGTGGTGAACACCTTCGGCGGGACCTGGTTCGACAAGAACTGGAAGGCCCGCCTGGACTCCCCCGAGTTCGAGAAGGCGACGAAGTTCTACGTCGACCTCGTGCGCAAGCACGGCGAGTCCGGCGCCGCCCAGTCCGGCTTCGCCGAGTGCCTCAACAACATGACCCAGGGCAAGGTCGCCATGTGGTACGACGCCACCTCCGCGGCCGGCCTGCTGGAGGCGAACGGCTCCCCCGTCAAGGGCAAGCTCGGCTACGCCCCCGCCCCCGTGGAGAAGACCCCGTCCTCCGGCTGGCTCTACACCTGGGCCTGGGGCATCCAGAAGGCCTCCCGCAACCCCGACAAGGCCTGGAAGTTCGTGTCCTGGGCGTCCGGCAAGGGCTACGAGCAGCTCGTCGGCGAGACCAGCGGCTGGCCGAACGTCCCGGCGGGCAAGCGGGCGTCGACGTACGGCAACGCCGCGTACCGCAAGTCGGCCGCCGCCTTCCAGGACATGACGAAGCAGGCCATCGAGAGCGCCCGGCCCACCGACCCCGGGGTGCAGCCGCGCCCCGCGCCCGGCATCCAGTTCGTCGACATCCCCGAGTTCACCGACCTCGGCACCAAGGTCTCCCAGGAGATCAGCGCGGCCGTCGCCGGACGCCAGTCCGTCGAGTCGGCCCTGAAGAAGTCCCAGAAGCTCGCCGAGAAGATCTCCAAGGAGTACGAGGGACGATGACCGCGACCACAGCACCCCTCGCCACCGCACCGGTACGCGCCGCGCGGCGGCCCTCCGCCCGCCTGCGCGCCTGGGCCACCCGGGCCCCCCTCATGCCCGCCCTCGTCTTCCTGATCGTGGTGACCCAGCTGCCGTTCGTGGCCACGCTGGTGATCTCCTTCTTCGACTGGAACGCCCTCTATCCCAAGGCCCGCCACTTCACCGGCCTCGACAACTACCGCCAGGTCCTCACCGACGCGGACCTGCGCCACTCGGTCTGGACGACCGTCCTGCTCACCGCGACGGTGGTGCTGGTCAGCCTGGTCCTGGGCCTCGCGCTGGCGCTGCTGCTGGACCGCAGGTTCCGCGGCCGGGGCATCGTCCGCACCCTGCTCATCGCGCCGTTCCTCGTCGTCCCGGTGGCCGCCGCCCTGCTCTGGAAGCATGTGCTCTACAACCCTGAGTACGGCCTGCTCAATGGGTTGTTGCACTATGTGGGCGGTCCCCAGCCCGACTGGATCTCGAACAACCCGCTGCTCGCCGTCGAGGCCTCCCTGGTGTGGCAGTGGACGCCGTTCATGATGCTGATCCTGCTGGCCGGACTGCAGAGCCGCGACCACGAGCAGATCGAGGCCGCGCGGGTGGACGGCGCCGGCGACTGGCAGATCTTCCGCCACCTGACGCTCCCGCACCTGCGCCGCTACCTGGAACTCGGCGCCCTGCTGGGCTCGATCTACATCGTCCAGAACTTCGACGCGGTGTTCACCATCACGTCCGGCGGCCTGGGCACCGCCAACCTGCCCTACACCGTCTACCAGAGCTTCTACCAGGCCCACGAGAACGGCCTCGCCTCGGCCGCCGGCGTCCTGGTGGTCATCGGCTCGATCATCATCGCGACCTTCGCCCTGCGCGTGGTGTCGTCCCTGTTCCGCGAGGAGGTGTCCCGCGCATGAACGCCGCACTGCGCCGAGGCGGGCTGGGCCTGCTGGCCTGGCTGGCCGGCATCGCGTTCTTCCTGCCCATCGCCTGGATGGCGCTGACGTCCTTCCACTCCGAGGCGGACGCGGCCACCAATCCGCCGTCCTTCGCCGCGTCGCTCACCCTCGACGGCTACCGCGAGTTCTTCGGGTCGGGCGGCGGCGCGAGCCCCTGGCCGGCGCTGATCAACTCCACCGTGGCCTCGGTCGTCTCGACGCTGTGCGTGCTGCTCCTCGCCCTGCCGGCCGCGTACGCGCTGTCGATCCGCCGGGTGCGGAAGTGGACGGACGTGCTGTTCTTCTTCCTGTCCACGAAGATGCTGCCGGTGGTGGCCGGCCTGCTGCCGGTCTACCTGTTCGCGAAGAACACCGGGATGCTCGACAACATCTGGCTCCTGGTCATCCTCTACACCTCCATGAACCTGCCGATCGCGGTGTGGATGATGCAGTCGTTCCTCGCCGAGGTGCCCGTCGCGGTGATCGAGGCGGCGCAGATCGACGGCGCCCGGCTGCCGACGATCCTCGCGCGCGTGGTCACCCCGATCGCCCTGCCCGGCATCGCCGCCACCGCCCTGATCTGCTTCATCTTCAGCTGGAACGAGCTGCTGTTCGCCCGGGTCCTCACGGGCGTGGTCGCCGAGACCGCCCCCGTCTTCCTGACCGGCTTCATCACCAGCCAGGGGCTGTTCCTGGCCAAGGTGTGCGCCGCGTCGCTCGTCATCTCCCTGCCGGTGCTCGCCGCGGGGTTCGCCGCCCAGGACAAGCTGGTCCAGGGCCTGTCGTTGGGAGCCGTGAAATGAAGGCCGCCGTCATCGAGTCCGTGGGCCGCGCCGTCGTCACCGAGGTCCCGGACCCGACGCCAGGGCCGCGCGAGGTCGTCGTCGAAGTGGCGGCCTGCGGGCTGTGCGGCACCGATCTGCACATCCTCCAGGGCGAGTTCGCGCCCAAGCTGCCGATCGTCCCCGGACACGAGTTCGCGGGCGAGGTGGTCGGCGTCGGCAGCCAGGTCACCGAGGTCGCGGTCGGCGACCGGGTGGCCGTGGACCCCTCCCTGTACTGCTACGAGTGCCGTTACTGCCGTACCGGCCACAACAACCTGTGCGAGCGCTGGGCCGCCATCGGCGTGACCACGGCGGGCGGGGCGGCGCAGTACGCGGTCGCCCCCGTGGCGAACTGCGTGAAGCTGCCCGAGCACGTGCGCACCGAGGACGCGGCCCTGGTGGAGCCGCTGTCCTGCGCGGTGCGCGGCTACGACGTGCTCAACTCCCGCCTCGGCGCGCACGTGCTGATCTACGGCTCCGGGACCATGGGCCTGATGATGCTGGAGCTGGCCAAGCGGACCGGCGCGGCGAGCGTGGACGTGGTCGACGTGAACCCGGCGCGGCTTGAGACGGCCCGGCAGCTGGGCGTGTCGGCCTCGGCGGCGAACGCGGACGAACTGGACCGCCCGCAGGGCTGGGACGTGGTCGTGGACGCGACCGGCAACGCGGCGGCGATCCAGGACGGCCTGGACCGGGTGGCGAAGGCGGGCACGTTCCTGCAGTTCGGGGTGGCCGACTACGCGACCCGGGTGACGATCGACCCGTACCGCATCTACAACCAGGAGATCACCATCACCGGTTCCATGGCGGTGCTGCACAGCTTCGAGCGGGCGGCGGAGCTGTTCGCGAACGGAGTGCTGGACCCGGAGGTGTTCATCAGCGACCGGATCCCGCTGGAGCAGTACCCGCAGGCGCTGGAGCAGTTCGCGGCGGGGGTGGGCCGCAAGATCGTGGTGGTGCCGTAGGCCGTTCGGCGGGTTTCCGCTGGTAAGGGAACGGTAAAGCGATGTCGTTCGTTCACCCGGCATGACAGCTATGACCCCTGGCTCGAACATCCCTCTGTCGGCCGCCCGTGTCACGGTGGACGTGTCCGCGCCCGTGCGGCTCGACGTGTCGGGCCTGCTGCTCACGGCCGACGGCAAGGTGCGCTCGGACGACGACTTCATCTTCTACAACCAGCCGGTGGGACCGGGCGTGAACCACGCGTCCGGGGGCGGTACGGCCCCCGACGCGATCACGGTCGACACCGCCGCCGTCCCGCCGGACATCGAGAAGATCGTGGTCACGGCCAGCCCGGACGCGGCCGGCCAGACCTTCCAGGGCATCGAGCCGACGGCCACGATCCGCGACGCGGACGCCGGCACGGTGCTGGGCACGTTCACCCCGCCGCAGCTCGGCACCGAGACCGCGCTGATCGTGGTGGAGATCTACCGCCGGGGCGGCGCGTGGAAGGCCCGCGCGGTCGGCCAGGGATACGCCGAGGGACTGGCCGGCATCGCGACGGACTTCGGCGTGACGGTGGAGGAACCGGCCACCGCGTCGGCCCCGCCGCAGCCGGCCGCCCCGGCGGCACCACCGGCGGCGCCGCCCCAGCCCGCCGCTCCGCCGCCGCCCGCCATGCAGACCCCGGTGACCCCGCCCGCCCCGCCGGTGTCGCCTCCCCCGGCCCCGGCCGCGCCCGCTCCGGGGGCCGGGAAGATCAACCTCGACAAGGGCCGGGTCAGCCTCCAGAAGAACCAGACCGTCTCCCTGATCAAGGGCGGCCGTCCGCTGCTCTCCCAGGTGAGGATGGGGCTCGGCTGGGAGCCGGCGTTCCGCGGCGCGGACATCGACCTGGACGCCTCGGTCATCGCCTACGGCCCGCAGCGCAACCACATCGACAGCTGCTACTTCGGCAAGCTGACGATCCTGAACGGCGCGATCAGGCACTCCGGTGACAACCTCACCGGGGAGGGCGCGGGCGACGACGAGGTGATCACGGTCGACCTCGGCCGCCTCTCCCAGGACGTCACCGGCCTGGTCTTCACGGTGAACTCCTTCTCCGGCCAGAAGTTCACCGAGGTCGCCAAGGCCTACTGCCGCCTGCTGGACGGCACCACCGGCGAGGAACTGGTCCGCTTCGACCTCACCCACGCCGAGCCCCAGACCGGCGTGCTGATGGCCAAGCTCGTCCGCCAGTACTCCGGCGAGTGGGACATGACGGCACTGGGCGACTTCGTCAAGGCCCGCACGGTGCGGAACATGGCGGACCCGGGGGCACGGGCGCTGTAGGCGGTAGGGGGCGGGAGACCGGGGCGCATCGCCGCCGGGGGGCCGGCCGGTGCCGCCGTGGCCTGGTGCGGGGCTAGCCGTTTCGGTACGGCCGGCCCCGCAGCCCCTCCACCAGCAGGGTCAGGTACCGCCGGATCTCCCGCCCCTGCCCGTCGGCGAGTTCGGATGCCGTGGCAACCCCGTGGGCGAGCCGCAGCACGTCGATCGGCTCGACGTCGTCCCGCAGCGCTCCCTCCGCCCGTGCCGCCTCGACCAGCCTCGCGGCCGCGCCCTTCACCGTCGTCCCGCACGCCGTCAGCGCCGCCGAGCTGCCGTCCGCGACCGCCGAGCCCAGCAGCGCCTTCATCCCGCGCACCTGGATCGTGGCGACGCACAGCTCGTTCAGCCACTCCACCAGCGCCTCACCGGGCGGCAGTTGCTCCGCCAGCTCCGCCCCCCGCGCCCCCAGCGCCTCGATGCGGTCCACGTACGCCGCCTCCAGCAGCGCCTGCCGGGTTGGGAAGTGCCGGTAGAGCGTGCCGGAGCCGACGCCCGCCCGCTTGGCGATGTCGTCGAGTGACGCCTTCTCCCCATGCTCGGCGAAGGCCTCCGCCGCCACCTTCAGCAACCGCTCGTAGTTGCGCCGAGCGTCCGCGCGCATGGGCCTGACCTGCGTCATGCAGTAACTCCTTGCAAAGCGGGGACTCTCTCCGTATCTTATCGAGCACTAAACGGAGACAGTCCCCGCTTAACGCCGTCGTGCTCCGTGGGCAGCTCACCCATGCCTCGACTCTGCCGTACGCCGCCTCACCCCTGCCCACCGACGCCGCGTGCCCGGGGACGCCCAGACCGGGAGACCGCCATGTCCACCCCGTCCACACCGGCCACCACGGCCCTCGCGCCCGCCGCGCCCGCGCCGTCCGCGAGGCCCGGCACCACACTCCTCGTCATCGTCACCGCCTACCTGATGGTCGGCGTCGACTCCACCGTCGTCAACGTGGCGCTGCCCGACATCCAGCAGGCCCTGCACTTCAGCCCCACCGCCCTGTCCTGGGTGCTCAACGCCTACACCCTCGCCTTCGGCGGCCTGTTACTGCTCGGCGGACGCGCCGGCGACATCCTCGGCCGGCGCCGCGCCCTGACCTCGGGCGTCCTGCTCTTCGCCGCGTCCTCCCTGCTCGGCGGACTGGCCACCGGCGGCGCCTGGCTGCTCGCGGCCCGCGCGCTGCAAGGCCTCGGCGGCGCCCTCATCGCGCCCAGCACCCTCGCCTTGATCACCACCGGCTTCCCCGAGGGACCGCCCCGGCACCGCGCGCTCAGCGTCTACTCCTCCATGGCGGGCATCGGCGGCTCCGTCGGCCTGGTCCTCGGCGGCATGCTCACCTCCTGGGCGTCCTGGCGCTGGGCGCTGCTCATCAACGTGCCCCTGGGCATCGCCGTGGCGCTCGCCCTGCCCCGCTGCGTCGCGGAGACCCCGCGCCACGCGGGCCGGTTCGACCTGGCCGGCGCGCTGACCGGCACCGCCGGGACGACCTCGCTGGTGTACGGGTTCATCCGGGTGTCCGGGGCCGGCTGGAGCGACACCCGGGCCCAGCTCGGCTTCACCGCCGCGGCCGCGCTGCTGGCCGGCTTCGTGCTGGTCGAGGCGCGGGCGGGCGGGCCGGTGATGCCGCTGCGCCTGTTCGCCGACCGGAACCGGGCGGGCGGCTACGCGAGCATCCTGCTGCTGCCGGCCGGCATGTTCGGCGCCTTCTACTTCCTCACCCTGATCTGCCAGCGGGTGCTGCACTACAGCCCGTTCCGCGCGGGGTGCGCCTTTCTGCCCATGACGCTCGTGATGTTCACGACCGTACGGCTGGTGCCGCGCCTGCTGGCCCGCTTCGGCGTCAAGCCGGTGCTGCTGACCGGCATGACGCTGATCGCCGCGGGCACCGGCTGGCTGTGGCGGCTCGGGCCCGGGGACGGATACCTCGCCGGACTGCTCGGCCCGCTCCTGCTGCTGGGCCTGGGCGTGGGCCTGAGTTTCATGCCGCTGAACGCGACGATCCTGTCCGCCGTCGAGCCGGGGGAGGCGGGCGCGGCCTCGGGACTGCTGCAGACCCTGCAGTGGCTCGGCGGCACGGTCGGGCTGTCCGTGCTGGTCACGGTGTACGGCACGGCCACCCGGCACGCGAGGGGCGGTCCGGCCCGGACCCTCGTCCACGGGGCGTCCCGCGCCTTCGGCTTCGGCTCGCTGATCGCGCTGGCCGCGCTGGCGGTGGCGGCGTCCGTGCTCACCGGCGGCAAACCCCGGACCGCGCACCGGACCTGAGCCGTCCACGCCCCTCCCCGTCTCCCAGGCGAGACGGGGAGCGGCTCGGGGGTCCCGGCGGTTACTGCTTCTGCCGCTTCCACGGCCCGGTGATGGCGAGCATGATGCCGGGCGTCTGGATGTTGGCGAACAGGGTCCTGCCGTCGGGCGAGAAGGTGACGCCGGTGAACTCGCTGTACTCCGGCTCCGCTTCGGTGCCGATGTTCAGCTCGTTGCGGGCGATCGGGTAGGTGCGGCCGCTGTCGGTGGCGCCGAACAGATGCTGGACGCCCTCGCCGTCCTCAGCGATGACGAGGCCGCCGTACGGGGAGACGGTGATGTTGTCCGGGCCGTCGAAGGCGCCGTCCTGCGCCGGGTCCGGATTCACGCCGAGCAGCACCTTCAGGGTGAGGGTGCGGCGCCCCGGGTCGTAGAACCAGACCTGGCCGTCGTGCTGGACGGGGCTCTCCTCGCGGGCGTAGGAGGAGACGATGTAGGCGCCGCCGTCGCCCCACCACATGCCCTCCAGCTTGCGGGCGCGGGTCACCTGGCCGGCGGCGAACTGCTTGCGCACGGAGACGGTCCTCGCGTCGCGGTCGGGCACGTCCACCCAGTCGACGCCGTACACGGTGCCGATCCTGGTGGCGCGGGAGAGGTCGTCGACGAACTGGCCGCCGGAGTCGAAGCACTTGAAGGCCTGGAGCACACCGGCGTCGTCGGCGAGGGTGCGCAGCTTGCCGCGGCCGTGGCGGAAGCCCTGCGGCGGGGTCCAGCGGTAGAGCAGGCCGTTGGGGCCGGCCGCGTCCTCGGTGAGGTACGCGTGCCCGCGCTTGGGGTCGATGACGACCGCCTCGTGGGCGTAGCGGCCGAAGGCCTTGATCGGCTCGGGGTCGCGGTTGGCCCGGCGGTCCTCGGGGTCGACCTCGAAGACGTAGCCGTGGTCCTTGGTCATGCCGTTCTGGCCGGCCTGGTCCTCGGTCTCCTCGCACGTCAGCCAGGTGCCCCAGGGGGTGGAACCGCCCGCGCAGTTGGTGGAGGTGCCGGCGATGCCGACCCACTCGGCGACATGGTCGCGGCGCACCTCGACGACCGTGCAGCCACCGGAGGCGGCGGGGTCGTAGACGAGGCCCTCGGTGAGCGGCACCGGGTACGTCCAGTTGGCGCGCGGGCCCTTCAGCTCGTGGTTGTTGACGAGGAGGGTGGTGCCGCGCGGACCCGCGAAGGCGGCGGTGCCGTCGTGGTTGGACGGCGTGAACTCGCCGGACTCCAGCGTGGTCTTGCCGCTGTAGGTGACGATCTGGTAGCTGAAGCCCGCGGGCAGGGCGAGGATGCCGTTCGGGTCGGGGACCAGCGGGCCGTAGCCGACGCCGTGTCCGCCGTGCGCCGGCTCCGCCCCGGCGCTGTCGGCGTCCGTCGCGGCGAGGGCGTTCGGCGCGGTGGCGAGCGCCCCGACGCTGCCCGCCAGGGCGATCCCGGCGCCGGTGATCGCGGAGGTTCTGGCGAAGTCCCTGCGGGTGAGCGACATGGTGTGTCTCCTACAGACGGTGGGAGTGCCGTGGAGGGTGGCGGACCTCGGTTCGGCGCACACGCTCCCGCCACACCTTGAACGGGAGTTGAACGGCGGGCTGCTTCAAAGGCCCTTGTTCAAGAATCCGTATGGCGCACCCCATGGCCGCCCCAAAGGCGACCCGCCGCGACGGCGCTCGCTCACAACGCCGAGGAGAAACCGGCCGTACCGCGAGGGCCTCAGGCCCCCTGCTGCGACCGCGCCTTGAACGCGGCCTTCCGCGCCTCCTTCGCCACCTTCTTGTCCGGGTGCAGCCGTCCCATCGCCTCCAGCACGTCGGCCGTGGCCGGGTGCTCCACCCGCCACGCGGCGGAGAAGAATCCGCTGTGCTGCGCGGCCAGCCCCTCGACCAGCGCCTGGAGTTCCTCCGAGTTGCCCTCGGCGGCCAGTTGCGCGGCCAGCGTGTCGACGGTCAGCCAGAACACCATCTCCTCGGACGGCGCCGGCACCCCGGCCATCCCCCGCTCGCTCAGCCAGACGCGGGCCAGGCCGCCCAGTTCGGGATCGTCCAGCACCTCCCGCAACGCGGGCTCGGCCTCGGCGCCGACCAGGGACAGGGCCTGCTGGCAGCGCAGCCTGCGCAGCGGCGCGCCCGCGTCCGTGCCCCGGGCCGCGGCGAGCAACTCCCGGGCGGCGGCGAGCGGTTCACGCCGTTCGAGCCACTGCTCGGTCTCGGCCCGCGCCGCGGCCTGACCGAAGCCGGCCATGCCGTCGAGCAGCGCGTCCGCGCCCTTGTCGGCGAGTTCGCCGACCGCCGGCGCCGCGAACCCGGCGTCCAGCAGCCGCGCCCGCAGCCCGTACACCCCGAGCGGGGTGAGCCGGACCATGCCGTAGCGCGCGACGTCGGTGTCGTCCAGCGGCGCGCCCGGCTCCTCCTCCGGGTCGGCCATCAGCGCCTCGTCCACCGGCCGGTACTCCACCAGACCGACCGGCTCCAGCATCCGGAACTGGTCGTCCAGGCGCATCATCGCGTCCGAGACCTGCTGCAGGACGTCGTCGGTGGGCTCGCCCGGGCCGTCGGGGACGATCACCGAGGCGGCGAGGGCGGGCAGCGGGACCGGCGCGTCGCCGGGGCCGCCCTCACTCACCGTCAGCAGATACAGATTGCCGAGGACGCCGTCGAGGAACGCGGCCTCCGCGTCCGGGTCCCAGCCGAGTGACGGGAAATCGACCTTGCCGCCCTCGTCCAGGGCGTCGGCCAGACCGTCCAGATCGGGCACGCTCGCGTCGGCGACGACGGTCTCCAGCGCGGTCAGCCACACGGAGAGCACGTCGGCCGGGGAGCCGCCGGTGAGCAGCTTCAGCTCCTCGCCCGCCCGGACCGTGCCGGCCTCCTCGTCCACGATCTCGACCAGCCCCGTGTCCACGGCGACCCGCCAGGCCTCGCTGGCGTCCGCGGCGGCGTCGTCACCGCTCAGTCCGAGCAGCTCGGCGGCGGCCGGAAGCTGCTCCTCGACCAGGGCGCCGCCGGCGTCCACCCGGGTGCCGGGCCCGGCCCAGCGGGCGAGGCGGGCGGCACGGGAGAGCAGCGGCGTGGACAGCGCTGCGCGGGCCAGCTCCGCTTCGGAGTGCAGCCGTACGGGCGGCAGGGGGGAGCTGTCTGACATCGGCTGGATCTCCTCGGAGCGTGAAACGGGCTCAGCCGCTCAGCCTAGACGGATTTCGCCCCATGCCGCCCGGTTCATCTCCCCGTCAGCGGCCGTACATGGCTGAAACCTTGACAACTCCCCGGCGCAGGCAGGAGATTGACGCGCGTAGAAGTTGGGGGGACGACCGTTCACTCGGCTCTACGCGTGTCACGGAGGGCTACGACCCCCACACGCACCCGTACCACCCTCGTCCCGGCGCATCGTCACGTCCCCGGAGGGATCCCTTGCCGAGCAGGTCTTCCACGCGCCTCGCCGCGCTCACCGTCGCCGCCGTCTGCAGCGCGGCGTCCGCCGTCGCCCTCACCTCCCCCGCGCACGCCGACTCGGTGCGCGTCCACGACATCCAGGGCACGACCCGAATATCGCCGTTCGCCGGGCAGAAGGTGACGGACGTGCCCGGCATCGTCACGGCCACGCGCACGTACGGCTCCTCCAGAGGCTTCTGGCTCCAGGACCCGACCCCGGACGACGACCCGGCCACCAGCGAGGGCGTCTTCGTCTTCACCAGCTCCACGCCGAAGGTCGCGGTCGGCGACTCGGTGACGGTGACCGGCATGGTCTCCGAGTACGTCCCGGGCGGCGCCTCCACCGGCAACCAGTCCCTGACGGAGATCACCAAGCCGGTGATCACCACGGTCTCCACCGGCAACCCGGTCCCCGCGCCGGTCGTGATCGACGAGAACGCGGTGCCGGACGCGTACACACCGCAGGGCGACACCGCGGCCGGCGGCTCGGTCAACACCCTCCCCCTGGACCCGTCGAAGTACGCCCTGGACTACTACGAGTCCCTGGAGGGCATGAACGTCCAGGTCGCCGACACCCGCGTGGTCACCGCCACCGACCCCTACAGCGAGCTGTGGGTCACGGTGAAGCCGCAGGAGCACGCCGGCAGCCGCGGCGGCACGGTCTACGGCTCCTACGACTCCCAGAACACCGGCCGCCTGCAGATCCAGTCGCTGGGCTCCACCGCCGACTTCCCGAAGGCGAACGTCGGCGACACCCTGGAGGGCGCCACCACCGGCCCGCTCGACTTCAACCAGTACGGCGGCTACACCCTCGTCGCGAGCAAGCTCGGCACGCTGAAGAGCGCCGGCCTGGAGCGCGAGACGACGCGGAAGCAGGCGGGCCGCGAGCTGGCGGTGGCGACCTACAACGTCGAGAACCTCGACCCCTCGGACAGCACCTTCGCCCAGCACGCGTCCGCGATCGTGAACAACCTGCAGTCGCCGGACATCGTGTCCCTGGAGGAGATCCAGGACGACAACGGCGCCACGGACGACGGTACGGTCGACGCGAGCGTCACCGTGAACAAGCTGATCGACGCGATCGTCGCGGCGGGCGGCCCGACGTACGACTGGCGCTCGATCGACCCGGTCAACGACCAGGACGGCGGCGAGCCGGGCGGCAACATCCGCCAGGTGTTCCTGTTCAACCCCGAGCGGGTGTCCTTCGTGGACCGCGCGGGCGGCGGCTCCACCACCGCGGTCGGCGTCACCAAGGAGAACGGCAAGGCCGGGCTGACGGCCTCCCCGGGCCGCATCGACCCGACGAACGCCGCCTGGAAGGACAGCCGCAAGCCGCTCGTCGGCCAGTTCCTCTTCCGCGGCAAGACGGTCTTCGTGATCGCCAACCACCTGATCTCCAAGGGCGGCGACCAGGGCCTGACCTCCCAGTACCAGCCGCCGACGCGCAGCTCGGAGATCCAGCGCCACGCGCAGGCCACCGAGGTGAACGCCTTCGTCGACGACATCCTCAAGGTCCAGAAGAACGCGAACGTCATCGCACTGGGCGACATGAACGACTTCGAGTTCTCCGAGACGGCGCAGCTCCTCGAGGGCGACGGCGAACTGTGGTCGGCGATCAAGTCGCTGCCGAAGAGCGAGCGTTACACCTACGACTACCAGGGCAACGAGCAGGTGCTGGACCAGATCCTGATCAGCCCGGCGATCCGGCGCGGCTGCGACTTCGAGTACGACAGCGTGCACATCAACTCGGAGTTCAACGACCAGATCAGCGACCACGACCCGCAGGTGCTGCGCTTGCGCCCGTGACCTGTGTCAGGACCGGCCGAACACCCCGTTCAGCCAGTCGTGCCAGGCGGCCTCGTTCGCCTCGGCGTCGGCGTCCGGCGCGAAGTCGTGGACGCTGATGCCGAGCGGGGCGCCCCAGTGGCCGCGCCCGAAGAAGCGGATGAGGGCGTGGTCGGTGCGCAGCCCGATGAAGTACGGATTGCGGTAGTCGAGTACGGCGTCCAGGGGCCCGCCGGGCCCTCGGACGCTCACCTTCGCACCGGCGGCCGCGTCGTCCCCCAGCCCGAGGGCGCGCGCGGCGGCGGCGAGCGCCCGCGGGCTCGCCGAGGCCGCGGGCCCGTTCACCTGGGCGAAGGCGACCGGCCGGGGCGCGAAGTGGGTGAGGTACTCGCACAGGGTGTGCAGATAGAAGTTGGTGTGCTTGCTGGCGCCGTCGTACTGGTTGTTCCAGTCGTCGGTGAAGATGCCGCTGTGCACATAGCGCACCCAGGCGCGGCGGCCCTCGTCGCGGGGCTCGATGGTGTAGTCGAGCTGGTTGACCGACTGGGTCGGCATGCCGACGTTCTCGCTGCGACTGCTGTAGCGGTGCGGCGGATCCCAGGCGGTGACGGTGGACCCGAACGGCCCCCTGCCGCCCTCCCGGGGCTCGGGCGGGTCCATGGGCCACAGATAGCCGCCGGTGCCGGTGGTGACGGCCTCCCACACCTTCTCGGGCGGCACGTCCACCTCGAACTCGCGGACGATCTCGAATTCCTCGGGCATGTCGGGACTCCTGCTCACTGGTCCAGTGCGGGGACCTTGACCGTGGGATGCAGGGCGACGACGATCCGGTGGTCGCGCCCGCCCTCGGCGTCCGGGGCGTCGTACTTGCGGATCAGCGCGCTCACGCCCGCCGTCAGCTCCTGCACGAAGGCGGCCCGGTCGGCGGCCGAGGCGAAGCGGACCTGCCCGTCCAGCGCGTAGGTCGCCAGCCCCTTCCGGGCCCGCGCGGCTCCGGTGATCAGCGCGCCGACGTCCCGCACCAGCCGGGCGCCGAGCGCGAGCAGCCACCGCGCGGACAGCTGATCCCGGAAGCGGTCGGGATCCGGCTGCACGCCCGGAAGAGCGGCGGGCGAAATGACGTACGACGCGGCGGTCGCCCGCATCAGCCGCTCGGTGACGTTGCCCTTGCGGCGCTCCCCGGCCAGCTCGACCAGGCCGTGCCGCTCCAGCGCCTTGAGGTGGTAGTTCACCTTCTGCCGGGGCAGTCCGACCTTGCCGGCCAGCATCGTCGCCGAGGCGGGCTCCACGGCCAGCTCGGCGAGCAGCCGGGCCCGGATGGGGTCCAGCGACACGGCCGCCGCCTCGGGGTCCTCGATCACGGTCACGTCCAGCATGCCCACACCCTCCCACCGAAAACTTTTTTTGTCCACGGTGGGGCGCAGGTCAGCGTCGCCTCATCCGCGCAATACCCGCGGCGACCGCGGCGGCGACACCCGCAACGCCCGCGATCACCGCCGGCCGCCGCAGCCGTACGAGGATCCGCGTGGCCCTGCCCTGAACAGCGACGGCCTGCCCCTGTGCCGTATGCCCGGCGTGCCCGACCCGCCCCTGCACGACATGCCCCACGTCAGCCATCCGGCCCTGCACGGCATGCCCGGCATGGGCGGCCTTGCCCTGCATGACGTGCCCGGCGTGCGCGGCCTTGCCCTGCACCGCATGCCCGGCCTGGGCGGCGCTGACCCGCAGCTGCACGGTCATGGCGCCGGCCTTGTCCCGCAGATCGGCGGCCCGCACCCGGGCCCGCCCCTTCATGTCGGCCTTGCCGACCAACTGGGCCACGGTGCCCCCGAGTTGGTGCCTGGCGTGCTCGATCTGCTGCCGCAGCTCGTCGGGCCCCTTGGCCCCCGTGCGATGCGGAATCCTGTGCTTCATCGGTGTGCCCTTTCCCTGATCGCGTCGGTGTCCGTCTCCTGAGGCCGCGTACGGCGGGAGGGGACGTGCCGGGTGGTGTCCGCCCGCGGCGGCCGGCGCACACGCCGGGTACCCCTACGGCAGGCAGCCCGCCGGACCGAGGACGGACACCACCCGGCGCGGCACCGACTCACAGACCACCGTAGGCGCGCCCCCGGCCACGACGCACCCGCACGGGCCGCCGCAGGCATCGAACGCACGACGCACCCGCAGTGACCCGCGCGCCGAAGACGCACCGACCAGACCGCCTCAAGCCAGCGGGTACCCGGAGAGCCGACCGTTAGACCGTGTCACCCGAGCCCCGGTCCCGCACCCCCACCCCCACCCCCACGCTCACCGAGCCGAGCGAGTTGACTCTGGAACCAGTCGAGCCGAGCCTGCAACAACGCGGCCTCGGCCACGAGTTCGGGCACTCCCAGCTCCGCCCCCGCCGCCAACTCGGCGGAGCCAAGCCCCGTACCCCCACCGCGCGCAACCACCCGCAGCCCCTCCCCGGCCAGCCGGGCGAACCCGGCGAGCGAGACGGACGTACGCCCGCGCACACAACCGGCGCACACCGGGGCGAGCCCCCGCCACCCCGGCCTGCCCCACCCGGCGTCGGCGAGCGCGACGGCGGTACCGCCGCAGGCACACGGCCCGGCGAGGGCCGTACGCACCCGCTGCCGGCCGTACCGGAACCCGCGCTCGAAGCGGATGTACGCACCGAGCACGGAGACCTCCAGCAGCAGGGCCGTACGGTGCTCGCCGGCGCACAGCATGGCCTCCGCGGCGGCACGGTCGTGGACGCAGTGGAACCCGCAGTCGCACAGCCGGGCCGGCGGCCGGTGCCGGCGTCCGTAGACGCAGGCGGCGTCGTCGAGGACGCCGTACGGCAGCGCGCCGCCGAGCGACACTCCGGTGAACCCGGCCCGGGTGCCGTCCTGGGACAGCACCGGGTGGGCGATCTTGTAACCGGTCGGCGGCTCCGTCGGGCGTTCCGCGGGGAGCCGCAGTCTCATCGGACGGCCGGAACCTCTTCGCGGCCCGGCTCGGGCGCTACGACGCGGGCGGTGTCCTCAGCAAGCGGTCCCCGCTCCTCGCGGACGACCTCCTCCCGGACAGCCTCTTCGCCGCGCGGCCGCTCCTCGGCGTATCCGGTGGCCAGTGCCTTGCCGAGCTTCATGGTGCCTCCCATGACGGACGTCGGTGACCCTCCGGCCATAGTGACCCATGAGGGGCCGAGTTGGACACAGGGCCTTCGCCGGCCACCCACTCCATTCAGCACTGCTTACTAATACCACTTAGCAGAATTAAGTAGAGCTTCACCTTGAGTCCGCCGACACTACCGTCATGACGACCACGCCCGCCACCACCCGCCGCCCCTTCGGCCGCACGCTCTGCGCGATGATCACGCCGTTCACCGAGGAGGGCGCCCTCGACCTGGACGGCGCCCGCGAGCTGGCCGAGTGGCTGGTGGCCGAGGGCTGCGACGGCCTGGTGCTGAACGGCACCACGGGCGAGTCGCCCACCACCACGGACGCGGAGAAGACGGAACTGGTCGCGGCCGTCCGGGAGGCCGTCGGCGACCGCGCCTCCCTGGTCACCGGGGTGGGCACGGCCGACACCCGGCACACCGTGGAGCTGGCCCGCGCGGCCGAGAAGGCGGGCGCCGACGGGGTGCTGGTGGTGACGCCGTACTACAGCAGGCCCCCGCAGGAGGCGCTGGAGGCGCACTTCCGCCAGGTCGCCGACGCGAGCGGGCTGCCCGTGATGCTGTACGACATCCCGGGCCGCACCGGCACCCGGATCGAGCCGCGGACGGTGATCCGCCTCGCCGAGCACCCGAGGATCGTCGCGGTCAAGGACTGCTCGTACGACTTCCTCGGCACCCAGAAGGTGCTGGCGCACACGGATCTCGCGTACTACGCGGGCTGCGACGAACACGTACTGGCGCTGTACGCGGTCGGCGCCGCGGGCTGCGTCAGCACGGTCGCCAACGCCGTACCCGGCCGGATCGCCGCGATCCTCGACGCGTTCGACGCCGGCGACACCGCCCGGGCGGCCGAACTCCAGCTGCGGGCGACGCCGTTGATCGAGGCGATGATGGCCGCGGGCCTGCCCGGTACGGTAACCGCCAAAGCACTCCTGGCACGCCTCGGCCGCCCCGCGGGCCCGGTACGCGCTCCCCTGCTGCCCGCGGACTGCGAGAGGACCGACGACCTACTGACCCGATACAAGCAACTCACCACCACCTGAGAGCCCACCCACCACCTGAACCCGAACCCGCACGTCTCCGCACCCGTACCCGCGCCGCCCCCGCCCCCACACAACTCACCGCTCGGCAAACACCGGCTCCCAGTCCCTGTCGCCGTACCAGTCATTCGGCTCCTGGAAGCCGCTGAGCGGCACGACCTCGCCGCTGCCGATCGTGACCAGCACCAGCCGCGGCCGGTACCGCTCCACGTTCGGATCCCGCTCCCAGGCGACGAGCCGCTTGTCGTCCGACCAGGCGACGAGTTGGGCGCCGCGCACGCGGATGATCTCCTTGCCGGTGAGCGGATCGCGGATGGAGGAGTACGACGTGTGGTGGGGCTCGGCCACCAGACCCCAGGCGGCGAGCCGCCCGTCCGGGGACAGTCTGGCGCTCACGTCCGACCGCAGGTGGCGTTCGTTCGCGGGTGCGGCGACCTTCCTGCCCCGGAAGTCGTAGAACTGCTGCATGCCGTCCCGCGGTCCGACGATCCGCGAGTACAGCAGGTCACCGGCGCGGCTGAAGGCGAAGTCCTCGCGGCCCGGGAACTCCCGGCCCGCCGCGACGGCGACCCAGGTGCCCTTGCCGGTGGCCACGTCCACGACGGCGAAGCCGGTGCGGGACAAGCCGTCGAACACCGGTCCCCACTCCGAGCGGCCGGTCCGCGAGTCGAGAACCTCCTGGAACCCGTCGGGATTGTCCGCGTAGGTCGTGGCGACCAGTCGGCGGCCGTCGCCGGAGAAGGCGAGTCCGCCGATGCCGTGCGACACGGGGATCCATCGTTCGACCTTTCGCGTGGCCAGGTCGAGCAGGCCGATCCGGGGGGCGGGCAGCGTCCGTTCCAGCACGGCGGCGGTCCTCAGGCCCGGGGCGACGGCCACGAACGACCACCGGTCGTCCTTCTCGTACCGGCCGGTCCCGGGGTTCAGCAGCCAGTACGTGCGTTCGCCGGTGGCGTGGCCGGAGCCGCGCGGCACGATCTGCACGGTGTAGTACGCGGCCATCGCGGACCGCCCGGCCGCGATCAGCTCGCGCGGCGGCCCCTGGTCGGGGTGGGCGACGACGTCACGGGAGTCCAGCACACCGGACGGCCGTACGTCGGTCTTCCCGCCGGAGTCCAGCAGCGGCACTCCGATGCCGACGGCGAGCACGGCGGCGGTGGCGACCGCCACGGACGCCAGCCGGCGGGTCCGGCGGCGCCGGCGGGCGCCGAGCACGCGGTCGGCGAACCCGGCCGGCGCCGGCGGCTGCTGCGCGGCCTGCTCGCGCAGGGCGTCGCGCACGAGGTCCTCGACGCTCACGGGCGCACCTCCACGGGCGAGAAGTCACGGGACGGCTGGTCCCGGCCGGGGTCCAGGGCCGCCAACTCGGGGGCGAGTTCCCGGAGTCGGGCCAGGGAGCGATGGGTGGTGGACCGTACGGTGCCGACGGAGCAGCCCAGGATCCGGGCCACGTCGGCCTCGGGGAGGTCCTCGAAGTACCGGAGCACCAGCACGGTGCGCTGCCGGGCGGTGAGCCGGGCGAGGGCCGCGCGCAGCACGAGCCGCAGCTCGGCGGCGCCGGACGCGTCCGGGGCCACGGAGTCCTCCGGCGGTTCGGCGACGGTCACCTCCCGCCGCGGCCACTTCAGCCGCCAGCGGCTGATCTGCTGCCGGTACAGGACACGCCGGACGTACGCCTCCGGCTCGTCGATCCGCTGCCACCGTCCGGCCGCCTTGACCAGCGCGTTCTGCAGCAGGTCCTCGGCGGCGTGCCGGTCGCCGCCGGTCAGCAGGACGGCGGTCCTCAGCAGCGCGGACGACCTGCCGGCCACGAACTGCCGGAAATTCTCCTGCGCTTCGGCATCCATCGTCACCTTCTCTTCCCCCGGGGCCCCGTCATCCGGCCCCTCCACCCCTCCCGACGCCCCCAGCCACCCCCTGCTATGCCTCACCCCGCAGGAGAATCCGGGCGCACGGTGGTGCCGGCATGACACAGCGCCCTCCGCCACACGGGGCGGAGGGCGCTGCTGCGCGCGTGGTGGGTCAGTTGTGGCTGTGGAGGATGTCGTTCAGGCCGCCCCAGACCGCGTTGTTCGGGCGGGCCTCGACCGTGCCGGTGACCGAGTTGCGGCGGAAGAGGATGTTGGAGGCGCCGTTGAGCTCGCGGGCCTTGACGATCTGGCCGTCGGGCATGGTGATCCGGGTGCCGGCGGTGACGTAGAGGCCGGCCTCGACCACGCACTCGTCGCCGAGGGCGATGCCCACGCCCGCCTCAGCGCCGATCAGGCAGCGCTCGCCGATGGAGATGATCACGTTGCCGCCGCCGGACAGGGTGCCCATGGTGGAGGCGCCGCCGCCGATGTCGGAGCCGTCGCCGACCACGACGCCCGCGGAGATCCGGCCCTCGACCATGGAGGTGCCGAGCGTGCCGGCGTTGAAGTTGACGAAGCCCTCGTGCATGACGGTGGTGCCCTCGGCGAGGTGCGCGCCGAGGCGGACCCGGTCGGCGTCGGCGATGCGGACACCCTTCGGGGCGACGTAGTCCGTCATGCGCGGGAACTTGTCGATCGAGGTCACCTGCAGGTGCAGGCCCTCGGCGCGGGCGTTCAGGCGCACCTTCTCGATGTCGTCCACCGCGACCGGGCCGAGCGAGGTCCAGGCGACGTTGGCGAGGTGGCCGAAGATGCCGTCCAGGCTCTGGCCGTGCGGCTTGACCAGGCGGTGCGAGAGCAGGTGCAGGCGCAGGTAGACGTCGTGGGCGTCGATCGGCTTCTCGTCCAGCGAGGCGATGACCGTACGGACCGCGACCACCTCGACGCCCCGGCGGGCGTCCGGGCCGGTCGCCGCGGTCGCGCCGCCGCCCAGCAGCTCGGCCGCCTGCTCGGCGGTGAGCCGCTCGGTGCCGGCCGGGCCCGGCTCCTCGACCAGCTCGGGGGCCGGGAACCAGGTGTCGAGAACGGTGCCGTCGGAGGCGATCGTGGCGAGGCCGGCGGCGACGGCGCCGGTGGTGCGGGTAGCAGACTCGGTCATGGAACAAAACCTAACGTGGGCGGGGTGGTCAGGGCGAACCGCGTCTCACGTGCCGGGCGCCGCTTCAGGGGATCAGCCGAGCCAGCACCTCACGCGCGCGCTCCTCGTCGTAGGAACCGCCCGTGAGCAGCACCTCCAGACAGATCCCGTCCATCAGGGCCACCAGCGCCCGCGCCGTCACCTCGTCCACCCGCGCGGCCAGCCGGCCCGCCGTCTCCTGCGCCCACTGGGCGGCGACGGGGCGCAGGGCCGGGCGGCGCAGGGCCGCGAGGTACAGCTCGTACTCCAGCTCGACGCCCGGCCGGTCGCGGCCCAGCCACTCGCCGAGGACCCGGGCGAGGCCGGCCGCGAGGTCGTCGCCGCCGTCCGCCAGGACGCCGCTCGCGTCGAGCACCCGCGCGAACCCCTCGTTGGCCTGGCACAGGGCGGCCACCAGCAGGTCGTCCAGGGTGGCGAAGTGGTAGGTGGTGGAGCCGAGCGGGACGTCCGCCTCGGCGGCGACCGTACGGTGGCTGAGCCCGGCGATGCCGTCGCGGGCGGCCACCCTGAGGGCCGCGTCGATGATCCGCTGCCGCCGCTCGGGGTCGTAGCGCCGCCCCATCAGTGACTCGCCCCGCCGAGGTTCAGCACGACCACTCCGCCGATGATCAGCAGGATGCCGCCGACCTTGGCGAGGCTCAGCCCCTCCCCGAAGAGGAGCAGGCCGAGCAGGGCGATGGCGGCGGTGCCGACGCCGGACCAGATCGCGTACGCCGTGCCGATCTGGACGGTCTTCAGCGTCTGGGCGAGCAGCGCGAAGGAGACCAGGTAGCCCAGGGCCGTCACGAGGGAGGGCCACAGCCGGCTGAATCCCTCGCTGTACTTCATCGCCGTCGTCGCGGCGACCTCGGCGGCGATGGCGCCGGCGAGCGTCAGATATCCCATGTGTACGAGCGTACACAACGTTGCGTACGGCCGTACGCATCGGCCGCCGGACGCCTGGTGGCCGAGGAGTTGGATCCGGGCACGCGAAAAGGGGCCGCGGCGTGCTGCCGCGGCCCCTTTTCGCTCGCTTGGTGTCAGACGTTGAACCCGAGCGCCCGAAGCTGCTCGCGGCCGTCGTCCGTGATCTTGTCGGGGCCCCACGGGGGCATCCAGACCCAGTTGATGCGCAGTTCGTTGACGAGGCCGTCCGTGGCGGACTTGGCCTGGTCCTCGATGACGTCCGTCAGCGGACAGGCCGCCGAGGTCAGGGTCATGTCGACGGTCGCCACATTGGAGTCGTCGATGTGGATGCCGTAGATCAGGCCGAGGTTGACGACGTCGATGCCCAGCTCGGGGTCGACCACGTCCATCAGGGCCTCGCGGAGTTCCTCCTCCGAGACCGGCTTCATCTCAGCGGTGTCGCTCATGCCGTCTTCCTTTCGGCGTCGGCGCCACCCAGCGCCTGGGCCGTCGCGTCCTTCCACGCCATCCAGCTCAGGAGGGCGCACTTGACCCGCGCGGGGTACTTGGAGACACCGGCGAACGCGACCGCGTCCTCCAGGATGTCCTCCATTGCGTCGTCCGGCTCGATCCTGCCCTTGGACTGCATCAGCTCCAGGAAGGTCTCCTGGATCTTCTGCGCGTCGGCCAGGTCCTTGCCGACCAGCAGCTCGTTCAGCACGGAGGCGGAGGCCTGGCTGATCGAGCAGCCCTGGCCCTCGTAACTGACGTCCGCGATCTGCGTGCCGTCGTACTTCACGCGGAGGGTGATCTCGTCGCCGCACGTCGGGTTCACATGGTGCACCTCGGCGTCGCCATCCCGCAGACCACGCCCGTGCGGGTTCTTGTAGTGGTCCAGGATGACTTCCTGGTACATGGAGTCCAGCTTCACGGTTTCAGCTCACGCCTCTCAGCCGAAGAAGTTCCGTACGTGCTCCAGTCCGTCGACCAGAGCGTCGATCTCGGCCGGCGTGGAGTACAGATAGAACGACGCTCGCGTGGTCGCAGGAATTCCGTACCGGAGGCAGACCGGACGGGCGCAGTGGTGGCCGACGCGGACCGCGATGCCCTGCTCGTCCAGGACCTGGCCCACGTCGTGCGGGTGGATGTCGCCCAGCGTGAAGGAGATCGCGGCCCCCCGGTCCTCGGCCGTCATCGGGCCGATGATCCTCAGGTCCGGGACCTTCTGCAGCTGCTGCACCGCGTACTCGGTGAGCGCGTGCTCATGGGCGAGGATCTTCTCCATGCCGATCGACTGGAGGTAGTCGATCGCCGCGCCGAGACCGACCGCCTGCGCGATCGGCGGCGTGCCCGCCTCGAACTTGTGCGGCGCCGGGGCGTACGTCGAGGAGTGCATCGAGACGGTCTCGATCATCTCGCCGCCGCCGAGGAACGGGGGCAGGTCCTCCAGCAGCTCCTGGCGGCCCCAGAGCACGCCGATGCCGGTCGGGCCGCACATCTTGTGGCCGGTGAAGGCCACGAAGTCGGCCTGCAGGGCCTGCACGTCCAGCGGCATGTGCGGGGCGGCCTGGGAGGCGTCGATGCACACCAGCGCACCGACCTCCTGCGCCCGGCGCACTATGGCCTCGACCGGGTTGACCGTGCCCAGGATGTTCGACACCAGCACGAAGGAGACGATCTTCGTCTTCTCCGTGATGATCTCGTCGATGTTGGACAGGTCCAGGCGGCCGTCGTCCGTGAGACCGAACCACTTCAGCTTCGCGCCCGTGCGCTGCGCGAGCAGCTGCCACGGCACGATGTTGGAGTGGTGCTCCATCTCCGTGATGACGATCTCGGTCTCGTGGTCCACCCGGTAGGGCTCGTCGGCCCAGCCCAGCATGTTCGCCACGAGGTTCAGCGACTCCGAGGCGTTCTTGGTGAAGATCACCTCGTCGCGGCTGGGCGCGTTGATGAACGCGGCGACCTTGTCGCGCGCGCCCTCGTACAGCGCCGTGGCCTCCTCGGCGAGCACATGCACACCGCGGTGGACGTTGGCGTTGTAGCGCTCGTAGTACTCGCTCAGGGCGTCCAGCACCTGGCGCGGCTTCTGCGACGTCGCCGCGTTGTCCAGGTAGACGAGCTTCCGGTCGTCATGGACCAGCCGGTCCAGGATGGGGAAGTCCTTGCGGATCGCCTCGGTGTCGAGGAGGCCCGGCAGCTGTGTCACGCGGATGCGCCACCCTTCGTGTATGCCTCGTAGCCCTCGTCCTCCAGCTTGTCGGCGAGCTCGGCGCCACCGGACTCCACGATCCGGCCGGCGGAGAAGACGTGGACGAAGTCGGGCTTGATGTAGCGCAGGATGCGCGTGTAGTGCGTGATCAGCAGGGTGCCGACCTCGCCGGTCTCGCGGATGCGGTTGACACCCTCGGAGACGATGCGCAGGGCGTCGACGTCCAGGCCGGAGTCGGTCTCGTCCAGGATCGCCATCTTCGGCTTGAGCAGCTCGAGCTGGAGGATCTCGTGGCGCTTCTTCTCACCGCCGGAGAAGCCCTCGTTGACGTTGCGCTCGGCGAAGGACGGGTCCATGTGAAGGCGCTCCATGGCCTCCTTGACCTCCTTCACCCAGGTGCGCAGCTTCGGGGCCTCGCCGCGGATGGCGGTGGCGGAGGTGCGCAGGAAGTTGGAGACCGAGACGCCGGGGACCTCGACCGGGTACTGCATCGCCAGGAACAGACCGGCGCGGGCGCGCTCGTCGACGGACATCTCCAGGACGTCCTCGCCGTCGAGGGTGACGGTGCCGCTGGTGATCGTGTACTTCGGGTGACCCGCGAGGGAGTAGGCGAGGGTCGACTTGCCGGAGCCGTTGGGGCCCATGATGGCGTGCGTCTCGCCCTGCTTCACGGTGAGGTCGACGCCCTTGAGGATCTCCTTCGTGGCGTTGTCGGCCTCGACGGTGACGTGCAGGTCTCGGATTTCAAGCGTTGCCATGGGTGCCTCAGGACTCCTGGGTGAGGGAGACGAGAACGTCGTCCCCTTCGATCTTGACGGGGTATACGGGGACGGGGCGCGTCGCCGGAAGGCTGTCGGGCTTGCCGGAGCGGAGGTCGAAGCGCGAGCCGTGCAGCCAGCACTCGATGTGGCAGTCGTCGACCTCGCCCTCGGAGAGGGAGACGTTCGCGTGGGAGCAGATGTCGTGGATGGCGAACACCTCGCCCTCGGTCTTCACGACCGAGACCGGCGTGCTGTCGATCTCCACCCGCTTCGGGGTGTCCTCCTCCAGCTCGCTCAGCCCGCAGACGCGTACGAAGCTCATGCGACCGAAGCCTCCAGCTCCTCCTCGATCTTGGCGAGCAGGCGCTCCTCGATGTCCGGGACACCGATCTGCTGGACCAGCTCGGCGAAGAAGCCGCGGACCACCAGGCGGCGGGCCTCGTGCTCCGGGATGCCGCGGGCCATCAGGTAGAAGAGCTGCTCGTCGTCGAAGCGGCCGGTGGCGGAGGCGTGGCCGGCGCCGACGATCTCACCGGTCTCGATCTCCAGGTTCGGCACCGAGTCGACGCGCGCGCCGTCCGTGAGGACGAGGTTGCGGTTCATCTCGTAGGTGTCCGTGCCCTCGGCCTTGGCCTCGATGAGCACGTCGCCGATCCAGACCGCGTGCGCGTCGTCGCCCTGGAGCGCGCCCTTGTAGACGACGTTCGACTTGCAGTGCGGGGTGTTGTGGGTGACCAGCAGGCGGTGCTCCTGGTGCTGCCCGGCGTCGGTGAAGTACAGGCCGAACAGCTCGGCCTCGCCGCCGGGGCCGGCGTACGTCACGCGCGGGTGCAGGCGGACCACGTCACCGCCGAAGGTGACGACGACCGACTTGAAGGAGGCGTCCCGGCCGATCAGCGCGTTGTGCTGGGCGACGTGGACGGCCTTGTCGTCCCAGTCCTGGACGGAGACGACGGTCAGCTTGGCGCCGTCGCCCAGGATGTAGTCGAGGTTGGCGGCGAGCACGGCGTCACCGGTGTGGTCGATGACGACGACGGCCTCGGCGAAGGCGCCCAGCTCGATCACCTGGTGGGCGAAGGCGACCCCGCCCTCGCCGTGCGCGGCGATCCGGATCGGCTCGGTGAGCACCGTCTCCTTGGGGACGGTGACCACGCCGGCCTTCTCGAACGCCGAGTACGCCTGGGCGGCGACCCGGTCCACCGGGGTGCCCGCCCTGCCGAGCCGCGCGTCGTCGCGGCCGACGGTCTCGACGACGACGCCCTCGGGGGCCTGGACGGTGACCTTCACGCCCCCGCCGTTCGCGACGGCGGTGCCGTCGTGCAGCCCGCGCAGGCGCTCCAGCGGGGTGAACCGCCACTCCTCCTCGCGGCCGTGCGGGACCGGGAAGTCCGCCACGTCGAAGGAGGGGGGCGCGCTCATGCGCGAGACGACGGTCGACTCCGCGGCGACCGCGATGGAGCCCGCGGTGGTGGAACCCACGGGGATGTTCTGGGCCTCAGCCATGGCTGTCGTATTGCTCGCTTTCTCAGGTCAGTGGCTTGACGGGGGGACTGCGGGCCGGTGACTAACCGACCGCGCCCTCCATCTGCAGCTCGATCAGCCGGTTGAGCTCCAGCGCGTACTCCATGGGCAGCTCCTTGGCGATCGGCTCGACGAAGCCGCGCACGATCATCGCCATCGCCTCGTCCTCGGACAGGCCACGGCTCATCAGGTAGAAGAGCTGGTCCTCGGAGACCTTGGAGACGGTGGCCTCGTGGCCCATGGACACGTCGTCCTCGCGGACGTCGACGTACGGGTACGTGTCCGACCGGGAGATGGTGTCGACGAGCAGCGCGTCGCACAGCACGTTCGACTTCGACCCGGCGGCGCCCTCGCCGATCTCGATCAGACCACGGTAGGAGGTACGGCCGCCACCGCGCGCCACCGACTTGGAGACGATGTTGGACGAGGTGTTCGGCGCCATGTGGACCATCTTGGCGCCGGCGTCCTGGTGCTGGCCCTCGCCCGCGAAGGCGATGGACAGGGTCTCGCCCTTGGCGTGCTCGCCCATCAGGTAGACGGCCGGGTACTTCATCGTCACCTTGGAGCCGATGTTGCCGTCGATCCACTCCATGGTCGCGCCCTCGTAGGCCACGGCGCGCTTGGTGACCAGGTTGTAGACGTTGTTCGACCAGTTCTGGATGGTCGTGTAGCGGCAGCGGGCGTTCTTCTTGACGATGATCTCGACGACCGCGGAGTGCAGCGAGTCCGACTTGTAGATCGGGGCGGTACAGCCCTCGACGTAGTGCACGTAGGCACCCTCGTCGACGATGATCAGGGTCCGCTCGAACTGGCCCATGTTCTCCGTGTTGATGCGGAAGTAGGCCTGCAGCGGGATCTCGACGTGGACGCCCTTCGGCACGTAGATGAAGGAGCCCCCGGACCACACCGCGGTGTTCAGGGCCGCGAACTTGTTGTCACCGGCGGGGATGACGGTCCCGAAGTACTCCTTGAAGAGCTCCGGGTGCTCCTTCAGCGCGGTGTCGGTGTCGAGGAAGATGACGCCCTGCTCCTCCAGGTCCTCGCGGATCTGGTGGTAGACGACCTCCGACTCGTACTGGGCGGCGACACCGGCGACCAGGCGCTGCTTCTCGGCCTCCGGGATGCCCAGCTTGTCGTAGGTGTTCTTGATGTCCTCGGGCAGGTCCTCCCAGGACTCCGCCTGCTTCTCCGTGGAGCGCACGAAGTACTTGATGTTGTCGAAGTCGATGCCCGAGAGGTCCGAGCCCCAGTTCGGCATCGGCTTCTTCTCGAAGAGCTTCAGGCCCTTCAGGCGCAGCTTGGTCATCCACTCCGGCTCGGACTTCTTCCCCGAGATGTCGCGGACGACGTCCTCATTCAGGCCACGCCTGGCGGAGGCACCGGCCACGTCGGAGTCGGCCCAGCCGTATTCGTACTTGCCCAGGCCCTCGAGTTCGGGGTGGGCAGTCTCCGTGGGGAGAGTCATGCGGGGTTCCTCCCGGCCGTGCTTGCAGGTGCGTCGGTGGATGTCTTGGGGATGAACGTCGTGCAGACGCCGTCGCCGTGCGCGATGGTCGCCAGTCGCTGGACGTGGGTACCCAGCAGCTCGGCGAAGATCTCCGTCTCCGCCTCGCACAGCTGCGGGAACTGCTCCGCGACATGGGCGACCGGGCAGTGGTGCTGGCACAGCTGCTCGCCGACCGGTGCGCTGCGCGCCGTAGCAGCGTACCCGTCCACGCTCAGGGCCTTGGCCAGCGCTTCGGCCCGCTTGTCCGGGCCGACCGCCTCGATCGCCTTGCGGTAGGCGCTCGCCTGGGCCGCGATGCGGGCGCGGGCGAAGGCGGCGACGGCCTCGGGTCCGCCACCCTGCTCGGCGATCCAGCGGAGCGCGTCCGTGGCGAGCTTGTCGTAGGACTGGTCGAAGGCGTCCCGGCCGCAGTCGGTCAGCGCGAAGACCTTGGCGGGGCGCCCGCGCGTGCGCGTGCCGTACACGCGCTGTTCGCGGGCCTCCACCACGTTCTCCGCGACGAGCGCGTCCAGGTGGCGCCGTACGGCCGCCTGGGTGAGTCCCAGCCGGCCGGCGAGTTCGGCGACGGTCGACGGGCCGTGGTCCAGGATGGAGCGCGCGACGCGGTTGCGCGTGGAGCGCTCACCGGTCGCGAACTCTTCCTGAGGGGCCCCCAGGGGGGTCTCCCGAGCCTCGCCGACGTTTTTCACAACGCCATTGTTGCGTAATTCCCGAGAGCCTGACAAGCGGCGTCCGGATCACCGGGCGGTGCCCTGCGTCACTTAGGCATGCCTAATGCGACCTGCGGAAACGATCTTTGATCGATCAGTCGTCCGATAACCGGGTGACACCCCGCCACCCGTCCGGGAAGACTCCCCACCATGCCGACACCCCCTCCGACCGGCCCTCTCGTCACCCGGGACACCGTCGCCGCACAGCTGCGCCTGCTGGGCGTCGGGCCCGGCGAGATCCTCCTGGTGCACTCCTCGCTCCGCTCACTCGGCTGGGTGAACGGAGGCGCCGTCGCCGTCGTCCAGGGGCTCCTCGACGCCCTCGGCCTTTCGGGCACCCTCGTCGTCCCCACCCAGTCGGCCGACCTGTCCGACCCCGCGCTGTGGAGCAGGCCGCCCGTGCCGCCGCAGTGGTGGGACCGGATCCGGGCCACCATGCCGCCGTACGACCCGCTGATCACGCCCTCGCGCGGGGTCGGCGTGATCCCGGAAACCGTGCGGACCTGGCCGGGCGCCCTGCGCAGCGCGCATCCGCACACCTCCTTCGCGGCACTCGGCCCGCACGCGCGGGAGATCACCGACGGCCACGCCCCCGACTGCCGGCTCGGCGAGCGCAGCCCGCTGGCCCGGCTGGAGAAGCTCGGCGCCCGGGTGCTGCTGCTCGGCGCGGGCTACGACGCCTGCACCAGCTTCCACCTGGCCGAGTACCGCATCCCCGCGCCGCTGGTCCAGGTGGGCCGGCCCGCGCCGGGCGGCGGCTGGGAGACGGTGACGGAGGTGTCGATCAGCTCCGACCGCTTCGACGAGCTGGGCCACGACTTCGAGCGGGACCGGCCGGTCGTACGCGGAAAGGTGGGCGCGGCGGACGTACGGCTGTTCCCCGTGGCGGACGCCGTGGCCTATGCCGAGCGGTGGCTGCCGGTGCACCGGCCCCGGGAGGAGTGAGTTCTCCTACCCGGCCGCCTGACCGGCAAGCGGTCTCCCTAGACTCTGGACCCATGCGAAGTGAGCCCGTGGTCCAGGTCCACGCCCTGGTGAAGCGGTACGGCACGAAGACCGCGGTGGACGGCCTCGACCTGGTGGCCGAGGCGGGCGTGACCGCCGTACTCGGTCCGAACGGGGCCGGGAAGACGACCACGGTCGAGACCTGCGAGGGGTACCGGAAGCCGGATTCCGGCACGGTGCGCGTCCTGGGCCTCGACCCGGTACGGCAGTCCGCCGAGCTGCGGCCCCGGATCGGGGTGATGCTCCAGTCCGGCGGCGTGTACTCCGGCGCCCGGGCCGACGAGATGCTGCGGCACGTGGCCAAGCTGCACGCGCATCCGCTGGACGTGGACGCGCTGATCGAGCGGCTGGGGCTGGGCAGCTGCGGCCGGACCTCCTACCGGCGGCTCTCCGGCGGGCAGCAGCAGCGGCTGGCGCTCGCCATGGCCGTCGTCGGGCGCCCGGAGCTGGTCTTCCTCGACGAGCCGACGGCCGGCCTGGACCCGCAGGCCCGCCGGGCCACCTGGGACCTGGTGAGGGACCTGCGCGCCGACGGCGTCTCGGTGATCCTCACCACGCACTACATGGAAGAGGCCGAGCAGCTCGCCGACGACGTGGCGATCATCGACGGCGGCCGGGTCATCGCCCAGGGCTCCCCGGAGGAGCTGTGCAAGGGCGGCGCCGAGAACACCCTGCGCTTCACCGGCCGCCCCGGCCTCGACGTGGGTTCCCTGCTGAAGGCCCTCCCGGCCTCCTGCACCGCCGCCGAGCTGACCCCGGGCAGCTACCGGGTCGTCGGCAAGGTGGACCCGCAGCTGCTGGCCACCGTGACCTCCTGGTGCGCCCAGCACGGCGTGATGCCGGACCGCATCTCGGTGGAACGGCACACGCTGGAGGACGTCTTCCTGGAGCTGACCGGCAAGGAGCTGCGCTCATGACCACCGCCACGGGTACCTACTCCCCGAAGCCGGGTGCGGCGCCCCTCTCCCGCATGATCGCGGCGCAGGCGGCGCTGGAGACGAAGATGCTGCTGCGCAACGGCGAGCAGCTGCTGCTGACCGTGGTCATCCCGACCCTGCTGCTGGTGCTCTTCAGCTCGGTCGACATCGTGGACACCGGCAAGGGCAAGGCGGTGGACTTCCTCACCCCCGGCGTCCTGGCCCTCGCCGTGATGTCGACGGCGTTCACCGGGCAGGCCATCGCGACCGGCTTCGAGCGCCGCTACGGCGTGCTCAAGCGACTCGCCGCCTCGCCGCTGCCCCGCTGGGGCCTGATGACCGCCAAGACGGCGTCCGTGCTGGTCACGGAGGTCCTGCAGGTGGTCCTGCTGACGGTCATCGCCTTCGCGCTGGGCTGGAGTCCGCACGGGGCTGGGACATTGACAAGCGTGGCCGCCGTCCTGCTCCTGCTGATCCTCGGCACGGCCGCCTTCTCCGGCCTGGGCCTGCTGATGGCGGGCACGCTGAAGGCGGAGGCGACCCTGGCCGCCGCCAACCTGGTCTTCCTGCTGCTGCTCGTCGGCGGCGGGGTCATCGTGCCGCTGGAGAAGTTCGGCCCGGGCGCGCAGCACGTCCTGGGACTGCTGCCCATCTCCGCGCTGTCGGACGGCCTGCGGGACGTCCTCCAGCACGGCGCCGGCATGCCGTGGGGCGACCTGGGGATCCTGGCCGTCTGGGCCGTCGTCGCCCTCGCCGCGGCCGGGAAGTTCTTCCGCTGGGAGTGAGCCGTCACGGTGGACCCTCGTGAACGCGTGCACAGTGGACCCTCGTGAACGCGTGCACAAGCGGCGGCCTACGATGGTGGGCGTGCCCAAGCTGAACCCCGCGGACGCCGCAGCGGCCGTGCGCAACCCACTCGCCTTCATCGCCGAACGCTGGACCCCGGCCCCCCGGACGGTCCAGCGGGCGGCCCTCGCCGCACTCGTGATGTCGGTGGTCATCGTCGTCACCGGCGGCGCCGTCCGCCTCACCGGCTCGGGCCTCGGCTGTCCGACCTGGCCGGAGTGCACGGACGGCTCGCTGACCCCGACGACCGCGCTGAGCTATCACAGCGCGATCGAGTTCGGCAACCGCATGCTGACGTACGTGCTGTGCGCCGCCGTCGGCTGGGCGATCATCGCCGCCCGCGCCGAGAAGCCGCGCCGGCGCAGCCTGACCCGGCTGGGCTGGGCGCAGTTCTGGCTGGTCATGAGCAACGCGGTCCTCGGCGGCGTCGTGGTGCTCGTGGGCCTCAACCCGTACACCGTCGCGGCCCACTTCCTGCTGGCGACGGCCCTGGTCACCGTCGCCGCGGTGATGTGGCAGCGCACCCGCGAGGGCGACGGCGCGCCCCGGCCGCTGGTCGGCAAGGCCGTGCAGCAGCTGGTGTGGTTCCTGGTGGCGGCGTCCCTGCTGCTCATCGCGGTCGGCACGGTGGTCACCGGAGCGGGGCCGCACGCGGGTGACTCCAGTGACGTCAAGCGGATCCCCATCGACTGGGAGACCGTGGCCAAGCTGCACGCGGTGCTCGCCTGGATCGTGGTGACGCTGACGTTCGCGCTGTGGTTCGTGCTCAAGGCGGTGGACGCGCCGAAGGGACCGCTCGCCCGCACCCGCGACCTGTTCCTCATCCTGCTCGCCCAGGGCGTGATCGGTTACGTCCAGTACTTCACCCACCTGCCCGAGCTGCTGGTCGGCCTGCACATGCTCGGCTCCTGCCTGGTGTGGATCGGCGTCCTGCGCGTCCTGCTGGCCCTCCGCGAACGTCCCGGGAACGACGTGAGCCTCCCCGGCCCCTCGGCCGAGGTGACGGTGGGCACGCGCGCGTGAGTCACCCGTAGGCGGCGACCAGCGTGTCGATCGCCGGGGCGAGGTAGGCGCGGGTCAGCTCCGCACGGCGGACCAGCCAGTCCCCGCCGGCCGGGGCGGGAGCGGCGCCGTAGCGCCGACGGGCGGTGTCCTCCACGACCTCGACGGGAGCACCGAGCGCCGGGAGTTCGGCGAGAGCCTCCCGCTTGGAGATCAGCCGCCCGTCCCGCAGCGTCACGGTGGCACGGGCGAAGGTCAGCAGTCCCAGGTCCACCCACACGTCCTGCCGCCACAGCCGGGCCCGGTCCACCGCCGGGCGCCAGTAGTCACGCTGGTCCCGTACGACGAAGTCGCTCAGCTGCCGCTCCGGCACGGCCGGGATCAGCCCGGCCGGTGGCTCACCGTGCAGCACCCGGCCGAAGTCGCGCAGCTCGCGGCGGGTGACGGGGGTGACCGGGCGGCGCAGCACGCGGCCGTGTGCCCACGTGAGATGCGAGCGGTCCGGGTCCTCCAGAGTGGCCGGGGTGAGATAGGTGCAATGGAGTTTCCCGGCGAGCGGCACGGCGCGCAGACTGCGGTGCAGGCCGACCAGCCGCCGCACGGTCGCCGGGCGCATCGGGCCCGGCAGTACGGCGATCAGGTCGAGGTCGCTGCGGCCCTCCTGGTAGTCACCGCCGGCGAATGAGCCGTGTGCCCACACCCCGCGCGGTCGCAGGGGCAGCAGTTCGTCCAGGAACCGGTGAAGCAGCGATGCGGTCGGCATCCGCCCAGTGTGGGCACCTCAGGTCAGCCCGTACACCCGGCGCGCGTTGTCCGCCGCGACCATGCGGGCCACCCGCTGGGCGTCCTCGAGGGACCAGGCGCCGTCGGCGACCCAGGTGCCCAGGACGCGGGCCAGGGCCTCGCGGAAGAGGCGGGCGCCGACGACGTGCAGTTCCGGCAGACCGTGGGCGCCGGTGGAGAAGAGGATCTTGCCGAAGGGCGCCAGCTCCAGGATCTCGGCGAGGACGGTCGCCGCGCGGGCGCCGGTGCGCACGAGCGCGGCGCCGGCGTCGGTGTAGACGTGCGGGAAGACGCCGGCCAGGTGGGCGGCGTTGCGGTGGTACGGATAGCCGTGCAGCAGGATCAGATCGGTGCCGAGACCGGCCGTGGCCCGCACGAAGTCGGTGAGCAGCACGGGGTCGGTGCGGTCGATGCGGGAGCCGGGCTCACCGAGCCCGGCGTGCAGTTGCAGGGGCAGGCCCGAGGCGACCGCGATCCACAGCAGGTGCCGCAGCAGCACCGGGTCGGTGAGCGGCCCGCCGACCCGGCGTCCGGCCAGCCAGCGCCCCGCCGCGCCCCGCACCTCCCCCGGCCCCGGTGGCTCGGGCACCAGCGCGAGGCCGTGCCGGACGCCGGCGACGGAGGTGAAGGCGACGGCGCTCGCGGCGGCGCCGTGCACCGACTCGGCGAGGTTGGCGAGGAAGGACTCGACGGTGCCGGAGGTGTCGGCGACCTGCTCGGCGAGTTGCTCCAGCCGGACGATCTCGCGGGCCTCGGCCTCGCCGGTGGACGCCATCTCGCCGGGGCCGGTGAGGTCGCCGGGCAGGCCGGTGTCGACCAGGTAGGTGGTGATGCCGCTGCCGCGCAGCAGCCTGCGGCCCGCTTCCAGCACGCCCAGTTCCCGGCGCCGGGCCAGATAGCGGGCGGGCGGGCAGTGCGGTTCCAGGCCGAGCAGGGGCGGGCACCAGCGCCGTACGGCGAAGCCGGTCTGGGTGTCGAAGAGGGTGGTGCCGGGCGCGGGCGGTCCCTCGGTGCGGGCGAGCTGGGCCTCGAAGGTGCCGAGGCCCAGCTCCTTTCTCAGTACGCCGTGGCAGTACTGGTCCACGAGGGACGGCGTTTCGATCATTCCCGGCCTCCCCGCTGCGCTCGGCTTCAACGGCCTAACGGGTGAACGGGGTTTCAGGTGGCGGTTCGGCTCGGGAATGCGCGTTCATCGGCCGGCTGCGGGCCGTCGCTGGATTCTCGCGCCCACGCGGCGGAGCCGCACATCGGCACAGCCCCGCGCCCCTTTGGGGCGCGCTGTTCAGCCGCCTACTTGAATGCCGGCCATTCGCTTCCACTCGTACGTGCTCGTCTTCACCTTCGCCGCGAGTTCGCCGTCGAAGGACTCGTGGCGGGTGATGCCGGACTTCTCCACCGCCTGCTCGGCGACGGCGTACGTGGGGGCCACGAGGTCGCCCCAGCCGCCGTCCTCGCCGACGAGGACGATGCGGGCGCCGCGCTCGCCGATGTAGGCCACCTGGCCCTCGGCGCCGCCGTGGGCCCTGGCGAAGGCGCTGATCTCCCGGGCGAGCTTGGCCACCTTGCGCTCGGCCCTCGCGTCAACCTGCTGCGTGTCTGCCATGGCCAGGATGCTACTCGCGGGTAGATCGACTGGCGAGGGCAGGGCTCTGTGACGTGCGCCCGGTGTGCGTCAGTGCAGGAACGGGTCCACCGCGATCGCCACGAACAGCAGCGACACATAGGTGATGGACCAGTGGAACAGCCGCATCTCCTTCAGCTTCGCGCCGGTGACCTCGGACCTGGCCCGGTTCTGCAGCGCGTGCGCCTCCCACAGCCACCAGCCGCCGGCGGCCAGCGCGACGGCCGTGTAGAACCAGCCGGTGTAGCCGAGCGGGGTGAGCAGCAGGGAGACGGCGACCATGACCCAGCTGTAGATGACGATCTGCTTGGCGACGACCTTGTTGGAGGCGATGACCGGCAGCATCGGCACGCCCACGCGCGCGTAGTCGTCCTTCACCTTCATGGACAGCGGCCAGTAGTGCGGCGGGGTCCAGAAGAAGATGACGAGGAAGAGGATGACCGGGGCCCAGGACAGGGAGTCGGTCACGGCCGACCAGCCGATGAGCACGGGCATGCAGCCCGCGATGCCGCCCCACACGATGTTCTGCGACGTACGCCGCTTGAGGATCATCGTGTAGACGACGACGTAGAAAAGGAGCGCTCCGAGCGAGAGCCACGCGCTCAGCCAGTTGACGGTGAGTCCGAACAGCAGCGTCGAGACGACCGCCAGCGTGATGCCGAAGGCGAGGCACTCGGGCGGGCTGACCATGCCGGTCACCAGCGGCCGCTGCGAGGTGCGGTCCATCAGGGCGTCGATGTCCCGGTCGATGTACATGTTCAGCGCGTTGGCGCCGCCCGCCGAGAGGTAGCCGCCGACACAGGTCAGCAGGACCAGCTTCAGGTCCGGCACGCCCTGCTGGGCCAGGAACATCACCGGAACGGTGGTGATGAGCAGCAGCTCGATGATCCGCGGCTTGGTCAGAGCCACGAACGCCTTGACACGGGCCCCGAACGGCCGGTGAACCGGGCCCTGGCTCGCACCACCCAGCACGCCCGCTGGACGTGATTCGACGGCCGTCACGCACACCCCTGACAGAGACTCCCAGCGAGCCTCCCCCTGGGAAGTGCCGGTAAAGGCTCGCGCGTACCACGCCACTTTAGACGTTGCCCATACCCCGGCCTTCGCGGGGGTGGGGTCGTGTTGGCACACCCGCCATAAGAGGGGACACGGCACTCGATTGAGCGCTCAGATGACCACCTCCGTATTCATGTGCCAAATGCCCCTGTCGGCCAGTCGGGAGGCGGATGACGCGGAGTCCCGGCAGTCTGTAAACACTCGAAAAAACGCACGTCCTCACGGGGGTAGGCTCGTCAGCGGCCGGCGGGCGACAAGCACGCCGGCGGCCGGGTGGGCGTATGCCCCGACGACCGGCGACCGACATGTGGAGAGGAGCCCTGACCCAGGGTGAGCACCAAGCCGACCACCACAGACCTTGAGTGGACCGAGCTGGACCAGCGGGCCGTGGACACCGCCCGAGTCCTGGCCGCCGACGCCGTACAGAAGGTCGGCAACGGCCATCCCGGTACGGCGATGAGCCTGGCCCCGGCCGCGTACACCCTCTTCCAGAAGGTGATGCGGCACGACCCCGCCGACCCGGAGTGGGTCGGGCGCGACCGCTTCGTGCTGTCCGCCGGCCACTCGTCCCTGACCCTCTACACGCAGCTCTACCTGGCCGGTTTCGGCCTGGAGCTCGAGGACCTGGAGTCCTTCCGCACCTGGGGTTCGAAGACCCCGGGCCACCCGGAGTACGGGCACACCAAGGGCGTCGAGACCACCACCGGTCCGCTCGGCCAGGGTGTCGCCAACGCGGTGGGCATGGCGATGGCCGCCCGCTACGAGCGCGGCCTGTTCGACCCCGAGGCGCCGCAGGGCGAGTCGCCCTTCGACCACTTCGTCTACTGCATCGCCGGCGACGGCTGCCTGCAGGAGGGCATCTCCGCGGAGGCCTCCTCGCTGGCCGGCCACCAGAAGCTCGGCAACCTGATCCTGCTGTGGGACGACAACCACATCTCGATCGAGGGCGACACCGAGACGGCCGTCTCCGAGGACACCGTCAAGCGGTACGAGGCGTACGGCTGGCACGTGCAGCGCGTCGAGCCGAAAGCCGACGGCGACCTGGACCCGCAGGCGATCCACGCCGCGATCCAGGAGGCGAAGAAGGTCACCGACAAGCCGTCCTTCATCGCGATGCGCTCGATCATCGCCTGGCCGGCCCCGAGCGCCCAGAACACCGAGGCCGCGCACGGCTCGGCGCTGGGCGAGGAGGAGGTCGCGGCCACCAAGCGCGTCCTCGGCTTCGACCCCGACAAGCACTTCCAGGTCGACGACGAGGTGATCGCCCACACCCGCAAGGCCCTGGAGCGCGGCGCCCAGGCGCGCGCCGAGTGGGAGAAGACCCTGCAGGTGTGGCGGGACGACAACCCCGAGCGCGCCGCCGAGTTCGACCGCATCAGCCGGGGCGAGCTGCCCACCGGCTGGGAGGAGAAGATCCCGGTCTTCGAGCCGGGCAAGGGCGTCGCGACGCGTGCCGCCTCCGGCAAGGTGCTGCAGGCGCTCGGCGCGGTGATCCCCGAGCTGTGGGGCGGCTCCGCCGACCTCGCCGGGTCGAACAACACGACCATCGACAAGGAGAGCTCGTTCCTGCCGGCGGGCAACCCGCTGCCCGAGGCCAACCCGTACGGCCGCACGATCCACTTCGGCATCCGCGAGCACTCCATGGGCGCCGAGCTGAACGGCATCACGCTGCACGGCAACACCCGGGTCTACGGCGGCACCTTCCTCGTCTTCTCCGACTACATGCGCAACGCGGTGCGCCTGTCGGCCCTGATGCACCTGCCGGTGACGTACGTGTGGACGCACGACTCCATCGGCCTCGGCGAGGACGGCCCCACCCACCAGCCGGTCGAGCACCTGGCCTCGCTGCGCGCCATCCCGGGCCTGAACATCGTGCGCCCGGCCGACGCCAACGAGACCGCGATCGCCTGGCGCGAGATCCTGCGCCGCTGGACCAAGGAGTTCGGCAAGGGGCAGCCGCACGGCCTCGCGCTCACCCGCCAGGGCGTGCCGGTGTACGAGCCGAACGAGGACGCCGCGCGCGGCGGTTACGTCCTGTTCGAGGCCGAAGGCGGCGAGCCGCAGGTCATCCTGATCGCCACCGGTTCCGAGGTGCACCTCGCGGTCGAGGCGCGGGAGCAGCTCCAGGCCGAGGGCGTTCCGACGCGCGTGGTGTCGATGCCGTGCGTCGAATGGTTCGAGCAGCAGGACCAGGGGTACCGGGACTCCGTGCTCCCGCCGTCCGTGAAGGCCCGCGTGGCCGTGGAGGCGGGTATCGGGCTGACCTGGTACCGGTACGTCGGGGACGCAGGCCGCATCGTTTCCCTGGAGCACTTCGGTGCTTCCGCCGACGGCAAGGTGCTCTTCCGCGAGTTCGGCTTCACTGCCGAGAACGTGGCCGCCAAGGCCCGGGAATCCATCGCCGCCGCCCAGCGCTGACGCTCATATACGACACGTAGGAGATGTAATTCCATGACAGACGCACTCAAGCGCCTCTCCGAGGAAGGCGTGGCGATCTGGCTGGACGACCTGTCGCGCAAGCGGATCACGTCCGGCAACCTCGCCGAGCTGATCGACCAGCAGCACGTCGTGGGCGTCACCACCAACCCGACGATCTTCCAGAAGGCGATCTCGCAGGGCGACGGCTACGACCAGCAGGTCGCGGACCTCGCGGCCCGCAAGGTCACCGTGGAAGAGGCCATCCGCATGATCACCACGGCGGACGTCCGCGACGCCGCCGACATCCTGCGGCCCGTCTTCGACGCCACCGGCGGCAAGGACGGCCGGGTCTCCATCGAGGTCGACCCGCGTCTCGCCCACAACACCCGCGCCACCGTCGCCGAGGCCAAGCAGCTGGCCTGGCTGGTGGACCGGCCCAACACCCTGATCAAGATCCCGGCCACCCAGGCGGGCCTGCCGGCGATCGCCGAGACCATCGGCCTCGGCATCAGCGTCAACGTCACCCTGATCTTCTCCCTGGAGCGGTACCGGGCCGTCATGGACGCCTACCTCTCCGGCCTGGAGAAGGCCAAGGAGCGCGGCCTGGACCTGTCGCTGATCCACTCCGTGGCGTCCTTCTTCGTGTCCCGCGTGGACACCGAGATCGACAAGCGCCTGGACGGCATCGGCACCGACGAGGCCAAGGCGCTGCGCGGCAAGGCCGCCGTCGCCAACGCGCGCCTCGCCTACCAGGCGTACGAGGAGGTCTTCTCCTCGAGCCGCTGGCAGGCGCTGGAGAACGCGGGCGCCAACAAGCAGCGTCCGCTGTGGGCGTCGACCGGCGTGAAGGACCCGGCGTACCCGGACACCCTGTACGTCACCGAGCTGGTCGCGCCGAACACGGTCAACACCATGCCGGAGGCCACGCTGGAGGCCACCGAGGACCACGGCGAGATCGGCGGCAACACGATCGCCGGCACCTACGAGCAGGCGCGTGCCGACCTGGACGCGCTGGAGAAGCTCGGCATCCCGTACGACGACGTGGTGCAGGTGCTGGAGGACGAGGGCGTCGAGAAGTTCGAGGCGTCCTGGAACGACCTGCTGAAGTCCACCCAGGCGGAGCTCGAGCGCCTCGCTCCTTCGGAGGGCTGATTTGTCACCCCTTTCCGGTTCGGGAGCGAACCCGCTTCGTGACCCGGCCGACCGACGGCTCCCGCGGATCGCGGGGCCGTCGGGCCTGGTCATCTTCGGGGTCACCGGCGATCTGTCCCGCAAGAAGCTGATGCCCGCGGTGTACGACCTCGCCAACCGGGGTCTGCTGCCGCCGGGCTTCTCGCTGGTGGGCTTCGCCCGCCGCGACTGGGAGCACGAGGACTTCGCCGCGGTCGTGCACGACGCGGTGAAGGAGCACTCGCGCACTCCGTTCCGTGAGGAGGTCTGGCAGCAGCTCCTGCAGGGGATGCGCTTCGTCCAGGGCACCTTCGACGACGACGAGGCCTTCGAGCGGCTGCGCGGCACCATCGAGGAGCTGGACAAGGCACAGGGCACGGGCGGCAACTTCGCCTTCTACCTGTCGGTGCCGCCGCGCTCGTTCCCGGTGGTCATCCAGCAGCTGAAGAAGCACGGTCTGGCCGACCAGTCGGGCGGTTCCTGGCGGCGCGCGGTCATCGAGAAGCCGTTCGGACACGACCTGAAGTCGGCCGAGGAGCTGAACAAGGTCGTGCACGAGGTGTTCGAGCCGGACCAGGTGTTCCGGATCGACCACTACCTCGGCAAGGAGACCGTCCAGAACATCCTGGCACTGCGCTTCGCCAACACGATGTTCGAGCCGGTCTGGAACCGGTCCTTCGTGGACCACGTGCAGATCACCATGGCCGAGGACATCGGCATCGGCGGCCGGGCCGGCTACTACGACGGCATCGGCGCCGCCCGCGACGTCATCCAGAACCACCTGCTGCAGCTCATGGCGCTCACCGCCATGGAGGAGCCGGCCTCCTTCGGCGCGGACGCGCTGGCCGCGGAGAAGGAGAAGGTGCTCGGCGCGGTACGGCTGCCCCAGGACCTGGGCGGCAACACCGTCCGCGGCCAGTACGCGGGCGGCTGGCAGGGCGGCGAGAAGGTCATCGGCTACCTCGAGGAAGAGGGCATCGACCCGCAGTCGAAGACCGACACGTACGCGGCGATCAAGCTGGAGATCGACAACCGCCGCTGGGCGGGCGTCCCGTTCTACCTGCGCACCGGCAAGCGTCTGGGCCGCCGGGTGACGGAGATCGCGGTCGTCTTCCAGCGGGCCCCGCACTCCCCCTTCGACACCACGGCGACGGAGGAGCTGGGCCAGAACGCGGTCGTCATCCGCGTCCAGCCGGACGAGGGCGTCACGGTCCGCTTCGGCTCGAAGGTGCCGGGCACCTCGATGGAGATCCGGGACGTGTCCATGGACTTCGCCTACGGCGAGTCCTTCACGGAGTCCAGCCCGGAGGCGTACGAGCGGCTCATCCTGGACGTGCTGCTGGGCGACGCCAACCTCTTCCCCCGCACGGAGGAGGTCGAGCTGTCCTGGAAGATCCTCGACCCGATCGAGGAGTACTGGGACAAGCACGGCAGGCCCGCGCAGTACAAGTCGGGCACCTGGGGGCCGGCCGAGGCGGACGAGATGCTCGCACGAGACGGACGGAGCTGGCGCCGGCCATGAAGATCGATCTGACCGACACCACCGCCGGCGACATCAACAAGGCGCTCGTGCGGGGCCGCCGCGCCATCGGCACGCCCGCCGTCGGCATGGTGCTGACCCTCGTCATCGTCACCGACGAGGAGAACGCCTACGACGCCCTGAAGGCCGCCAACGACGCCTCGCGCGAGCACCCTTCGCGCACGCTGGTGGTCATCAAGCGGGTGTCCCGCACCCCGCGCGACCGCACGTCCTCGCGGCTGGACGCCGAGGTGCGGGTGGGCGCGGACGCGGGCACCGGCGAGACGGTCGTGCTGCGGCTGTACGGCGAGGTCGTGGACCACGCCGACTCGGTCGTACTGCCGCTGCTGCTGCCGGACGCGCCGGTGGTGGTGTGGTGGCCGGTGAACGCCCCGCTCGATCCGGCGAAGGACCCGCTGGGCGCGCTCGCCCAGCGCCGGGTCACCGACACCTACGCCGCCGAGCAGCCGGTGCGGGAGCTGTCCGCCCGCGCCGCGGCCTACACGCCCGGCGACACCGACCTGTCCTGGACGCGGATCACCCCGTGGCGTTCCATGCTCGCGGCCGCGCTCGACCAGGTCGCGTGCGAGGTGAGGGCCGTCGAGGTGGAGGGCGAGGAGTTCAACCCGAGCTGCGAGCTGCTGGCGATGTGGCTCGCGGACCGGCTGGACGTCCCGGTGAAGCGGTCGCTGTCGGGCGGCCCGGGGCTCACCGCGGTCCGCATGGACACCACCTGCGGCCCGATCGTCCTGGACCGCGCGGACGGCACGCTGGCCACGCTGTCCGTCCAGGGCCAGCCGAGCCGCGCGGTGGCGCTGAAGCGGCGGGACACCGCCGAGCTGATCGCGGAGGAGCTGCGCCGGCTCGACCCGGACGACACCTACGCGTCGGCGCTGCGCTACGGCGTGGAGCGGCTGAACACGGTGCCGGAACAGCACTCTCCGGCGAGTGAGCCGGTCGCCGAGCCGGAGCCCGTGGAGGAGGCGGCCAAGGCGCCGGCGAAGAAGGCGGCGGCCAGGTCCGCGAAGAAGGCACCGGCGAGGAAGGCGACGGCGAAGTGAGCACTCCGCAGCTGGTCGTCCACCGCGACAAGGAGCTGATGGCGCAGGCTGCCGCGGCCCGCCTGATCACGAAGATCGTGGACGCGCAGGCCTCCCGGGGCACCGCGTCCGTGGTCCTCACCGGCGGCCGCAACGGCAACGGCCTGCTGGCCGCGCTGGCGGCGGCTCCCGCCCGGGACGCCATCGACTGGGGCCGCCTGGACCTGTGGTGGGGCGACGAGCGCTATCTGCCCGAGGGCGACCCCGAGCGCAATGTCACGCAGGCCCGCGAGGCCCTGCTGGACTCCGTGCCCCTGGACCCGGAGCGCGTGCACGCCATGCCCGCCTCCGACGGCCCGTACGGCACGGACGTCGAGGCGGCGGCGGAGGCGTACGCGGCTGAGCTGGCGAAGGCGGCCGGACCGGAGAACCACGGTGCGGTGCCCACCTTCGACGTGCTGATGCTGGGCGTCGGCCCGGACACCCATGTGGCCTCGCTCTTCCCGGAGTTGCCGGCCGTACGGGAGACCGAGCGGACGGTGGTCGGCGTGCACGGCGCGCCGAAGCCGCCGCCCACCCGGATCTCCCTCACCCTGCCGGCGATCCGCTCGGCCCGTGAGGTCTGGCTCCTCGCGGCCGGCGAGGACAAGGCGGAGGCCACGGCCATCGCCCTGTCGGGCGCGGGCGAGATCCAGGCCCCCGCCGCCGGGGCGTACGGCCGCTCGCGCACGCTGTGGCTGCTGGACTCGGCGGCGGCCTCACAGCTGCCGAGGTCGCTGTATCCGCCGGCGTCGCCGTGATCCACTGAGGTCCCCCCTCGAAGGCACTTCACACAATCTCCACCGGACATCCATGTACCGGTCAACTTTTGTGTAAGCTCCATGCGCTGCATCCGCACCATTTGAGGGGGGACCTCATCATGCGCATACGCTTCGCGCTCGCCGCCGCCGTCACGGCCGGAACGCTCGCCGTCGTCGTGGCGGCCCCGGCCCAGGCCACCGAGTACTCCTCCGCCCTGAAGATCAAGGGCGTCCAGTACGACGCCCCGGGGCGGGACTCCAACAGCTGCTCGACGGGCAACACCCGCGACGAGTACCTGACGATCAAGAACTACTCGCACGGCACGACCGTCAACCTCAAGGGCTACGTCGTCAAGGACGCCGCCGGCAACCGGTTCACCTTCCCGTCCACCCACTACCTCGAGCCCGGTGACTACGTGAAGCTGCGCGGCGGCCACGGCACCGACTCGGACGCGAAGAACGTCGTCTACCGCCAGAACTGCAACTTCCTCTGGAACAACGACAAGGACACCATCTACCTCTACAAGCCCTCCGGCGCCCACGCGGACACGCACGCCTACACCAAGTCCCGCGACGACCGGGACGGCAACGGCTACATCACCTTCCACGGCTGACCCCGCGCGGCCCGGGGAGGGTGAGGGTGAACCCGTACAAGCGCCCGTACCGGCGTGTGCGCCTGTGGGCGGCCGGCGTCGCGCTGCTGGCCGCCGGCACGGCCGGCTGCGGCCAGTCCGGCGGCGCGGCCAAGGCGTCGGCGCCGACGCCCCAGCCCACCGTGACCGTCACGGCGACGGCCACCGTGACCGCGGAGCCGGAGCCCGGACCCACGGTCACCCGGACGAAGACCGTCCGGGCGCCCGGACCGACCGTCACCGTCACCCGGGCCGCCTCCGGCACCGTGCGCAGTGGCGGCACCGGCGGCGGCAGCGGCAGTAGCACCTGCTCGATCATCTCCAACGCGGGCAACTGCTACCAGGCGGGCCAGTTCTGCCGCAGCAGCGACCACGGGGCGACGACCATGACCGCGGGCGGCACGCCGATCAGGTGCTCCTACAGCGGCAGCGCCTGGCGGTGGACGTACGCGTGAGCCGGGCGGGCTCGGTCACTTGACCGAGCCCGCCATCACGCCCTGCACGAAGTGCCGCTGGAAGGCGAAGAACACCACCACCGGCACGATCAGGGACAGGAAGGCGCCCGGCGCCAGCACGTCGATGTTGCTGCCGAACTGCCGGATCTGGGACTGGAGTTCCACCGTCAGCGGCTGCGAGGAGCTGTCCGCGAACAGCAGCGCCACCAGCATGTCGTTCCACACCCACAGGAACTGGAAGATGGCGAGCGAGGCGATCGCGGGACGGCCCACCGGCAGCACCAGCCGGGTGAAGATGCGCCACTCGCTGCCGCCGTCCATCCGGGCCGCCTCCAGCATCTCCTTCGGCATCTCCGCGAAGTAGTTCCGGAGCAGGAACACCGCGAAGGGCAGGCCGTAGGCGACGTGGAAGAGGACGACGCCGGGGATCGTGCCGAACAGGCCCAGCGCGCCGAAGAGTTTGGCCACCGGCAGCAGGCCGATCTGCACGGGCACCACCAGCAGGGCCACCACCAGCAGGAAGAGGGGTTCCCGCAGCGGGAAGTCCAGCCAGGCGAAGGCGTATCCGGCGAGCGCGGCGATGACCACGACCAGCGCGGTGGCCGGCACCGAGATCAGCACCGTGTTCCAGAAGGACTGCACCATGCCGGAGTTCTTCAGCAGCGCCGAGTAGTTGTCGAAGGACAGCTGGCCGGGGCTGGTGAACGCCGTCCACCAGCCGCCCTTGGCCGTGTCCTGGGCCGAGCGCAGGGAGGACAGGAAGAGTCCGGCCAGCGGGGTCAGCCAGACCAGGCCGATCACCACCAGGAAGGCCTGCACCAGGCCGTTGCCCAGACCCCGCCTGATCGCGTTCATCGCTGACTCCTCATCGCTGACTCCTTCGGAAACGCCGGACGTTGAAGACCATCGCGGGGATCACCAGCAGCAGCAGGAGCACGCCGAGCGCGCTGCCCAGGCCCTGGTTGTTGCCGCCGCCGAAGGACACCAGCCACATCTGGGTGGCGAGCACCGTGGCGTCCTCCTGCACCGGTCCGGGCGCGATGATGTAGACGAGGTCGAAGACCTTCATCACGTTGATCACGAGCGTGACGAAGACGACCGTGAGGACGGGCGCCAGCAGGGGGACCGTGATCCTGCGGAAGATCTGCCACTCGTTGGCTCCGTCCATCCGTGCCGCCTCGAGCGCGTCCCGGGGCAGTGTGGACAGTCCGGCGCCGATCAGGACCATCGCGAAGCCGGTCCAGATCCACAGGTAGGCGCCGATGATCGCCGGGGTGACGAGCGTCGGCCCGAGCCAGGAGACGCCCTGGTAGGGCTGGGCGAAGTTGGACGCCGGGAGCTTCACCGTGTAGGAGCCGGCGCGCAGCCCGGAGAAGCGGAAGGAGCCGTCGGCCGCGGTGGTCGCGCTCGCGACGGTGTGCCCGTCACGCACCGCCTGCACCTTCATGCCGGGCAGGCCGCTCTCCTTCGGGTCGACCTTGCCCTGTCTGCCTCCACCGCCGGGGGTGAAGTCCAGGTAGACGACACCGCGCAGCTCGCCGGGCGCCGCCGGGCGCGAGGCCGCCGCCGCGGCGGGCTCGGCGCCCCCCGGCAGGTCCTTGGGCAGCACGCCGACCATCGGGAGATTCACCGTGTGCCCGGCGGCGGCGGTCGTACGGTACGAGCCGTCCCGGTCCTGGGTGAGCAGGCCCGTGCGGCCGCGCGCCGTCGGGTAGGCCGAGGTGCCCTGGAAGGCGTCGTGGACGGAGACCACGGCCGCGTTCAGCACGCCCTTGTTCGGGTCCTGGTCGTAGGCGAGCCGGAAGATGATGCCGGCGGCCAGGAAGGACACCGCCATCGGCATGAAGAGCAGCAGCTTGAAGGCGGTGGCCCAGCGGACCTTCTCCACCAGGACGGCCAGGATCAGGCCCAGGCCGGTCAGCAGGGCCGGGGCCACGACCACCCAGATGGTGGTGTTCCGGATGGCCTTCAGGGTCGCCGGGTCACGGAACATCTCGGCGTAGTTGTCGCCGCCCACGAAACGGGTGCCGGAGGCGTCGAAGAAGCTCCGGCCGACGGAGAACAGCACCGGGTAGACGACGAGCGCGCCGAGCAGGAGCAGCGCGGGGAAGACGAAGAGCAGGGCGATCAGCCGGGCGCGCCGCCGGCCGCGGCGCCCGCGCGCCACGCCGGCGGCGGCCGGCTCGGCCGCCCGCTGTTTCACGACAGTGGTGGCGGCCATGGTCAGTCCTGGTAGGCCTTCGCCGCGGCCGACTCCAGCTTCGCCGCCGTGCCCTTGGGGTCGGACGGGTCGCGCAGGAAGTCCTGGAGCAGCTTCCACTCGCCTGCGCCCTTGGTGCCGCCGAAGGCCGCCGGCGCCTGGTCGGACATGTCGAAGCGGACCGAGTCGCCCGCCGCGATGAGGGACTTGGCGGTGGCGCGGGTGACGTCGTCGCCGTAGGAGGACAGGTCGAGCTTCTTGTTCGGGGACAGGAAGCCGCCCGCCTTGGCCCAGACGGCCGCGGCCTCGGGGGTGGCCAGGTACTCCAGGAGCTTCATGCCGGCCTTGCTGTTCTTGCCGTCCTTGAGGACGACCGCCGCGTCACCGCCGCTGACGACCGGTGCCGCGCCGCCGTCGACCGCCGGGAACGGGAAGAAGTTCGCGTCCTTGCCGATGGTCTTGCCGTACTGGTCGTGCGCGACGCCGGCCACGAAGTCGCCCTCGTAGACCATGCCGGCCTGCGGCTTGGGCCCGAACACCTTCTCCACCGAGCCGGGGAAGTCGGTGTTCAGGGCCTCCTTCTGGCCGCCCGCGATCAGCTGCTTGTCCTTGAACAGCTTGCCGAGCGTGGTGAGCGCCTTGACGACCGACGCGTCCGTCCACTTCAGCTTGTGCGTGGCGAGGGCGTCGTACTTCTCGGGGCCGGCCTGGGAGAGGTAGACGTTCTCGAACCAGTCGGTGAGGGTCCAGCCGTCCTCGCCGCCGACGGCGAAGGCGGCGAGCCCGGAGTCGGAGACGGTGTGACCGGCCTTGAGCATCTCGTCGTACGTCTTCGGCGGCTTGACCCCGGCCTGGGCGAGCGCGTCGGGGCTGTACCAGACGGTGGACTTGTGCGCGGCCTTGAAGTACAGGCCGTACACGGTGCCGTCGACGCTGCCGTAGTTCTTCCACACCGGCGCGTAGTCGGCGGTGATCGTCTGCTGGGCGGTGGCGGACAGGGGCTTGAGCCAGCCCTTCTTCGCGAACTGCTGCAGAACGCCGACCTGCGGGACCATCACGACGTCGGGCGCGTTGCCGCCCTCGATCTTGCTGCCGACGACCGTGGAGACGTTGTCGCCGGTGGAGATGAACTGGGTCTTGGCGCCGGTCTTCGCGGTGAACGCGTCCAGCACCTTCTGGAAGTTCTTCTGCTCGCTGCCGGTCCAGACGCCGGCCACGGTGACGGTCTGGCCGCTGAGCGCCTTGTCGCCCCCGCCGGCGGAGACCGGTCCGCCGCCGCAGGCGGTGGCGCCGAGCGCGAGGGTGAGGGCTGTGCAGCCGGTGAGCAGGGTGGTACGGCGTCGCATCATCGTCGATGTCCTTTTCGAGAGGGGGTTGATCACAGGTCGCTGAGCCACCAGGCGGCCGTGGCGCCGGGCAGGACGCCGGCCGGGCAGGGGCCGCTGGAGAGCAGGGGGGTCCCGGAGACGGGGGCGGGCACGGGGGCCGTACCGAAGTTGACGGCGCAGACCAGGCCGTCGCCGCGGCTGAAGGCGAGGACGCCGGGCTGGGTGTCCAGCCAAGTCAGCGCGCCTTCGCCCAACTGCGGCAGGGAGCGCCTGAGGTGCAGGCCGTCGCGGTACAGGTGCCAGAAGGAGCGGGTGTCGGCGAGGGCGCGGTCGGTGGCGTACTCGGCGAAGTAGTCGGGCTGCGGCAGCCAGGGCTTGACCCCCTCGACACCGGTGGTGAAGCCGAACGGGGAGGCCTGGCCGGACCAGGGCAGCGGCACCCGGCAGCCGTCGCGGATCCGGGCGCGGCTGCCGGTGCGGCGGAATATCGGGTCGGTGAGGACGTCGTCGGGCAGGTCGACGACCTCGGGCAGGCCCAGTTCCTCGCCCTGGTAGATGTACGCGGCGCCGGGCAGCGCGAGCATCAGCAGCGCGGCGGCGCGGGCGCGGGCGGCGCCGAGGCCGCTGCCCTCGGGGGCGGGTTCGCCGTAGCGGGTGACGGTGCGGACCTGGTCGTGGTTGTTGAGGACCCAGGTGACCGTCGAGCCGGTGCCGGCGATGTCCTGCATGGCCTCGCAGATGACCTTGCGGAAGGCGTCGGCGTCCCAGGGGGCGCCGAGCAGGTCGAAGAAGAAGGCCTGGTGGAGTTCGTCCGGGCGGACGTACAGGGCGTGTTCGCGGGCGGTGGGCACGGAGACCTCGCCGACGAGGAGGCGGTCGCGGCCGTCGCGTGCGGTGTACTCCTCGCACAGGGCGCGCCAGCGGCGCCACACCCCGTGAACCTCGGGCTGGTTCCAGGCGAGCGGGTTGACCGAGTCGCGGGTGCGGGCGTCGGCCTCCGGGTCGTCGGAGTCGGGCAGTTCGGGGTGCTTGAACAGTCCGGCGGCCACGTCGATGCGGAAGCCGTCCACGCCCCGGTCGAGCCAGAAGCGCAGGACGCGGTCGAACTCGTCGGCGACCTCGGGGTTGCGCCAGTTCCAGTCGGGCTGCTCGGGCGTGAACATGTGCAGGTACCACTGGCCGTCGCCGGCCCGGGTCCACGCGGGGCCGCCGAACATGGCGTGCCAGTTGTTGGGCGGTTCGGCGCCGTCGGGGCCGCGCCCGTCGGCGAAGTGGAAGCGGGCGCGGGCCGGGCTGCCGGGGGCGCTCTGCAGTGCTTCGCGGAACCAGGGGTGCTCGCTGGAGCAGTGGTTCGGGACGATGTCGAGGAGCACCTTGATGCCGAGCCGCCGGGCGGCCGCCATCAGCAGGTCGAACTCGGCGAGGTCGCCGAAGAGCGGGTCGACGTCGCAGTAGTCGGCCACGTCGTAGCCGTGGTCGTGCTGCGGGGAGGGGTAGAACGGGCTCAGCCAGATGCCGTCGACGCCGAGTTTCTTGAGGTACGGCAGTCCGGCCCGGACTCCGGCCAGATCGCCGACGCCGTCGCCGGTGCTGTCGAGAAAGCTGCGGACGTAGACCTGGTAGATCACCGCGTCACGCCACCAATGATGCCTGTTCAACCCTTGTGCCTGTCTTTCCGAAGGGCCCAGCTGCGAAGGGCAGCGGTTATGCATGCATGTTAGGTAGCCGTGTCGCGAGGGTGTCAACGAAAAGAACAGAAGCTACTGGAGAGTTGAGGGAACAAATCCGGACTTAATGGGGCATCATGAGCCGAGATGAGATCCGGGCGTTACCTAACAAGTAACTAGCAGCGGAGTCAGCGACGGGCGATCGCGTCGAGCTCGCGCGCCAGCCGGCGCACGGCCTGCTCGGGCGTCTGGCGCCCGGTGAGCGCGTCCTGCACCACCGCCTGCACCACCAGGCTGACCTGGTCGTAGTGCGGGCTCTTGGGGCGCGGCCGGGCGGTGAGCACGGCGGTGCGCAGCGTCGGCAGGTAGGGGAAGCGCCGGATCAGGGCGGGGTCTTCGTAGAGCGCGGCGCGCACGGGCGGCAGCGAGCCCCGGGTGAGCACCTGGCGCTGGACGGGCTCGCTGGTGAGGTAGGCGATCAGGCGCGCGGCCGAATCGGGGTGCCGGGTGTGGGAGTTGACGGCGAGGTCGGAGCCGCCGAGCACGCTGGTGCCCGGCCCGTCGGGCCCGGGGATCGGCACGGCGCCGATCTTCCCGGCGACCTTGGAGCCCTTGGCGGAGGCGACGGCATAGGCGTAGGGCCAGTTGCGCAGGAAGAGGAGCCTGCCGTCCTGGAAGGCCTGCTTGGACTCCTCCTCCTTGTACGTCAGCGCCGCCTTCGGTATCCAGCCCTCGCGCACACCGCGGGCGAGGAAGCCGATGCCCTCGCGCGCGGCGGAGGAGTCGACGGTGACCCGGGTGCCCTCGCCGCCCAGGATGGTGCCGCCCGCCGAGTAGACGGCCTCGGCCGCGTTGACGGTGAGGCCCTCGTAGGGCAGGAACTGGCCCGCGTAGCCGTCGAGTCCGTACTTGGGTGCGATGGTCTTCGCGTCGTGCTCCAGCTCGGCCCAGGTGCGCGGCGGGGGCACGCCCTCCTTGGCGAGGATGTCCTTGCGATACAGGAGAAGTCCGGCATTCGTGACGTACGGGACCGCGTACAGGCGGCCGTCGTAGGTGGCCGTGTCCACGACCGGCGGCAGGAAGCTCTTCAGCGGGAAGCGGTCGCGCGGCAGCGGGCGGATCCAGCCGGCCGCCGCGAACTCCGAGGTCCAGTTGACGTCGATGTTGAGGACGTCGAAGCGGCCCCGGTCACCGCCGCGCAGATCGGTGGTCATCTGCGCATGGGTCTCGTCGGCGGAGTCCGGCAGCTCGACGAGGGTGACCTTCTCGCCGGGGTGGGTGCGGTTCCAGCCCTGGAGAAGCGGGGCGAGATAGCCGGTGAGGTCGCCGGCGGTGGCCAGGGTGAGGGGGCCGCGGCCGTCGCCGCCCGCGTCGTCGGCGTGGGCGCCGGAGGCGACGTACCCCGTCATGATCACGGCGAGTACGAGGAGACCCCTACCGGCGGCGCGTATCCACCGCATAGGTTCCTCCCTGAACACATACACACGGCTCCGGGCCTCTTCGCCGGGAGTCAGGGCCATGTATACCTGTTAGGTATGGGCGATACTAGGGCCTGGAGCACATTGTGAGAGGACAGGAGGACAGCACGCGTGCGCCTGCCCCTCCTGGCACTCCTCGCCCGCGGCCCCGCCCACGGCTACGAGCTGAAGCAGGACCTTGAGCAACTGCTGGGCTCCGCGTACCCTCAGCCCAACGTCGGCCAGATCTACGTCACCCTCGGCCGCCTCGAGAAGTCGGGACTGATCGAGGGCGAGGACGTCGAGCAGTCCAGCCGACCCAACAAGAAGGTCTACCACCTCACCGACGCCGGGCGCGAGGCGCTGCACGCCTGGTTCGAGGAGACCGAGGACGAGCCGCGGGTGCGGGACGAGTTCTTCATGAAGCTCGCCCTCGCCCCGCAGACCGGTCTCACCGACCAGATGGCCCTCATCAACAAACAGCGGCGCCAGTACCTCAACACCATGCGCAACCTGTCGAAACTGGCCGCGGCCGAGAACCGGGACAACCGCATCGCCCACCTGCTCATCGAGGGCGCGATGCTGCATCTGCAGGCCGACCTCGACTGGCTGGAGCGGTGCCAGGAGGAACTGGAATGAGCGAGGACACTGTTCCGGTGCTGCGGGCAGCCGGTCTGGTGAAGACCCACCACGGCGAGGGCGCGCCCGCGCACGCCGTGCGCGGGGTCGACCTGTCCGTGGCGCGCGGCGAGTTCGTCGCGATCACCGGCCCGTCGGGCGCCGGCAAGTCCACGCTGCTGCATCTGCTCGGCGGGCTGCAGCGGCCGGACGAGGGCAGCATCTGGCTGGACGGGCGCTGCACGGACTCCTTCAGCGAGGCGCGCTGGGCGGTGGAGCGCCGCAAGGCCATCGGGATCGTGTTCCAGTTCTTCAACCTGGTGTCGAACCTGTCCGTCGCCGACAACGTCGAGCTGCCCGCCCTGCTCGCCGGCGTCCCGCCGAAGAAGGCGCGCGCCGAACGCGAGGAGCTGCTGGCCGAGCTGGGGCTCGAGGGCAAGGAGCGCAGCATGCCGGGCGAGCTGTCCGGCGGCGAACAGCAGCGGGTCGCGCTCGCCCGGGCCCTGGTCAACCATCCCGCGCTGCTGCTGGCCGACGAGCCCGCCGGCAGCCTGGACAGCAAGGGCACGCGCGAGGTGATGCGGCTGCTGTCCCGCTTCCACGGGCGTGGTCAGACCATCGTCCTCGTCACGCACGACGCCCGGCTCGCGAGCGCCGCCGACCGCGTGATCAGCTTCTTCGACGGCCGCATAGCCGACGACGCCCCGCTGGACGGCGCGCCTGCCTCCCGCAGGCCGGGCATCTCGGGCGTGCTGGAGCTGAGGGACTGACGGTGCCGGATCTCAGGGACGTGCGAGCCGCCCTCCGGTGGGCGCACTCCGACCTGCGTACGCATCGCGGCGAGGCGCTGTTCCTCGTGCTGGCCACCGCCGGGATCGTCGCCTCGCTGCTGCTGGCCACCGCCCTGTTCGGGTACGCCACCAATCCCTGGCAGCGGGTCTTCACCCAGGCCCGCGGGGCGCATGTGTGGATTCACACCGTGCCGTCCGCCGACGCCGGCGGGCTGGCCCGGCTGGACGGGGTCCAGGCCGTGGCCGGCCCCTACCGCACCGAGTCCGCCACCGTCTCCGTACGCGGCGCCCGCGCCTCCGTTGAGCTGCGCGGCACCCCGCGGCTGCCCTCCGTCGGGCGGCCGCTGCTCGCCTCCGGGCACTGGCTGGATCCGGCCGAACCGGACGGCGTGGTGCTGGAGAGCAGCCTGGCCCGCGCGCTGCTGGCCGAACCCGGGGACACCCTCACCCTGCCCGGCACGGCACGCACGCTGACGGTCGAGGGCATCGCGGACAGCGCCGAGCCCCGCTACAGCCCGGGCGAGCAGCCGGGTCTGGTCTGGGCGCTGCCCTCCGCCGTGCGCACCCCCGGCGGCCAGGTGATCGGCCTGCGGCTCGCCGACCCGGCCGACACGGACTACGCGGTGCAGCGGGCGGTCACGGTGCTGGGCGCGGGCGCGGTCGGCGAGGTGTCCACCTGGCAGCAGGCGCGCTCGGCTGCCCAGGGCGACGACCGGCTGCTGGGCCAGGTGCTCGGCCTGTTCGGTCTGGGCGCCCTGATCGCCGCCGGGTTCGCCGTGCACGGCGCGATCGCCACCCGCATCCGGGGGCATCTGCGGGACATCTCAGTGCTGAAGGCGATCGGCTTCACGCCCGGCCAGGTGGTGCGGATCTTCCTGCTCCAGCACCTGGCGTACGCGCTGCTCGGCTCTCTCGCCGCGGCCGCGCTCGCCGAGACCCTGGGCCGCCGGATCCCGGGCCGGCTCGGCGACGCCGTGGGCGTCTGGCAGGGGCTGCCCGGGCACACCGTGGCGCTGTGCGTGGTGCCCGTGAGCGCGGTGCTGTTCATCGGCCTTACCACGGGTCTCGCGGCGTGGCGGGCCGGTCGGGTGCCGCCGGTTCCGGTGCCGCGCCGGGCCGGGCCGGCCGGCGGCCGGCTGACCGGTGTGGCCCGGCGGGCGCTCGGTCTGCGGCTGCCGGCCGCCCTGGTCCTCGGCTGCCACAAGGCGTTCGCGGGGCGCGGCCGGTCGCTGGCCACCGTGGCCCGGCTGACGCTGCCGCTGCTGCTGATCGTGGTGGCGCTCAGCGCCTGGACCACGATCGACCGCTTCCACAGCAGCCCCTCGCACGTGGGCCTGCCCACCTCGCTCACTGTCCGCACGGACGGCGCCCTGACCGCGTCCGGCGTGCGGTCCGTGCTGACCGGCGACTCCCGGGTCGCCGCCGCCTATCCCGGAGTCGAGGTCGCCGCTCTCGTCCCCGGCCAGACCGGCACCATCGCGCTGCGCGGCGTCGGCACCCGCGCCGAGCCCTACCCGTACGCCCTCGCCGCGGGCCGCGCGGCCCGCGGACCGGACGAGGCGGTGGCCGGCCAGGGCCTGCTGGACCTGCTGCACGCGCGGGTCGGCGACTGGGTGCGCATGACGGTGGGCGACCGGCCGCAGATCCTGCACATCGTGGGCCGCAGCATCGAACCGCAGAACGCCGGCCGGGTGGTCACCACCTCCCTGGACACCCTGCGCGAGAACGACCCCGCGCTGACCCCGGCCTTCTGGGAACTGCGGCTGCGTCCCGGCGCCGACGCGCGGAGCGTGGCCGCCGCGCTCGCCCGGGCCGGCCGGGGCCACCTCGATGTGCACCCCGTGACGAACCCGGCCGACGGTCTGTCCCCGCTGCGCGGCGTCGTCGCCGGACTGATCGCCGTGCTGGCCCTGATCGGGCTGGTCGAGCTGCTCACCGCCATCGGCGGCAGCGTCCGCGAGGGCGAACGGGACGTGCTGGCGCTGAAGGCGATCGGCATGTCGCCACGGCAGATCACCGCGATCACCGTCACGGCGACGAGCTGTACGGCCCTGGCCGCGGCGATCGCCGCCACGGCGCTGGGGCTGCCGCTGGGCCGCCGGCTGATCGACGCCCAGGGCAGCTCCAGCGGGATCGGGGCCGGTATCGCGCAGTCCCCGTCACCCGCACTGCTGCTCGTGCTGGGCGCGGCCGCCGTGCTGGGGGCGGCAGCACTGGCCGCCCTGCCCGCGGCCCGCGCGGCACGCGGACGCCTCGCGGACACCTTCAGCACGGTGGCCTGACGGCCCTCAGGACGAGCCCCTCTCCCCCACTGCTCGGGCTGGGCCCCGATCTTCGTGAGCAGCGCGGCAAAGGCATCACCGTCTAACAGCACCGCGTTGTAGTCGACCGGGACGCGGACGTTGTCGATCTCCGCGGTCGGGGTGCCGGGGCCCTGGGGGTCCTGTGTTCCGCCCGCCTCCTCGTACACCTCCTCGGCCCGGTCCACGAACGAGCGGTACTTCATGGTCTTCACCGCCGCGTCGAAGTCCGGGCCGCGCAGCCCGGGAACCAGCGCGGCCGGCTTCAGCAGGAAGGCGTCGGTGAGCCCGTCGGATCAGCTACGGCCGCGCAGCTGCCGGTACCTGGCGACCAGGGTCTTGGTCGAGGCGTCCAGGCCGGGCACCTCCGCGCCCTCGGTCAGGGCGGGTTCGACCCGCTTGGCCAGCACCTTGCCCAGCTCGACCCCCCACTGGTCGAAGGAGTCGATGTTCCACACCGCGCCCTGCACGAACACCTTGTGTTCGTAGAGCGCGATCAGCTGGCCGAGGACGGACGGGGTGAGTTCCTTCGCCAGAATGGTCGTCGTGGGCCGGTTGCCCTGGAAGGTCTTGTGCGGGACCAGCTCCTCCGCCACGCCCTCCGCACGGACCTCCTCGGCGCTCTTGCCGAAGGCGAGGGCCTGGGTCTGGGCGAAGAAGTTCGCCATCAACAGGTCGTGCTGCGCCTTGAGTTCACCGCTCAGCTCGGCCACCGGCTCGGCGAAGCCGATGAAGTCCGCGGGGATCAGCTTGGTGCCCTGGTGGATCAACTGGTAGTAGGCGTGCTGCCCGTTGGTACCCGGCGTGCCCCACACCACCGGCCCCGTCTGCCACTCCACCGGCCGGCCGTTGCGCTGCACCGACTTGCCGTTGGACTCCATGTCCAGCTGCTGGAGGTAGGCGGTGAACTTCGACAGGTAGTGGCTGTACGGCAGCACGGCGTGCGACTGGGCGTCGTGGAAGTTGCCGTACCAGATACCCAACAGGCCCAGAATGAAAGGCGCGTTGGCCCTGGCGGGGGCGGTGCGGAAGTGGTCGTCCATCAGCCGGAAGCCGTCGAGCATCTCCCGGAAGCGGTCCGGGCCGATGGCGATCATCAGCGACAGACCGATCGCGGAGTCGTACGAGTACCGGCCGCCGACCCAGTCCCAGAACTCGAACATGTTCTCGGGGTCGATGCCGAACTCGGTGACCTTCCCGGCGTTCGTGGACAGCGCCACGAAGTGCCGGGCCACCGCCGAGTCGTCGCCGAGCGCGTCCAGCAGCCACGTCCGCGCCGAGGTGGCGTTGGTGATCGTCTCGATGGTGGTGAAGGTCTTGGAGGCGATGATGAACAGCGTCTCGGCCGGGTCCAGGTCGCGGGTGGCCTCGTGCAGGTCGGCGCCGTCGACGTTGGAGACGAAGCGGACCGTCAGCTCCCGGTCGGTGAAGCTGCGCAGCACCTCGTAGGCCATGGCGGGGCCGAGGTCGGAGCCGCCGATGCCGACGTTGACGACGTTCCTGATCCGCTTGCCGGTGTGGCCGGTCCACTCGCCGGAGCGGACCCGCTCGGCGAAGGCGGCCATCTTGTCGAGGACGGCGTGCACCTTAGGAACGACGTTCTCGCCGTCGACCTCGATCACCGCGTCGCGCGGGGCGCGCAGGGCGGTGTGCAGCACGGCCCGGTCCTCGGTGACGTTGATCTTCTCGCCGCGGAACATGGCGTCCCTCAGCCCGGACACGTCCGTGGCGGCGGCCAGCTCGCGCAGCAGCCGCAGCGTCTCGTCGGTGACGAGGTGCTTGGAGTAGTCGATGTAGAGATCGCCGACCTGGAGGGTGTAGGTCTCACCGCGCCCGGGATCGGCCGCGAACAGCTCCCTGAGATGGGTGTCGGCCAGCTCCTCGCGGTGCTTGGCGAGAGCGGTCCACTCGGGCGTCTGGTTGAGCCTGGTACGGCCGTCTGCGTTCATTTCGACTTCCGCCTTCTTTCGTGCCTGTCCCAGCTGTTCCAACCTAGTTGATCACCGCTCGGCGCGAGCCGTCGTGACATCGCCGTGCGGCGCGACAACAGGTACGTCCGGCTTGCGGGCCGGTATCAGCGAGGTGACGGCGAGAGCGAAGAGGACCGCGGCGAGCAGGGCCGGGCCGTTCAGCCCGTACGCGCGCGCGGCGACCCCGCCGAGGAGTGCGCCGAGCGGGGCGCCGGACGTGGAGGCCGTGCGGAACGCGGCGGCGATCCGGCCCACCATGGGCTCGGGGCTGCGCTGCTGCATCAGGGTGACCTGGTTGACGTTCCACACCATGTTCATGGCGCCGAGCAGCAGCATGCCGGCGACGAGCGCGGCCAGGTGCCGTACGGATCCGATGAGCAGCAGCGACGACGTCTGGACACCGCCGGCGACCAGCAGCGCCCGCACCCTTCCGGTGCGCAGCGCGAGTCGCTGCGCGGCGAATCCCCCCGCGATGCTGCCCACCGAGTAGGCCGTCATCGCGGCCGCGTATCCGGCGTCGCCCGCGTCCAGCCAGCGTGTCACGTGCAGCGCGAGGGTGGCGATCAGGGCGCCCATGCCGATGTTGCACAGCAGCGTGGCCACGCAGATCGCGCGCAGTGCTCCGTCGCCCCACAGGGCGCGCAGGCCCGCACCGATCTCCGTGCGCAGGGTGCTGCCCGCGGGGCGTGACGCGCGCTGCGGCGGACGCGTCCGCAGGGACGCCACCAGGGCGGCAGCCACCAGGAAGGTGCTCGCGTCGGCCGCGAACGGCATGGCCGCGCCCGCCGTCAGCAGCAGCGGCACGAGCGGGGCGGCCAGCAGACCGCCGGCGATCTGCTGACCGGTCATCAGACGGGCGTTGGCGCCGCCCAGTGTCTCGCGGTCCACGAGCGCGGGCAGCAGGGCCGTCGCGGCGTTGTCGAAGAGGGTCTGGAGCGTGGTCAGCGCGAAGGCGAGGACGAGCAGCAGGGGGATCGAGGCGTGGCCCAGTCCCACGGTGACGGCGAAGGCGGCCACCAGCAGGCCGCGGACCGTGTCCACGGCCCACATCGCACGCCGTCCGTCGACCCGGTCGGCCACGGCCCCGCCGAGCAGGCCGAACAGCAGCCAGGGCACGTAACCACAGGCCGTCACGGAGGCGATGACCAGGGGCTCGTCACTGAGCCGGACGGCGAGCAGGGGCAGCGCGGAGGTCCGTAACGCGTCCCCGAACCGGGAGACCACGGCGGCCGTCCACAGCCGTCCGAAGCCCCCGCGCCATCCGGGCGCACGGCTCTGGCCCGTCTTGGTCTCCCCCGTGCCGACCATTGCCAGAACTCCCCTCGCGCGGTTCTCGCCTGCACTGACAACCGTAGGGGGCAGCACTGACAATCGGCCGTGCGAGCGGAGCGATATGGCTCCGGCCGGGCACGTGGAAGGCGCCCGGCCGGTGTCAACTTCTAGATCTCGCCCCGCAGTTTGGCGAGCGCCTCGGCGAGGATCGCCTCGCCGTCCGCGTCGCTGCGCCGCTCCCGTACGTACGCGAGGTGCGTCTTGTACGGCTCGGTGCGCGGGGGGTCCGGCGGGTTGTCCCGGTCCTGACCGGCCGGGAAGCCGCAGCGGGGGCAGTCCCAGGTGTCGGGGACCTGCGCGTCGCTGGCGAAGCTCGGCTGCGTCTCATGCCCGTTGGAGCACCAGAAGGAGATGCGCAGACGCGGCGCGGACTCGCCGCGCTCGGCCTCGCCCATCGGCCCCGCCCCGACCCGGCTTCCTCGGATCGCGTTGCCACTTGCCACGGTCGTAACTCCCTGCGTGATGGTGCCGCGAAGCGAGTCGGCGTTTCGCTTCGCTGCGAGCGCCTCAGTCTACGTAAGGCCCAACGCGCGTCCAGTGTTGGGAGTTACCAGCCCCACACCCAGACGCAAGCCCCATGATAGGCCGCGCCCTGGAGCGCGTACCGAACATGGGGCCTTACGTGCCGAATATGCGTGATGTGTGTGCTGCGATGGTGTCAGCTGGTCGTCTTCATCAGGATGCCGAGGACGATGATGCACGCGAACCACAGCACACCGATCACGATGGTGATCCGGTCGAGGTTGCGCTCGGCGACCGACGAGCCGCCGACGGACGACGCCATGCCACCGCCGAACATGTCGGAGAGGCCGCCGCCCTTCCCCTTGTGCATCAGCACCAGCAGCATCAGCAGCAGGCTGAAGATGATCAGGGCGATCGAGAACCCCACAACCACGGCTGGACCAACTTCCTCGGATTCGGATGGACGACGGGGGCACAGCGTCCCGGCTGTGCCCCCGCAAGAGTACGACGTATTGCCGCTACCGCCTACTCACAGCTCGCGTCACTGATCGCGGAACCGCACGATCTTGACGAACTCGTCGGCGTCCAGCGAGGCGCCGCCGACCAGGGCGCCGTCGATGTCGGCCTGCGCCATGATCTCGGCGACGTTGCCCGACTTCACGGAGCCGCCGTACTGGATGCGGACCTTGTCTGCCACGTCCTGCGTGTACAGCTCGGCGATCTTGGCGCGGATGGCGGCGCAGACCTCCTGCGCGTCCTCGGCGCCGCAGACCTTGCCGGTGCCGATGGCCCACACGGGCTCGTAGGCGATCACGATCGTCTCGGCCTGCTCGGCCGGGAGGTCCTTCAGACCGCCCTCGACCTGGGCGAGGGTGTGGGCGACGTGGTTGCCCGCCTCGCGGACGTCCAGCTCCTCGCCGACGCACAGGATCGGGGTCAGGCCGTGCTTGTAGGCGGCCTTGACCTTGGCGTTCACCAGCTCGTCGGTCTCGGCGTGGTACTGGCGGCGCTCGGAGTGGCCGATGACCACGTAGGTGCACTTGAGCTTGGCCAGCATCGGGCCGGAGATCTCGCCGGTGTAGGCGCCGGAGTCGTGCTGCGAGATGTCCTGGGCGCCGTACTTGATCTTGAGCTTGTCGCCGTCGACCAGGGTCTGCACGGAGCGCAGGTCGGTGAAGGGCGGCAGGACGGCGACCTCGACGGCCTCGTAGTCCTTGTCGGCCAGGGCGAAGGCGAGCTTCTGGACGTGCGCGATGGCCTCGAGGTGGTTGAGGTTCATCTTCCAGTTGCCCGCCATCAGCGGCGTGCGGGTGCTCAAGGTCAGTCCTCCAGTGCGGCGAGGCCGGGGAGCGTCTTGCCCTCGAGGTATTCGAGGGATGCGCCGCCACCGGTCGAGATGTGGCCGAATGCGTTCTCGTCGAAGCCGAGCGTACGCACGGCGGCGGCGGAGTCACCGCCGCCGACGACGCTGAAGCCCTTCGCGTCGACGAGGGCCTGGGCGACCGCCTTGGTGCCCTCGGCGTAGTCGGGGTGCTCGAAGACGCCCATGGGACCGTTCCAGAAGACGGTCTCGGCGTCGGCGAGCTTCGAGGCGTACAGCTCCCGGGTCTTCGGGCCGATGTCCAGGCCCTCCTGGTCGGCGGGGATCTTGTCCGCGTCGACGGTGGTGTGCTCGGTCGGCGCCTTGGTCTTCAGGTCCGGGAAGGTCCGGGAGACCACGACGTCGGCCGGGAGCACCAGTTCCACGCCCTGCTTCTCGGCGCGCTCCATGTACTCCTTGACGGCGGGCACCTGGTCCTCCTGCAGGAGGGAGATGCCGACCTCGTAGCCCTTGGCCTTGAGGAAGGTGTAGGCCATGCCGCCGCCGATGAGCAGCCGGTCGGCCTTGCCGAGCAGCTGGTCGATGACGGCGAGCTTGTCGGAGACCTTGGCGCCGCCGAGCGCGACGACGTACGGGCGCCGGACGTCCTCCGTGAGCTTCTTCAGGACGCCGACCTCGGTGGCGATGAGGTGGCCGGCGTAGTGCGGCAGCTTCTTCGGCAGGTCGTAGACGGAGGCGTGCTTGCGGTGCACGGCGCCGAATCCGTCGCCGACGTAGACGTCGGCGAGGGCGGCGAGCTGCTCGGCGAACCCGGCGCGCTCGGCGTCGTCCTTGGCGGTCTCGCCGGGGTTGAAGCGCAGGTTCTCCAGGACGGCGACGTGGCCGTCGACGAGCCCCGCGACCGTGTCCTGGGCGGACCGGCCGACGGTGTCGGTCGCGAAGGCCACGGCGGAGCCGAGGAGTTCACCCAGGCGGGAGGCGGCCGGAGCGAGGGAGAAGGCGGGGTCCGGGGCGCCCTTGGGGCGGCCCAGGTGCGAGGCGACGACCACCTTGGCGCCCGCGTCCGCGAGGGCCTTGACGGTGGGCAGGACGGCGCGGATGCGGCCGTCGTCGGTGATCGTCCCGTCGGCCAGCGGCACGTTGAGGTCGGCGCGGACGAATACCCGCTTGCCGCTCACGCCGTCGGCGAGAAGTTCGTCGATCGTCTTCATTGAGTGGACTCCAAAGGAGGGCTCGTGGTGCACCTGATCGTAAGAGGACGTGGTCCGGGCGCGAGACAGGGCCCGGACAGCGCGGCGCTGCGCTGCCCGAGCCCTGCTCTCACTTCAAGGTCCCGCTTCGGCGATCAGAGCTGGTTGCCGACGAAGACCGTGAGGTCCACGAGGCGGTTGGAGTAGCCCCACTCGTTGTCGTACCAGCCGATGACCTTCACGTTCTTGCCCTCCTGGACCATGGTCAGGGAGGAGTCGAAGGTGCAGGACGCCGGGGCGTTGACGATGTCGGAGGAGACGATCGGGTCCTCCGTGTAGTCGAGGAGGCCCTTCAGCTCGCCCTCGGCGGCCTTCTGGAAGGCGGCGTTGACCTCTTCCTTGGTGACCTCGCGGCCGAGCTCGACGACCAGGTCGGTGACCGAGCCGGTCGGGACCGGGACGCGCATGGCGATGCCGTCCAGCTTGCCCTTGAGCTGCGGCAGCACCAGGGCGGTGGCCTTGGCGGCGCCCGTGGTGGTCGGGATGATGTTCTCGGCGGCGGCACGGGCGCGGCGCAGGTCCTTGTGCGGGAAGTCCAGGATGCGCTGGTCGTTCGTGTACGCGTGCACCGTCGTCATCAGGCCCTTGACGATGCCGAAGTTCTCGTCGAGGACCTTCGCCATCGGCGCCACGCAGTTGGTGGTGCAGGAGGCGTTGGAGATGACGTGGTGGTTCGCCGGGTCGTACTTGTCCTGGTTGACGCCCATCACGATGGTGATGTCCTCGTCCTTGGCCGGAGCCGAGATGAGGACCTTCTTGGCGCCGCCGGCGATGTGCTTCGCGGCGTCTTCCTTCTTGGTGAAGATGCCGGTCGACTCGATGACGATGTCGACGCCCAGCTCGCCCCAGGGGATGTCGGCCGGGTTGCGCTCGGAGAGCACCTTGATGGTGTGGCCGTCCACGGTGATGGTGTCGGCGGTGTGGGAGACCTCCTGCTTGAGGCGACCCAGGATCGTGTCGTACTTGAGCAGGTGAGCGGTGGTCGCGGTGTCACCCAGGTCGTTGACAGCCACAACCTCGATGTCCGCCCCCTGCTCCAGCAGGGCGCGGAAGTAGTTACGCCCGATGCGGCCGAAGCCGTTGATGCCTACGCGGATCGTCACGAACCGATCTCCTCGTTGGTACGCCGGCCATGCGGTGCCGGCGAGCTCTGTTTGGGATGTCCCCGACCACCACCGACCCTACCTCTCCGATGGCCCCGGGGTGACATCGAGATGGCCCATACACGGGCAGGCGTTCCGTACCCGTCAGTAGGGGTACGGACCGTCCCGGATCGACGGTGGTTTCACTCGTATTTGTTACGGAATGCCGGGCGGTTTTGACGGTCTGTTCACTCGTTCGTGAGCGGGTCGGCTCACTTGATCAACGCCCTTTTCCGCGCACCGTTGAGAGGGCCTGCGCTCACCTGTCGGAACAGGGCGAGCCTGATCTGTCAACGTGGCGGCCCTCACCTCCCCGAACGCGTGGAACGCCTTCCTCGGCAGAGGTGCCCGATCGGCCGCCGACGACACCTGTACGGGCGCTGAGGTCGGTGGTGCCAGTGATGCCATTGGGGACAGCGGTGCCACTGAGCAGACGCCGTCGCCCGCACCCATGACGGGACATCAGGTGCACGAAGGCCGGTGCCTGGCCCGACTGGGCCTCGGCACCGGCCTGTTGGCGTGCGGGCGGTCAGCCCGCCAGGTTGTCCGCCAGTTCCTCGGTGAGGTTGGCCTCCGTGCCGGGGATGCCCAGGTCGGCGGCGCGCTTGTCGGCCATGGCCAGCAGCCGGCGGATACGGCCCGCGACCGCGTCCTTGGTCAGCGGCGGGTCGGCAAGCGCGCCCAGCTCCTCCAGGGAGGCCTGCTTGTGCTCCATGCGCAGGCGTCCGGCCGCGGCGAGGTGCTCGGGGACCTCGTCGCCCAGGATCTCCAGCGCCCGCTGCACCCGGGCTCCGGCGGCCACGGCGGCCCGGGCCGAGCGGCGCAGGTTGGCGTCGTCGAAGTTGGCGAGCCGGTTGGCCGTGGCCCGCACCTCGCGGCGCATCCGGCGCTCCTCCCAGGCCAGCACGGACTCGTGCGCGCCCAGCCGGGTCAGCAGCGCGCCGATCGCGTCGCCGTCGCGGACGACCACCCGGTCCACGCCCCGCACCTCGCGCGCCTTCGCGGCGATGGACAGCCGGCGGGCGGCGCCGACCAGCGCCAGCGCGGCCTCGGGCCCCGGGCAGGTCACTTCCAGGGAGGAGGACCGGCCGGGCTCGGTCAGCGAACCGTGCGCCAGGAAGGCCCCGCGCCAGGCCGCCTCCGCGTCGCACGTGGCTCCCGAGACCACCTGCGGGGGCAGGCCCCGGATGGGCCGGCCCCGGCCGTCCACGAGCCCCGTCTGGCGGGCCAGCTGGTCCCCGCCGGCGACGACCCGGACGACGTACCGCGAGCCGCGGCGCAGCCCGCCGGGCGCCATCACGATCAGCTCGGAGCCGTGGCCGAAGATCTCCAGGATGTCCCGCTTGAGGCGGCGGGCCGCCATCGCGGTGTCCAGCTCCGCCTCGATCACGATGCGCCCGCTCACCAGGTGGAGGCCGCCGGCGAACCGCAGAATGGCGGAGACCTCCGCCTTCCTGCAGCAGGTCCGGGTGACGGGGAGCCGGGAGATCTCGTCCTTCACCGCTGCCGTCATCGCCATGGGCCGATCCTTCCATGCATCCGAAAAATACGGTCGTACGCGGCGGCCAACAGCTCCGGATCATGCCGGGGGCTTCCGTCGGTCCGGGCCACCGGCGCCAGCTCGATCGCGGCTCCCAGCCGCTTGGCGGCCTCGGTGAGCGAGTCGCGGTCGGGCACGGCGGCCTCGTCGGCCAGCACCACGTCCAGGGCGAGTTTAGGGGCGTGTCGCCCCAAAACCTCCAAATGACGCTGCGGGGAGAAGCCCTCGGTTTCTCCCGGCTGCGGGGCGAGGTTCAGGGACAGCACCTTGCGTGCCTTGGTCCCGGTGAGGGCGTCCAGCAGCTCGGGGACGAGCAGGTGCGGGATCACCGAGGAGAACCAGGAACCGGGGCCGAGCACCACCCAGTCCGCGTCCAGCACCGCCGCCACGGCCTCGGGCACGGCCGGCGGGTCGTTCGGCACCAGGTGCACCGACTGGACCTCGCCCGGGGTGAGGGCGACGTTCGCCTGCCCGCGCACCGTGTCCACGTCGTCCGGACGGTCCGGGTCGTGCCCCTTGACCAGGGCCTGCAGCTCCAGCGGCACGGCGGACATGGGCAGCACCCGCCCGTGCGCGCCGAGCAGCTTGCCCACGAGGTCCAGAGCCTGCACGTGGTCGCCGAGCTGCTCCCACAGGGCGACGATCAGCAGATTGCCGACCGCGTGCTCGTGCAGATCGCCCTTGGACTGGAAGCGGTGCTGGATGACCCGGGCCCAGGTCTGCCCCCACTCGTCGTCGCCGCACAGCGCGGCCAGCGCCTTGCGCAGGTCGCCGGGCGGCAGCACGCCCAGCTCGTCGCGCAGCCGGCCGCTGGAGCCGCCGTCGTCGGCCACGGTGACCACGGCCGTGAGGTCGCCGGTGATCCGGCGCAGCGCGGCGAGCGAGGCGGACAGGCCCATGCCGCCGCCGAGCGCGACCACCTTGGGCTGGGCGCCCCGGCGGCGGGGCCGCCCACCGCGGGCCTCGGCGGGCCGGGCCGCCGCCCGGGCGTCGGCCGCGGCACGGCTCGAACGGCCCTCGGGCACCATCCGGCGCAGCCTGCCCAGCCGCCGTGTACGTTCCGTCATTCCCGTCCCATGTCCCGGTGCACGACCACCGTCTCCACGCCCTCGGCCGCGAGCCGCGCGGCGAGCTTCTCCGACATCGCGACCGAGCGGTGCTTGCCGCCCGTACAGCCGATGGCGATGGTCACGTACCGCTTGCCCTCGCGCCGGTAGCCGGCCGCGATGAGCCGCAGCAGCTCGGCGTACCGGTCGAGGAAGTCCTTCGCGCCGGGCTGGTTGAAGACGTAGGCGGCGACCTCCTCGTTGAGGCCGGTGAACGGGCGCAGCTCCGGGACCCAGTGCGGGTTGGGCAGGAACCGCATGTCCGCCACCAGGTCGGCGTCGACCGGCAGACCGTACTTGAAGCCGAAGGACATCACGGTGGCCCGCAGCTCGGGCTCCTCCTCGCCGGCGAACTGGGCGTCCATCTTGGCGCGCAGCTCGTGCACGTTGAGGCTGGAGGTGTCGATCACCAGGTCGGCGTCGCCGCGCAGCTCGCGCAGCAGCTCGCGCTCGGCGGCGATGCCGTCGACGATACGGCCGTCGCCCTGCAGCGGGTGCGGGCGGCGCACCGACTCGAAGCGGCGCACCAGCGCCTCGTCGGAGGACTCCAGGAAGACGATCCTGCGGGTCACGCCGCGGGTGTCGAGGTCGGCGAGGGATTCGCGCAGATTGTCGAAGAAGCGCCGGCCGCGTACGTCGACGACGACCGCGATCCGCGCCACGTTGCCCTGCGAGCGGGCGCCCAGCTCCACCATGGTGGGGATGAGGGCGGGCGGGAGGTTGTCCACGACGAACCAGCCGAGGTCCTCCAGACACTTCGCCGCCGTCGACCGTCCCGCTCCGGACATGCCGGAGATGATCACCAGCTCGGGGATGGCCGTCTCCGGGCCTGAAGCCGGTGTACCGTCCGTGCTCACCTGTGCTCCGTCGTCCTGGACCGCGGGCTGCTGACCGGCCGCGGTTCGTGGCTGATCCTGCCCTGCTTCCCTGTGAGCGGGATCTCGGTCCGCTGTGGGCTGTGCGTCGTGCTCGGTCATGTCTCCTGCCCCCGTCGTTCGTCCGGGAGGCCCGCGGTTACGGGCTCCCGCGAGGCACCCGCCGTCGTATCGGGTTCCTCGTCTTCAATGATCTCTCCAGTCGCCGTGTTGACGGCGGGTGCGGCCGGAGCCGCCTGGGCGAGGGCCGCGGCGACGGTCTCGGCCGTCTTCCGCCCTATGCCCGGCACTTCCTGGATCTGCTCGATTGTGGCGGACCGCAGCTTCTTCACCGAGCCGAAATGCTTGATGAGCGCCTGTTTGCGGGTATCGCCGAGGCCGGGGACCTCGTCCAGGGGGCCGGCCCGGAAGCGCTTGGCGCGTTTGGTGCGCTGATACGTGATCGCGAACCGGTGGGCCTCGTCCCGTACGCGCTGGAGCAGATACAGGCCCTCGCTGGTGCGGGGCAGCACCACCGGGTCGTCGTCACCGGGCAGCCAGACCTCCTCCAGGCGCTTGGCGAGGCCGCAGACGGCGATGTCGTCGATGCCCAGCTCGTCCAGCGCGCGCCGGGCCGCGGCGACCTGCGGCTGGCCGCCGTCGACCACGACCAGCTGCGGCGGGTACGCGAACTTCCTGGGGCGGCCGTCGTCGTCCTTGAGGGTGCTGGCGGCCGCGTCCGTGTCGGTCAGCGCGCCGTCACCGTCGCCGAGGGCGTCCTCGGAGCCGTCGGCCCACTCCCCCGTCCGCTCCTTCTCCGCGAGGTACCGCTTGAAGCGGCGGGTGATCACCTCGTGCATGGAGCGGACGTCGTCCTGGCCCGCGAAGCCCTTGATCTGGAAGCGGCGGTACTCGCTCTTGCGCTGCAGGCCGTCCTCGAAGACGACCATGGAGGCGACCACGTCGTCCCCCTGGAGATGCGAGATGTCGTAGCACTCGATCCGCAGCGGGGCGCTGTCCAGGTCGAGGGCCTCGGCGATCTCCTCCAGGGCGCGCGAGCGCGTGGTCAGGTCGGAGGCGCGCTTGGTCTTGTGCAGCGCGAGGGCCTGCTGGGCGTTGCGCTGCACGGTCTCCATGAGCGCCTTCTTGTCGCCGCGCTGCGGGATGCGCAGCGAGACATTGGACCCGCGGCGGCCGGTCAGCCACTCCTGGACCGGCTCGACCGGCTCGGGCAGTGCCGGGACGAGGACCTCCTTGGGGACGGCGTCCCCGGTCTCCTCGCCGTAGAGCTGCTGCAGGGCGTGCTCGACCAGGGCGCCGGTGGTGATCTCCTCGACCTTGTCGGTCACCCAGCCGCGCTGGCCGCGCACCCGGCCGCCGCGTACGTGGAAGATCTGCACCGCCGCCTCCAGCTCGTCCTCGGCGACCGCGATGAGATCGGCGTCCGTCGCGTCGGCGAGCACGACGGCGTTCTTCTCCATGGCCTTCTTCAGGGCCTCGATGTCGTCGCGCAGCCGGGCCGCCCGCTCGTACTCCATCTCCTCGGCCGCCTCCATCATCTGCTTCTCCAGACGGCGGAGGTAGGTGCCGGTGCGGCCGGCCATGAAGTCGCAGAACTCCTCGGACAGCTCCCTATGGTCGTCGGGACCGATCCGGCCGACGCACGGGGCGGAGCACTTGTCGATGTAGCCGAGCAGGCAGGGCCGGCCGGTGCGGGCGGCGTTCTTGAAGACGCCCGTCGAGCAGGTGCGCACCGGGAAGACGCGCAGCAGCAGGTCGACGGTGTCGCGGATGGCCCACGCGTGCGCGTACGGACCGAAGTACCGAACGCCCTTCTTCTTGTGACCGCGCATCACCTGCACGCGCGGGAACTCCTCGTTCATCGTCACCGCGAGGTACGGGTAGCTCTTGTCGTCGCGGTACTTGACGTTGAACCGGGGGTCGTACTCCTTGATCCACGAGTACTCCAGCTGGAGCGCCTCGACCTCCGTGGACACCACGGTCCACTCCACGGACGCGGCGGTGGTCACCATCGTCCGGGTCCGGGGGTGCAGGTTGGCCAGGTCCTGGAAGTAGTTCGCCAGGCGCTGGCGCAGGCTTTTCGCCTTTCCGACGTAGATCACCCGGCGGTGCTCGTCGCGGAACCTGTACACCCCCGGGGAGTCCGGGATCTCACCCGGCCTGGGGCGGTAGCTGGAGGGATCGGCCATGTCTCACACCCTACTGGCGAGCACCGACACCGCGTCGGGCCTGTGGACAACGCCCGCACCCGCACGCCCGTCCGTCCACAGGCCGGCGCCGGTGCGCATCGACGGCAGGCCAAGCTCCGGTACCGATCGCGGGGCGGACGGCCGGGGAGGGGGCCGCTGAGGGACGTGGAGGCTTTGCCAGGCGGCGGGCGAAGAGGAGATCTTGGCTCCCGGCCGTGTCATCGCCGCCGAGATGCCCAGGTCTCCTTGTCGACATGGTCAGGGTGCGGCCGGAGACCGGGCCGTGCGGCGTCGCGCACCGGTCTTTCCGTCGAGTCGTGCGGCGTCGCACGCCGTCCTTCCCCCTTGTCAAGCGCCGTGGGCGTCGCACGCCGTCCTTCCTGTCGAGCGCCGTGGGCGGGGCACGCCGGCCTCCCCGTCGAGCGGCGTGGGCGGGGCGCGCGACGGGCCGACGGCTGTGGGATCCGGCCGCGGCGCCGCCACCGGTCGAGGGCCTGGCGGGTTCCAGGTGTTGTCGGGGTCTGGTCAACACGCTTCAATGCGGGGGAACTCGGGGCCGTGCATCCACGCGTACCGGCGTGGCGTGCGCAGGCACGGGCGTCCACAGCGCCCAAGGGGTGGCCCCGGCACCAGCGCATCGGTCTGACCAGCCGTAGCGACACCTCATAGAAAGGCGCCCCGGTATGCGGCATGCCACCGAGCACGCGCACCTCGCCACCGCGGAACTGGACACGGCCCTGCGGGGCGGCCCCTTCCATGTGGCGCTGCGCGCCGCGATCGCCGCGCGCGGGCTGCCGCTCCAGCGCGTCCAGCACCATCTGTCCCGGTACGGGGTGAAGGTCGGTGTCACCAGCCTGAGTTACTGGCAGCAGGGCGCCCGCCGCCCCCAGCGGCCGGAGTCGCTCAGGGCCGTGCGGGCCCTTGAGGAGATCCTCCAGCTGCCGGACGAGTCACTGATCCGGCTGCTCACCGAGACCGATCAGCGCCCGACGGCCGGCCGCCCGGCAGGACGCTCCTACCGCCTGCTGACCGAGGCCTCGAACGCCCTGGACCGGCTCCGCGCCGAGCTGGGCTGGTCGCTCGACGGCGGGCTGCACACCCTTGGGCACCACGAATGCGTCCGCATCGGTGCCCGGCGCGAGCTGGCGGCCCGCGAGGCCCACCACATCGTGCGGGCCCACCGCGACGGCGTCGACCGCTTCGTCGCCGTGCATCACGGAGATCCCGGCTGCCGCCCGGCCGACATCAGAGTGCGGGCGCTGGAGAACTGCCGCACGGGACGCATCCGCTGGGACCAGGACACCGGCGTGCTGGTCGCGGAGCTGCTCTTCGGCACCCGGCTGCGCGCCGGTGACACCTTCCTCTTCCGGTACGGCATCGAGGACGGCACGGCCGGGCCCGCCCGGGAGTACCTCCACCGCTTCGGCTTCCCCGGCGGCCAGTACGCCCTCCAGGTCCGGTTCGACGGGGCCGCGCTGCCGGTCCGCTGTCACCGCTTCGCCCAGCACTCGCCGGCAGCCCCCCGCAGCGGCCGCCATGAACTGCCGGTCACCGGCCCCCACCACTGCGTCCACGTGGTCGAGCCGCGGATCCGTCCGGGCATCGTCGGCATCGCATGGGACTGGGAGTGAACTCGCCCTCGCCGCCTGACAGTTGAGCTGGACCGCCGCGGCCCGTTCCGGTTCGGCTGTCCGGTCAGGCGCCCGGGCCCGCGATGATCCTGCCGTTCGCCGTCTTGACGGGCAGCTCCGCCAGGGGCTCGGTGGCCGGTGACTGGACCACCTTGCCCGTCACGGCGTCGAACTGGCTGCCGTGGCAGGGGCAGATCAGAGTGGTCCCCTGGAGCTTGCTGATGGGGCACCCCGCGTGCGTGCAGATCGTGCTGTACGCCTTCAGCGTGCCGTTCCCGTCCCGGCTGACGACCACGTTGTGGTCGCGGTAGAGCTTGGCCCCGCCCGTCGAGACCTCGCTCTCGGCTCCGAGCTCGACCGGCGCCGTCGGGGTGGCTGCCGGGTCCGAGCCGTCCCGGCCCGGCGCCGAGCAGGCGGCCAGGCCGAGCCCGGCGACCGGGGCCACGGCGGCCCCTCGAAGGACGGTACGACGGCTCGCGGACGATCGGGCGGGCATCTGGGACTCCACTGCTCAAGGGGTGTGCATGGCGACGATACCCGGGCAGAAGGGCCGGTCCTGGGGCGGGGCAGGTCGGTCGGCGGGGAGCGGGGCCGATACTCAGCGCAGGACCACCGGGCCGACCAGAGGCGGTGACGTAAACGCTTACGCAAGCGTTTACGTCAGGCCGGTCGATGGGATACCGTCCCGGCGCGGAAGGATCGCGCCCGGTCGCAGTCGCATGAGACTCGGGCTCGGGAGACTCGGTCGCAGCAGAAGGGAGACGCGATGCCCACCATGGCCGACGTCGCGCGCAGCGCCGGCGTCTCCGTGGCGACCGTCTCCCACGTGCTGAACGACACCCGCCCGGTGCTGCCCCACACCCGCCAGGCCGTGCTGGACGCCATCGACGCCCTGGGCTACACCCCCAACACGCTGGCCCGCTCCCTGGTGACCTCCCGCACCCGGTCCATCGGGCTCGCGGTGTCGGCGATCAGCAACCCGTACTTCACGGAGATCCTCCAGGGTGTCGAGGCCGCCGCCCTGGAAGCGGGCTACAGCCTGCTCATCGCGGACCCGCACGACGATCCCGAGCACGAGCGCAAGGTCGTGCAACTGCTCCATGAACGCCGGGTGGACGGCATGATCGTCGCCCCATCCGCGCGCCCGCGTGAATTGGTCGGCTATCTCCGCAGGCACTCCGTACCGACCGTGTTCCTGGACCGGATGATCGGCGCGGACATGCTGGAGGACACCGACACGGGAGCCGGTGCGGGCGCCGCGACTCCAGAGGATGGGCCCTGGTACGACCAGGTCTCCGCCGAGAGCGCCGGACCGACCGCGCGTCTGGTCACCCATCTCGCCGGGCTGGGCCACCGCCGGATCGGCCTCGTCGCGGGCCTGCCCGGCCTCAGCACTACCGGGGAACGCGTCTCCGGCTTCCGGGACGGTCTCACCGCCGCCGGGCTGGCCTTCGACGAACGGCTCCTCGTGTCCGGGAACTCGGAGTCCGCCGGTGCCGAGCAGGCCACGGCCGCCCTGCTCGCCCTCCCCGATCCGCCCACGGCCCTCATCACCGCCAACAACGCGATGACCATCGGCGCGCTGCGCGCCCTGCGGCGGCACGGCTTGTCCGTCCCCGACGACATCGCCCTGTGCTGCTTCGACGACTTCACCTGGGCCGACCTGTTCTCGCCCCGGCTCACCGCCATCGCCCAGCCCAGCAGGGAACTGGGCGGCGAGGCCGTGCGGGTGCTGCTCGACCGCCTGGACGACCCGCGCCGGCCGGCCCGGACGGTGCGGCTGCCGTGCGCGTTCGTCCATCGCACGTCCTGCGGGTGCCCGGAGGAGCCGGGCGGGACCGGGGAGTCCGGGCACGCCGCATCATCCACGCTGTCGGAGAAGGGAACCACCTCGTGATCGTCGTCGCCGGTGAGGCACTGATCGACCTGGTACCGCAGGGCTCCGGTGCTCTCGCGGTCCTGAAGCCGGCGCTCGGCGGCGGCCCCTACAACACCGCCGTGGCCCTCGGCCGCCTCGGCTCGCGCACCGCGTTCTGCTCCCGGACCTCGCGGGACGCCTTCGGCGAGGCCCTGCTGGACGGGCTGCGTCACGCGGGGGTCGACGTGTCGGGCGTGCAGCGCGGGGCGGAGCCGACGACGCTGGCGGTGGCCACGATCGACGACGGCGGGTCGGCCGCCTACTCTTTCTATGTCGACGGCACCGCCGACCGTCTGTTCACCGCTCCCGCCGCGCTGCCCGCCGGCACGCGCGCGGTGTCCTTCGGCACCTGCTCGCTCGTCCTGGAACCGGGGGCGAGCGCCTATGAGGAGCTGATGCGCACGGCGGCAGCACAGGGGCTGTGCACCGCGCTCGACCCCAACATCCGGGCGGGCCTGATCCCGGACGCGGATGCCTACCGGGCGCGTTTCAAGAGCTGGCTGCCCTCGGTGACGCTGCTGAAGCTGTCCGCGGAGGACGCCGAGTGGCTGGGCGGCACCCCGCGCGAGTGGCTGGCCGCGGGACCGGCGGCCGTCGTGGTGACCCGGGGCGGGGACGGTCTGACCGCGTTCACCCGGGACGGCGCGGAGCACTCCGTAACGGGTGAGAAGGTCGCCGTGGTGGACACCATCGGCGCCGGTGACACGGTGAACGCGGCCTTGCTGCACGGACTTTCGGCTCTGGACGCGCTGTCGGAGGAAGCGCTCGCCGCCCTCGGGACGGAGGGCTGGACGCGGCTGCTGCGCTTCGCGGCACGCGCGGCGGCGATCACCTGTTCGCGGGCGGGGGCCGAGCCGCCGTACGCGGCCGAACTCGGTGATCTGTGAGCGGCCCCTTTTCTCGTTAGCCGCTTCCCTCTCTGCTGTTGTCAAGGTGCGGCCGGAACCGTGGTGCGGGGACCTGTCGTGCCTCGGATCCGGGGTGGCTGATGGTGGAACGAGCGGCGCCCCGCGGGGAGTTCCCGCGGGGCGCCGTTTTTCTGGTGTTATGTCAGGCCTTGCGGGCCCGCGTCGTCTTCTTCGCGGGCGTCGTCTTCTTCGTCGCCGTGGCGGCCTTCTTGGTCGCCGTGTTGTTGGCCTTGGCCGTCACCGACTTCTTGGCCACCGTCTTCGCCGCGACCGTCTTCCTGGCCGTGGCGGCACGCTGCGCCGGCACGGTGTCGGCATCGCTGATGCGGTCGGCGCCGAGGATCTCGCGCAGGAACTTGCCAGTGTGGCTGGCCGGGACCCCGGCGACCTCCTCGGGCGTGCCCTCGGCGACCACGAGACCGCCGCCGGCGCCGCCCTCCGGACCCATGTCCACGACCCAGTCCGCGGTCTTGATCACGTCGAGGTTGTGCTCGATGACGATGACCGTGTTGCCCTTGTCGACCAGGCCGCCGAGGACCTTGAGCAACTTGCTGATGTCCTCGAAGTGCAGGCCGGTGGTCGGCTCGTCCAAGACGTAGACGGTGCGCCCGGTGGACCGCTTCTGCAGTTCGCTGGCCAGCTTCACACGCTGGGCCTCGCCGCCGGAGAGGGTGGTGGCGGACTGGCCGAGGCGGACGTAGCCGAGGCCGACGTCCTTCAGGGTCCTCAGGTGCCGGGAGATGGCCGGGACGGCCTCGAAGAAGTCGGTGGCCTCCTCGATCGGCATGTTCAGCACGTCGGCGATGGACTTGCCCTTGTAGTGGACCTCAAGGGTCTCCCGGTTGTACCGGGCGCCGTGGCAGACCTCGCACGGGACGTAGACGTCCGGGAGGAAGTTCATCTCGATCTTGATCGTGCCGTCGCCCGCGCAGTTCTCGCAGCGGCCGCCCTTGACGTTGAAGGAGAAGCGGCCGGGCTGGTAGCCGCGGACCTTCGCCTCGGTGGTCTCGGCGAACAGCTTCCGGATGTGGTCGAAGACGCCGGTGTACGTCGCCGGGTTGGACCGCGGGGTGCGGCCGATCGGCGACTGGTCGACGTGCACGACCTTGTCGACCAGGTCGTCACCGTCCACGCGCGTGTGCCTGCCGGGAACGTTCCGCGCGCCGTTCAGCTCGCGGGCCAGGTGCGTGTAGAGGATGTCGTTGACCAGCGTCGACTTGCCGGATCCGGATACGCCGGTGACGGCCGTGAACACGCCCAGCGGGAACGACACGTCGATGTCCTGCAGGTTGTTCTCGCGGGCGCCGTGCACGGTGAGCTGCCGGGACGGGTCGCGCGGACGGCGCACGTCCGGCACCGGGATCGCCTTGCGGCCCGAGAGATAGGCGCCGGTCTGCGACTCGGTGTTGGCGAGCAGCTCCTTCAGCGAGCCGCTGTGCACGACCTTGCCGCCGTGCTCGCCTGCGCCGGGGCCGATGTCCACGACCCAGTCGGCGACCTTGATGGTGTCCTCGTCGTGCTCCACGACGATGAGCGTGTTGCCCATGTCACGCAGCCGGACCAGGGTCTCGATCAGCCGGTGGTTGTCGCGCTGGTGCAGACCGATGGACGGCTCGTCCAGGACGTACAGCACGCCGACGAGGCCGGAGCCGATCTGGGTGGCCAGGCGGATCCGCTGGGCCTCACCGCCGGAGAGGGTGCCGGCCGCGCGGTTCAGCGAGAGGTAGTCCAGGCCGACGTCGACCAGGAAGCGCAGCCGTTCGTTGACCTCCTTGAGCACCCGCTCGGCGATCTTCTTGTCGCGATCGCTCAGCTTCAGCTGCCTCAGGAAGTCCGCGCAGTCGCTGATCGACATCCCGGACACCTCGGCGATCGACTTCCCCATGATGGTGACCGCGAGGACGATCGGCTTCAGCCGGGTGCCCTCGCAGGAGGGGCAGGGCACCTCGCGCATGTAGCCCTCGAAGCGCTCGCGGCTGGCGTCGCTCTCGGCCTCGCTGTGCCGGCGCTTCACGAACGGCACCGCGCCCTCGAAGGGCGTGGTGTACACGCGTTCACGGCCGTACCGGTTGCGGTAGCGGACCTCGATCTGGGTCTTGTGGCCGTAGAGCAGGGCCTTCTTCGCGCGCTGCGGCAGGCCCGCGAAGGGGATGTCCGTGCGGAAGCCGAGCGCGTCCGCGAGGGCGCCGGTCAGACGGCCGAAGTAGTCCTTGGTGTGCCCGTGCGACCAGGGGTGGATGGCGCCCTCGTCCAGGGACTTGTCCTCGTCCGGGACGATCAGCTCGGGGTCGACCTCCATGCGCGTGCCGATGCCGGTGCAGTCGGGGCAGGCGCCGAAGGGCGAGTTGAAGGAGAAGGAGCGGGGCTCCAGCTCCTCGAAGGACAGGTCGTCGTACGGGCAGTACAGGTGCTCGGAGAACATGCGCTCGCGCTCGGGGTCGTCCTCTGGGAGGTCGACGAAGTCGAGCACGACCATGCCGCCGGACAGGCCGAGGGCTGTCTCGACGGAGTCGGTCAGACGGCGCTTGGCGGAGTCCTTCACGGTGAGGCGGTCGACGACCACCTCGATGGTGTGCTTCTCCTGCTTCTTCAGCGTGGGCGGGTTGGAGAGCTGGACGGTCTCGCCGTCGACGCGCGCGCGGGAGTAGCCCTTGGTCTGCAGGTCGGCGAAGAGGTCGACGAACTCTCCCTTGCGCTCGCGCACGAGCGGGGACAGCACCTGGAAGCGGCTCCCCTCCGGCAGCTCCAGGACCCGGTCGACGATGGCCTGCGGCGACTGACGAGTGATCGGCCGGCCGCACTCGGGGCAGTGCGGCTTGCCGATGCGCGCGAAGAGCAGACGCAGGTAGTCGTAGACCTCGGTGATGGTGCCGACCGTCGAGCGAGGGTTGCGGGAGGTCGACTTCTGGTCGATGGAGACCGCCGGGGACAGACCCTCGATGAAGTCGACGTCCGGCTTGTCCATCTGGCCGAGGAACTGCCGGGCGTACGAGGAGAGCGACTCCACGTAGCGCCGCTGGCCCTCCGCGAAGATCGTGTCGAAGGCCAGGGAGGACTTGCCCGACCCCGACAGGCCCGTGAAGACGATGAGCGAGTCCCGGGGCAGGTCGAGCGAGACATTCTTCAGGTTGTGCTCGCGCGCGCCACGGACGATGAGACGGTCGGCCACGCCGGTCCGCACCTTTCTTGAGAGAAGTGACAGGGGCGGGGCCCCCGTGCTTCTTCAGACTAGGGGGAGCCACTGACAACGCCGGTCGGATTGCCCGGTTGCATAACAACCTCCGGCCCTCCAGCATGCCCGACGCCGCCTCCGACGATATAGCACGCACTTTCGATTCACGGACCAGCTTCACCACCTTCACCCGAAGGTGTGGCGGGGCTAATGTCAGGCTCATGATTGATCACGCTCATGACCTGGCATGTGTACGTGACGCGACCGAGCGGCTCCTCACCGCAGTCGCCAAACTGGACAACGCGTCGCTCGCCGAGCCGTCACGGCTTCCCGGCTGGACCCGCGGGCACGTCGTCGCCCATCTCGCCCGCAACGCCGACGCGCTCGTGAACGTCCTCGAGGGGCGCCCCATGTACCCGAGCGCCGAGGCGCGGGACGCCGACATCGTGCGGGACGCCCCGCGGCCGCTCGACGTCCAGCTCGCCGACCTGCGGGAGAGCGCGGCCCGCTTCCAGGCGGCGGGGGATGCGCCGGCGGACTGGTCGCGCACCGTGGAGCTGCGCAACGGGGTCACCGACTCGGCGGCGCGGGTGCCGTTCCGGCGGTGGGCGGAGGTGGAACTGCACCATGTGGACCTCGGCATCGGCTACGAGCTGGAGGATCTTCCGGCGGAGTTCCTGGAGCGGGAGACCGGCTTTCTCGCCCAGCGGTTCACCGGGCACCCCGATGTCGCGCCGACACGGATCACGGACGGCACGCGCGCGTGGCGCACCGGGCGGGAGGCGGACGAGCCGGAGGTCACGATCAGCGGGACTCCGGCGGACCTGGCCGGCTGGCTCGCCGGGCGGCGCGACGGCTCCGGCCTCACCGCGCAGGGCACGCTGCCGACGCTGCCTCCGCTGTAGGCGGCCGACGGTGCGCGGGCGCATGTCCGCTATAGGCTGATCTCCATGACGTACACCGGAGAGGTCAGGGTCGGCGGACCGGCGGATGTGCACGAGCTGAAAGACCTGATGATCACGAAGATCGCGGTCGGCCCGATGGACAACAACGCCTATCTGCTGCGCTGCCGGGCCACCGACGAGCAGCTCCTGATCGACGCCGCCAACGAGGCGGGCACGCTCCTCGGCATGATCGGTGACGACGGCATCGCGTCCGTCGTCACCACGCACCGGCACGGCGACCACTGGCAGGCGCTCGCCGAGGTCGTCGCGGCGACGGGCGCGCGTACGTACGCGGGCCGCGAGGACGCCCCCGGCATCCCCGTGCCCACCGATGTCCTCGTGGACGACGGCGACGTCATCAGGGTGGGGCAGGTGGAACTCACCGCACGGCATCTCGTCGGGCACACCCCGGGCTCGATCGTGCTGGTCTACGACGACCCGCACGGCCACCCGCACGTCTTCACCGGCGACTGCCTCTTCCCGGGCGGCGTCGGCAACACGCACAAGGATCCGAAGGCCTTCGCCAGCCTGATCCACGACGTGGAGACGAAGATCTTCGACGTGCTGCCGGACGAGACCTGGGTGTATCCCGGCCACGGCAACGACACGTCGCTGGGCGCGGAGCGGCCGCATCTGCCGGAGTGGCACGCGCGCGGGTGGTGACCGTCCGGCGCGCCTCACGCCCGGACACCGGGCGTGCCGCCCACCGCGCGCCCCGTGTGAACGTTTCACTCGTGTCGGGGGCGCGTGCGCGCTCCCCGCACGCCGTGTCACGCAGTCAACTGGTGGCAACCCCGTAGAGGATGACGGCTCCTCCGCGGCAGGGCCGCCGGTCTCCAACCCCGCCCTCGGCCGGCGGCCCAGGTCAACCGCCCCTGGCCGGCTCACCGTTCACACGACCGCAACACCCGCTCCCACTATGCGGACAGTCGTGGTCGTGACCTCGACAAACGCGCGGTTCGCTGCCACTCTCCCGGCATGCATCGCGTCCCTCGCACCCTGCGCCGCGCGGCAGCCGCCGCCACCGTAGCCCTGCTCGCCACCGCCGTCGGCTGCGCCCCGCAGCCCGAGGACAAGGCGTCGGCCGCCCCGTCCGGCTCGGCCTCGCAGAGCTGCGCCAAGGGCAAGCCGGCCACCAAGACGGCCGGGAAGCTGACGATCGCGACGGACGAGCCGGCGTACGAGCCCTGGTTCGAGGACGACAAGCCCGCGAACGGCAAGGGCTTCGAGTCGGCGGTCGCCTACGCCGTGGCCGGGCGGCTGGGGTACGGCAAGAGCGCCGTCGTCTGGCAGAGGGTGCCGTTCAACAAGGCGTTCGCTCCCGGGGAGAAGACCTTCGACTTCGACGTCAACCAGGTGTCCATCAGCGCCGAGCGCAAGAAGGCCGTCGACTTCTCCTCCGGCTACTACGACGTGCGCCAGGCCGTCATCGCCCTGAAGGACGGCAAGGCGGCCAGGGCGACGAGCATCGCGGACCTCAAGGGCCTCAAGCTGGGCGCCCAGGTGGGCACCACGAGCCTCGACTACATCAGTGACGTGGTGAAGCCGTCGCAGCAGGCCGCCGCCTACTCCAAGAACGACGAGGCCGTCTCCGCGCTCAGGAACGGCCAGGTGGACGCGATCGTCACCGATCTGCCGACCGCCTTCTACGTCACCTCGGCCCAGGTGACCGACGCCAAGGTCGTCGGACAGTTCGAGAACCAGGGCGGCGCGCCCGAGCAGTTCGGACTCGTCCTCGACAAGGGCAGCGGCCTCACGCCGTGTGTGACGGCGGCCGTGGACACCCTGCGCAAGGACGGCACGCTGGCGAAGCTGGAGAAGCAGTGGCTGTCCGACGCCGTCGACGCGCCGGTGCTCAAGTGACCGTCGTCGAGGAGGAGTCCGGAAAGGACTCCGGCAAGGACGGCCTGGGCGACGCGTACGTCCCGTCAGAACGGCGGCTCGCACGCGAGCGGCACAAACGCGCGCGTGCCCGCCGTGCCACGGCGATCGCCGCACTCTCCACCCTGGTCACCGGCGTCGTCCTGGCCCTGGTCGTCGTCAGCGCTCCCGGCTGGCCGCGCACCAGGGAAACCTTCTTCGACGGCCACTACGCGCGCGAGGCCCTCCCCAAGGTCCTCGAAGGGCTGTGGCTCAACGTGCAGTTGCTGCTGGTCTGCGGCGTGCTGGTGCTCGTCCTCGGCATGCTGATCGCCGTCGCGCGCACCCTGCCCGGGCCCGTGTTCTTCCCCCTGCGCGTGCTGGCGGCCGCGTACACGGACTTCTTCCGCGGTCTGCCACTGATCATCAACCTCATGATCGTGGTCTTCGGCGTGCCCGCCCTGCGCTTGCAGGGCGTGACCGTCGATCCCGTGCTGCTGGGCGGTACGGCGCTGACGCTGACCTATTCCGCGTACGTCGCCGAGGTGTTCCGCGCCGGCATCGAGTCCGTGCACCCCTCGCAGCGCGCCGCGGCCCGCTCGCTGGGCCTGACCAGCCGCCAGGCGCTGCGGTACGTGGTGCTCCCCCAGGCCGTGCGCCGTCAGGTGCCGCCCCTGCTCAACGACCTGGTGTCGCTGCAGAAGGACACCGGGCTGGTGTCGATCGGCGGCGCGGTCGACGCCGTGCGGGCGGCCGACATCATCACCCAGCGCAGCCTGAACTACACCCCGTACATCGTCGCGGGCCTGGTCTTCGTGGCGCTGACCATTCCGATGACCCGCTTCACGGACTGGGTGACGGCCCGGACGGACCGGCAGCGGGCCCAGGGAGGATCACTGTGAGCGACGCCGACGCGCCCGTGCTGCGCATGGAGTCCGTCCGCAAGGCGTTCGGCGCCTCGCTCGTGCTGCGGGACGTCGATCTGGAGGTCGCCCCGCACACGGTTACCGCGCTGATCGGGGCCTCCGGCTCGGGCAAGTCCACGCTGCTGCGGTGCGCCAACCTGCTGGAGGAGATCGACGACGGCGCGATCTGGCTGGACGGCGAGGAGATCACCGATCCCGGTGTCGACCCGGACGCGGTGCGGCGCCGGATCGGCGTGGTGTTCCAGGCGTACAACCTCTTCCCGCACATGACGGTGCTGGACAACATCACGCTGGCGCCGCGCCGGGTGCACGGCGTCTCCCGCGAGGAGGCCGAGGAACGCGCCAGGGAGCTGCTGGAGCGCCTCGGACTGGGCGCCAAGGCGCATGCCTATCCGGACCGGCTCAGCGGCGGTCAGCAGCAGCGGGTGGCGATCGTCCGGGCGCTTGCCGTGCGGCCCCGGCTGTTGCTGCTGGACGAGATCACGGCCGCGCTCGACCCCGAACTCGTGGGCGAGGTGCTGGAGGTGATCCGGGGCCTGAAGGACGAGGGCATGACCATGGTGCTGGCGACGCACGAGATGGGCTTCGCGCGGGACGTCGCCGACCAGGTGTGTTTTCTGGACGGTGGCGTCGTCCTGGAGCGCGGCACGGCGGAGCAGGTCTTCGGCGACCCGCGGCAGGAGCGCACACGGCGCTTCCTGCGGCGGATCGTGGAGGCGGGCCGGCTCTAGCCGGGCGCCGGCCCGCGCCGGTGACTACGCGTCGGCCCGCGCAGCGCCCGCCAGGGCGGCCACGCGCTCCACGCCGAACGCATAGCCCTGCACGCCGCATCCGGCGATCACGCCGTCGGCGCGCAGCGAGACGTACGAGTGGTGCCGGAACGATTCACGCTGGTGGATGTTGGAGATGTGCACCTCCAGCACGGGCATGCCGTCGCAGGTGTTGAGCGCGTCCAGAATCGCGACCGAGGTATGGGAGTAGGCGCCGGGGTTGATGACGATCCCGCAGTGGTTCAGGCGCGCCTCGTGGATCCAGTCGACCAGCTCGCCCTCGTGGTTGGACTGCCGGAAGTCCACCGTGCCGCCGTGCGCGGCCGCCGCCTTGGCGCACAGCGCCTCCACGTCGGCCAGCGTGTCCTTGCCGTAGATCTCGGGCTGGCGCTGGCCGAGCAGGTTCAGGTTGGGCCCGTTGAGGATCATGATCGGGGCGTTGGCCAGGGTGCGGGGCACGGTTCCTCCGGTCCGTTCGGGGCGGTACGTCGACAACCGCCTGCTCGCACCGGTCTATCACGGTGGCCGCAGCGCACGGCGGGCCGTGTGCGCCGGTGGCCTCGGCGTACGCCATGGTCGCCCGCTCGCCTCCACGCGCCCCGTAACCGTTGATCACGCCGGGTGGTTGACGCGGCATGCAGCCTGTACGCGCCGTACGCACCCCCTCGATGCCGAGACTCGCCGCCGCGTCCCTGGCGGGCACCGCGATCGAGTTCTACGACTTCTTCGTCTACGGCACGGCCGCGGCCCTGGTCCTGGGACCGCTGTTCTTCCCGGCGTTCTCGCCGTTCGCGGGGACGCTGGCGGCGTTCGGGACGTTCGGAGCGGGGTTCGTGGCCCGGCCGCTGGGCTCGGTGCTGTTCGGGCATCTCGGCGACCGGCGCGGACGGCGGCCGGTGCTGGTCGCCTCCCTGCTCCTCACGGGTGCCTCCACGGTCGCGGTGGGCTGCCTTCCGACGTACGGCACGATCGGCGTCGCGGCGCCCCTGCTGCTGCTCGTCCTGCGCTTCCTGCAGGGGCTCGGGCTCGGCGGGGAGTGGGGCGGAGCGGTGCTGCTGACCGCCGAGCACGCGCCGGCCGCGCGGCGCGCGCTGTGGTCGAGCTTCCCTCAGGTGGGGCCGGCGTTCGGCTTCCTGCTGGCCAACGGCATGATGCTCGCCCTGTCGGCGGCGCTGTCCGACGCGGAGTTCGCGCGGTGGGGGTGGCGGGTGCCGTTCTGGGCGGCCGGCGCCCTGGCGCTCGCCGGGCTGTGGCTGCGCTCGTCGCTCGCCGAGAGCCCCCGGTTCCTGGAGATCGACGACCACGCGCGCGTGCCGTTCGTGGAGGTCGTACGCCACCACGGGCGGCTCGTCCTGCTGACGGCGGGCGCGCTGGCCATCGGGTACGCGGTGTTCTACACGGTGACGACCTGGTCGCTGGCGTATGCGACGGAGCGGCTCGGGGTGAGCCGCACGGTGATGCTGACCTGCGTCATGGCCGCGGTGGTCGTGAAGGGCGCCCTCACTCCCCTGGTGGCGGTGCTCGGCGACCGCTACGGGCGCCGGCCGTTGTGTCTGACGGGGTGCGCGGCCTGCGTCCTGTGGATGCTCCCGATGGTGTCGCTGCTCGCCACCGGCCGGCCGCTGCTGATGTTTGTCGGCATCCTCGGCGCACTGCTTGCCTTCGTCGCCATGTTCGCGGTCGTCGCCGCCTATCTGCCGGAACTGTACGAGCCGCGGGTGCGCTGCACGGGCGCCGCGGTGGGCTACAACCTCGGCGGGGTCCTCGGCGGCGCGCTCACCCCGATCGTGGCCACGGCGCTCGCGGAGCAGGGCGGGCGGGTGCCCTGGGCCGTGGGCGCGTATCTGACGGGCATCGCGCTGGTCAGCCTGGTGTGCTTCGCGCTGCTTCCGGAGACGCGGCCGGCGCCGGTCGCGTCGGTGGAGCCGGCGGTGGGCTGACAGGGCCGAGGGCTTGAGCTGGCCGACGGGCTGACCCGGCCGACCGGCTACGGGTTGATCGCGAGTTCCAGATACGCCGCGAACACCACCAGGTGGACTCCGCCTTGCAGTGGCGTCGCCCGTCCCGGCACCACCGTCAGGGAGCTGACCACCACGGTCAAGGCGAGCAGCAGCATGTGCGTCGGGCTGAGGCCCAGCACGAGCGGTCCGGACAGCCAGACGGAGGCGAGGGCGACCGCCGGAATGGTCAGGCCGATGCTGGCCATGGCCGAGCCGAGTGCGAGGTTGAGGCTGGTCTGCACCCGGTCGCGGCGCGCGGAACGCAGTGCGGCGATCGTCTCCGGCAGCAGCACGAGCAGGGCGATGATCACACCGACGACGGCTTGGTGCAGGCCGGCCGCCGCCACGCCCGATTCGATGGCGGGCGACACGCCCTTGGCCAGCCCGACCACGCCGATCAGGGCCAGGGCGAGCAGTCCGAGGCTGATCCGGGCGGTGCGCGCGGACGGAGGCGTGGCGTGCTCCTCGGCGGTGATGACCTCTCCCTGCCGGGTGATCGGGAGGAAGTAGTCGCGGTGGCGCACGGTCTGGGTGGCGACGAACAGTCCGTAGAGGATCAGTGAGGACAGCGCGGCGAAGGTCAGCTGCAAGGAGGAGAACTCGGGCCCGGGCTTGCTGGTGGTGAAGGTCGGCAGCACCAGGCTGAGGGTGGCGAGCGTCGCCACGGTGGCCAGGGCGGCGCCGGTGCCCTCCGCGTTGAAGACCGCGATGCGGTGCCGCAGCGAGGCGACGAGGAGACACAGCCCGACGACGCCGTTGCAGGTGATCATCACGGCGGCGAAAACGGTGTCCCTGGCCAGCGTGGCGCTCTTGGCGCCGCCGTCGGCCATGAGGGTGACGATCAGCGCCACCTCGATGACCGTGACGGCGATGGCGAGCACCAGTGAGCCGAACGGCTCACCGACGCGGTGGGCGACGACCTCGGCGTGGTGGACGGCTGCCAGCACGGAGCCGGCGAGCACCAGGATCACCAGTGCGACCATCGCACCCGGCAGGGCACGGCCCCAGGTGAAGGCCAGGAGGACGACCGCGAGGACGGGCACGAGGATCGTCCATTGCGGGGTGAGCGACCGGAGCCGGGTGATCATGCGGCGATGGTCGCAGAGACGTACAGGCTTCGCATTCCGTCCGTCAGGCGTCGACGCTGTCCTTCGCGGTGGCTTCGGCTTCGCTGCGCGCCGCCTCGACGGCGGCCTGCCTGCTGCCGGCTATCAGGCTGGTGACGGTCGTGACGACCAGGACCGCGCAGATCACGCCGAGCGAGACCGGGATGCTGATCTCCGGGACATGGACCCCGGACTCGTGCAGCGCGTGCAGCACCAGCTTGACGCCGATGAAGCCGAGGATGACCGAGAGGCCGTACGAGAGGTGGACCAGTTTCTCGAGCAGGCCGCCGATGAGGAAGTACAGCTGCCGCAGGCCCATGAGGGCGAAGGCGTTGGCGGTGAAGACGATGTACGGGTCCTGGGTCAGGCCGAAGATCGCGGGGATGGAGTCCAGGGCGAACAGGACGTCCGTGGTGCCGATGGCGAGCATCACGACCAGCATCGGGGTCATGACCCGCTTGCCGTTGTGCTGGATCCAGAGCTTGGTGCCGTGGTACCGGTCGGCCACGCCGAACCTGCGCTCCGCGGCCTTCAGCAGCTTGTTCTCCTCGTATTCCTCGTCCTCCTCGTCGGCGCGGGCCTCCTGGATGAGCTTCCAGGCGGTCCAGATCAGGAAGGCGCCGAAGAGGAAGAACACCCAGGAGAAGCTCGCGAGGATCGCGGCTCCCGCCGCGATGAAGACGGCCCTCAGGACCAGGGCTATGAGCACGCCGACGAGCAGGACGCGCTGCTGGTACCGGGCGGGTACGGCGAACTTCGCCATGATGAGGACGAAGACGAAGAGGTTGTCGACGCTCAGCGACTTCTCGGTGATGAACCCCGCGAAGAACTCACCGGCGGGCCGCCCACCGCCGAAGACGAGGAGACCGAGGCCGAAGAGTCCGGCGAGGGTGATCCAGACGACGGTCCAGACCCCTGCTTCCTTGATCGACACCTCATGAGGCTTGCGCCCGATGAGGAAATCGACCGCGATCAGGGCGGCGAGGCCCCCGATGGTCAGGACCCACACGGTCAGCGAGATATCCACAGCACCTCCGGCGTCACATCACGGCAAACACGTCAGCGTCGTCGCTGCCGGAGGTCTCTTCCACCCGCGTCGGGCCGGCGCCCCGGGACCGGAAACGGTCCGTACTGACGGGTGCGCCGCTGTCAGGGAGTACTCCCCTCCGTACGGAAGACAATACCCCAATCACCAAGGAAAGGTAAAGAGAGAAGCAAAAGAAAGATCAAATCTCCAGGTCAGATGGCTTTACCTGTACTTGGTCATGGCTCTGGCCACCTCGGTGAGAACCTGGTGCACGACCTGGCTGCCGGGCGGTACCAGCGAGGGTTCATAGGTCCAGGCGTGCCCCACCCATGGATCGGCGAAGTGGTCGTCGGGCAGGGGGGTGAGTCGCATCAGCGAACGCCACAGCGGATCGAGCAGGGGGCCGTAGCCGGCGGCGTCCTCGCGGTCGGCCACCAGAAGGAGGTGGACGCCGACGTCCGGTCCCTCGTCCGCGAGATACCGCAGCCGGGTCACCGCCCGATCGTCGAAACCGTGCGGGAAGTCGTTGACGATCAGCAGCTGACGTGCGGTGTCGACATCGGCCGGCAGCGACTCGGGCGCGCCGCCGCGCACGGCCATCTGCACCAGGTCGACCCGCCGGGTGAGCCGCTCCAGCGTCTGCGTCACCCCGGCCGCGCCGCCCGCGGGAGGCGCGGTCAGCACGCCGGTCCGGGTGAGCGGCGTGAATGCCGCAGCTCCTGCGCCCGCCGGGTCGATGACCTGCACGGCGAAGTCCCCTGCCGGATGCACGGCCAGCAGCCGCGCCGCGAGCGCCACCGCCGCCTCCAACGCCAGGTGCCGCAGCTGGGCGGAGTCGGGGAAGCCGTCGAATTCCGCCGTCGGGCCGCTGTCGACCCACAGGCCGCGTTCCAGTGGCAGTCTGGCCAGCAGCGGAATGCTCAGCTGCCCGCTCTCGGGCAGCCGGAGGTCGCCGAGGCGCAGCGCCATCGGCGGCTCGGTGGGCACGCGGTAGCCGTGCCAGACGGGGTTGTCCCAGCGGGCGTAGGCGGGCGGGAGCGCGGGCTCGACCACCTCGGACTCGGCGGTGAGCTGGGCGAGGTCGCGGTCGAGGACGGCGCGCGCCTGGTCCACCAGCTGCGTCCGGCGGGCATGGGCTGCCTCCCGCGCGGCGTCGCCCGCGGCGCCGAGCCGGCCGCGGGGGTCGGTCAGGGCCCGGTCGAGTTCCTTCTCCAGGCGCGCGTCGGCGAAGTCGACCGCGCTGCGGTAGGCGGCGGTCGTGCGGGCCAGGTCCTCGAACATGCCCCACACCTGGTTGTAGAGCCGCTCCTCCATCGACCAGCCCACGGCGTCCCCCGCGACGGGCTGCGCCGGCGTGTCACCGGCGGCCTGAGGCTCGGCGGGCGGCGCGCCGTGCGGGCGGCGGCCGGGGTGGCTGTAGTCGACGCGGGCGCCCGGAACATGCGGGGCGGCTGATGTCTGGGCGTCGTACGGGTTCCGCGTCTCGTGCGGCGGTGCCGGGTCCGGCTGCTGCGGCCCGTACGAGGGTGGCGGGCCGGCCGCGGGGGTGTCCTGCGGCCGGGGCGCCCGGGTCTCACCGGGCCCCGGGGCCGGGGTGACGGGCGCGGTGGAGGCTGCCGTCTCGTGCGGTGACGTTTCCCGCCGCGACGAAACGGAGGACGGCGCCGGCGACGTGCCCGGCCGGCCGGGGACCGCCGCCTCATGGGCGGCTGCCGCCAGGTCGGCTGCCCCGTGCAGCCCTTGGTCGGCGAGGAGTGCCGTAAGCCCCGCCGCATAGCCCTGGCCCACCGCGCGCACCTTCCAGGCGCCCTGTCTGCGATACAGCTCCAGGGCGAGCACGGCCGTCTCGCTGTCGAGGCCGGTGAGGGTGTAGCAGGCGAGTTCGGTGCCGTCCGGGGTCTCGACCGTGGTGTGCGGGGCGGCTACGGCACCGAACCGGAGCGGCGCGCCGGCCCCGGTGGGCAGAGCGAGGAAGACATGGACGCGGTGCACGGCCTCGGGCAGGGCACCCAGGTCGACGGCCAGCCGGTGGTCGCCGGCGGCCTGCCGGGGCGTCTCGACGCCGGGCAGAGCGGGGGCGCCGGGATGGGCGACCCACTGGGGGCCGTGCACCGTGCCGTTCTCGTCGCTGAGCGTGGCTCCGGCCAGGACCGGTGCCCCGGCCGAGATCCGGATCGTCAGCCGGTCCTGGGACAGCGGGTGGTTCTGCCCCCGCACCAGCTCGGCCGTCATCGCCGTCGCCCCCGTCCGTCGTGTCGTGCCGTCGTGCGCCCCGCCGGTCGAGCGGGCGGTCCTACAGGTGCTGCTGGATCGCCGGCATCAGGTCCTGGAACGTACGGCCGTTCGCCGGGGTGCCGAGGGCGGTCAGCGTCCAGCCGGAGCCCGAACGGTGCACCTTCGCCATGATCTGAGCGGTGTAGTCACCGCCGCCGTCCAGCGTGTAGCGGGCCAGTTCCTGGCCGTTGGTCTCGTCCACGAGGCGGCAGAACGCATTCTGCACCTCCTGGAACGTCTGGCCCGTGAAGGAGTTCACGGTGAAGACGATCTGGTCGATGTGGACCGGAACGCGCTGCAGGTCCACGAGGATCGCCTCGTCGTCACCGCCCTGTCCGACGCCGCCGACGAGGTTGTCGCCGGTGTGGCGGACAGAGCCGTCGTCGCTCACCAGGTGACGGAAGAAAACGACATCGACCGGCTGGGTGTCGGCGAAGAGGACGGCCGAGGCGTCCAGGTCGATCTCGCGCGTGCGGGAGCCGAACAGGCCCCGCCGCTTCGCCGCCTGCCAGCCGAGCCCCATGCGGACCGCGGTCAGGGTGGCCCCGTCCTTCTTCTCCAGGCTGATGGCCTGACCCTTGCTCAAGTTGACGGACACCGCTGAATCCCCTCTCGAAGGTCCCCTGTTGCCGCGCATCGCGCGGTTGCCAAGAACCCTACGCAGGGGCACTGACAGTGCCGAACCCCGGCCCGCGCTTTGTGTCGGTGTTGCAACACTTGCGCGTATGCCGAGGTCCGGCGGGTGGTGGGGCTCAGGCGAGGCCGGCTTCCCGCATCTGGCGCAGCTCCTTCTTCATCTCCGACACCTCGTCGCGCAGCCGGGCCGCGATCTCGAACTGCAGCTCCGCGGCGGCGGCGCGCATGCGCTCGGTCATCTCCTCGATCTGCTCGGCGAGTTCGGCCGCCGGACGGTCCGTGGGGACCGTGGCCGCCGCCTTGCCCTTGGCGGCCTTGCCGGCCTTCGCGCCCTTGGCCGTCTTGTCGCCCAGCGCCGGGACCGGCGCCTTGGCGCCCTTGCCGTCCTTGGACTTGCGGTAGCCCGAGCCGAGGAGCTGCTCGGTGTCGACCTCCTCACGGGCGATCTGCGCGACGATGTCGTTGATCTTCTTGCGCAGCGGCTGCGGGTCGATGCCCCTGGCCTTGTTGTAGGCGATCTGCTTCTCCCGGCGGCGGTTGGTCTCCTCGATGGCCTTCTCCATCGCCGGGGTGATCTTGTCGGCGTACATGTGGACCTGGCCGGAGACATTGCGCGCCGCGCGGCCGATGGTCTGGATCAGCGAGGTCCCCGAGCGCAGGAAGCCCTCCTTGTCGGCGTCCAGGATCGCCACCAGGGACACCTCGGGCAGGTCGAGGCCCTCCCGGAGCAGGTTGATGCCGACCAGGACGTCGAACTCGCCGGAGCGCAGCTCGCGCAGCAGTTCCACGCGGCGCAGGGTGTCGACGTCGCTGTGCAGATAGCGCACCTGGATGCCGAGCTCCAGGAAGTAGTCGGTGAGGTCCTCGGCCATCTTCTTGGTGAGCGTGGTGACGAGGACGCGCTCGTCCTTCTCGGTGCGCTTGCGGATCTCGTGCACCAGGTCGTCGATCTGGCCCTCGGTGGGCTTGACCACGACCTCCGGGTCGACCAGGCCGGTCGGACGGATGATCTGCTCCACGAAGCCGTCGGAGCGCGAGAGCTCGTACGGGCCCGGTGTGGCCGACAGATAGACGGTCTGGCCGATGCGCTCCTGGAACTCCTCCCACTTCAGGGGGCGGTTGTCCAGCGCGGAGGGCAGGCGGAAGCCGTGCTCCACGAGGGTGCGCTTGCGGGAGGCGTCGCCCTCGTACATGGCGCCGATCTGCGGGACGGTGACGTGCGACTCGTCGATGACGAGCAGGAAGTCGTCCGGGAAGTAGTCCAGCAGGGTGTTGGGCGGGGAGCCGGGCAAGCGGCCGTCGAAGTGCATCGAGTAGTTCTCCACGCCGGAGCAGGTGCCGATCTGGCGGAGCATCTCGATGTCGTACGTGGTGCGCATCCGCAGCCGCTGGGCCTCCAGGAGCTTGCCCTGCTTCTCCAGCTCGGCCAGGCGCTCCCCCAGCTCCTTCTCGATGCCGTTGACGGCCCGCTCCATGCGCTCGGGGCCGGCGACGTAGTGGGAGGCGGGGAAGACGTACAGCTGCTGGTCGTCGCTGATGATCTCGCCGGTGAGCGGGTGCAGCGTGGACAGCGCCTCGATCTCGTCGCCGAACATCTCGATGCGGACGGCCAGCTCCTCGTAGACCGGGAAGATCTCGATAGTGTCGCCGCGGACCCGGAAGGTGCCGCGGGAGAAGGCCATGTCGTTGCGGGTGTACTGGATGTCCACGAAGCGGCGCAGCAGCTCGTCCCGGTCGATCTCGTCGCCGACCCTGAGGGGGACCATCCGGTCCACGTACTCCTGTGGCGTACCGAGGCCGTAGATGCAGGACACCGAGGCCACCACGACGACGTCACGGCGGGTGAGCAGCGAGTTCGTGGCCGAGTGGCGCAGCCGCTCGACCTCCTCGTTGATCGAGGAGTCCTTCTCGATGTACGTGTCCGACTGCGGGACGTAGGCCTCGGGCTGGTAGTAGTCGTAGTACGAGACGAAGTACTCGACCGCGTTGTTCGGCAGCAGCTCGCGGAACTCGTTGGCCAGCTGGGCGGCCAGCGTCTTGTTCGGCGCCATCACGAGCGTGGGGCGCTGGAGCTTCTCGATCATCCACGCCGTGGTGGCGGATTTGCCGGTGCCGGTCGCGCCCAGCAGGACGACGTCCTTCTCACCGGCCTCGATGCGCCGGGCCAGGTCGGCGATGGCCGCCGGCTGGTCGCCGCTGGGCTGGTAGGGGCTGACGACCTCGAAGGGCGCCACCGTGCGTTCGATGTGGGAAACGGGCCGCATGCCATCCACCGTACGACCCCGCACTGACAACGGGTCCGGATCAGCGGTTCTGCGGGGTCCGGGAGGCGTGCTGCTCGGGCTGGTGCACCTCGTGCAGGACGGTACGGCGGGGCGGGTGGGAGGAGACCGCGGCGGCTGGGACGCCCGGTTTGTGCTCGACGGGCCCGGGGGCGGTCCGGCCCGCGACCATCAGCGGGTCGAAGATCACGACGATGCCCGCGAGGAGCAGGAAGGCGAGCGGGCCGACCAGCATCGGCGCGAGCACGGACGGCTCGGGCGCGCCTCCGCCGGTGTGGGAGGCGCTGTCGAGGTGGACGCCGAGGGCCGCCATGCCCGTGTAGTGCATGCCGCTGACCGCGAGCCCCATCACGAGGCTCGCCCCCACGCTCCACAGGAAGCCGCGCACGCGCCCGGCGGCCCACAGGGCGGCGGTGGCGGCCACGACCGCTATGACGACGGAGGCGATGACGGTGAGCGTGTTGTAGGTGAACCGCCCGTGGAAGCGCGCACCGGCCATGCCCAGGTAGTGCATCGAGGCGACACCCAGACCGGTGATCGTGCCGCCGGTGAACAGGGCGGTGCCGGTGGCGCCCCGGTAGCCGACGATGAAGATCCCGATTCCGACCATGACGATGGCGATGCCGAGGCTCGCATAGGTGATCGACTTGTCGTAGTGGATCGGCGTCTCCTTGATGGCGAAGCCCATCATGGCGACGAAGTGCATGGTCCAGATGCCGGAGCCGATCGCGGCCGAGCCGAGGGCCAGCCAGGCGGGCCGCCAGGAGTGCGTGACCAGCAGGGACCGGGTGGTGCAGCGCAGGCCGAGGGCGCCACCGAGGCAGGCCATCAGATAGGCCACCAATGGGGTGACGGCCCCGTAACTGAATCCGTCGACCGTGCCTTGCATCCGCGGCTGCCCTTCCGCCCTCTTGCGTCCCGGAATCCATTGAAATTGTCCCCCGGCCCAGGACCGCCGGGGCGGTCAGGGTTGTCGCAGAGAGTATGACCCCGACCGGAATGGTCGAACGATGTTCCGGCAAAGAAACACGGCCTTGCCTCAGTTGTGCGGTACCGGTGTGCGGAATCGGGACAGAACCATTCCGCCTGTGGCCGTAGTGCGCGCGGTGCCGCGGACCGTCTGCTGTCAGGCTGGTTGCCGTCCGTATTCGCTCGACGCGAGGAGTGTGCATGCACGCGCGCGTAGTTGCCGTCGCGGTCGCCGCGGTCCTGGGGACGGCGGCCCTGGTGAGCCCCACCTCCGACGCCCGGGCGCGCGACGTCGGCGAACCGACGGTGATCGCCCACCGAGGTGCCTCGGCCTACGCTCCCGAGAACACGCTGGCCTCGATCGACAAGGCCGCACGGCTGGGCTTCTCCTGGGTCGAGAACGATGTCCAGCGCACCAAGGACGGCGAGCTGGTCGTCATCCACGACGACAGCCTGCGGCGCACCACGAACGTCGAGAAGATCTTCCCCGGCCGGGCGCCGTGGAAGGTGAAGGACTTCACGGCGGCCGAGATCGCCCGGCTGGACGCGGGCAGCTGGTACTCCCCCGCGTACGCAGGCACGCGCGTGCCGACCCTGAAGCAGTACATGCGCCGGATCGAGCACAACCACGAGAAGCTGCTCCTGGAGATCAAGAACCCGGAGCTCTATCCCGGCATCGAGCAGCAGACCCTGAAGCTCCTCGGCAACGAGGGCTGGCTGGACCGCGGGCACCTGAACCGGCTGATCGTGCAGAGCTTCAGCGTCGGCAGCATCCGCACCGTGCACGAGCTGAAGCCCGCGGTCACCACCGCCCTCCTCGGGTCGCCCACCATGGCGCAACTGCGCCAGTACGCGCCCTTCACCGATCTCGTCAACCCGTCGTACGGATCGCTCACCAAGAAGTACGTCGCCGCCGCGCACGCTGTGCGCGGGGCGCACGGCAGGCGGCTGAGGGTGTTCGCCTGGACGGTGAACGACGCGGTCACCGCACGCAAGGTCGCCGGCTGCGGCGTCGACGGGATCATCACCAACAAGCCGGACGTGGTGCGGGCGGCACTCGGCTCGTACTGAGCGCGGCGGGCGTTGTCAGTGGCGGGCCGTAACGTGGGCGCATGGACAGCCATGGGCAGGATGAGCAGCAGGTCGTGTGGGCCGTGGTGCGCTCGGAGATTGGGCCGCTGATGCTGGCGGCGACTCCTGACGGCCTGGTCAACGTCGTCTTCCACGCCACGGAAGCGGTGCGGGACCGCGCCCTGGAGCGGCTGGCGGCCCGGCTGGGCGCCGCTCCCGTCGAGGATCCTGACGCGCCGGTGCTGGCGGAGGCGATAGGCCAGCTGCGGGCCTACTTCGCGGGCGAGCGGCACGACTTCGACCTGCCGCTGGACTGGTCGCTGATCTCCGGCTTCAACCGGCAGGTGCTGCGGGAGCTGGCGGCCGGCGTGCCGTACGGCACGGTGGTGGGGTACGGCGATCTGGCCGGGCGGGTCGGGCAGCCGGGCGGTGCGCAGGCGGTCGGCGCGGCGATGGGCGCCAATCCGCTGCCGGTGGTCGTGCCGTGTCACCGGGTGGTGGAGAGCGACGGCGGGATCGGCGGCTTCGGGGGCGGGCTGGAGACCAAGCGGAAGCTGCTCGCCCTGGAGGGAGTGCTGCCCGAGCCGCTCTTCTGACCGTCCGGCGGCCCGGCTAGCCGTCGTAGTGCCGTGCCTCGAAGACGTTGCCGTCGGGGTCGCGGAAGTAGAAGCTGCGCGTGGCGTCGCCGCGGGCGCCGGACAGGTCGCGGTCGATGTCCGACACGGCGACACCGTGCTCCTGCAGGCGGGCTCGGAGGGCGTCGAAGGCGTCGGCCGACAGGGACAGGCAGATGTGGTTGACGGGGTGGCCCGCGCTCTCGGCCGCACCGGGGAGCATCTTCATGCGCGGGGCGAAGCTGAGCGGGGCGAGGTCGAGGATGGTCTCCTCGTTGACACGCACGGACGGGAAAGCCGCCTCGCCCTCGGCGAACTCCGCGACCTTGATCGGCTCCAGGCCCACGGCCGTCTCGTAGAAACCGGCCGCGGCGACCGGGTCGGTCACCCACAGGACGACGTGGTCGAGACGCATGCTGGTGTTCGTCATGCGCCCAGGCTGGTGGCGTCCCCCACAGGCCGCAAGCGTTTAGGGGCGGCCGGCGCCCGCCAGAGATGAGGAAAGGCCGTTACCGACGGACAGGAGGCGGTGCTCGTGGTGCTGATGGTGTCGGAAGAGGTCCGGGAAGCGATCGACGCACGGCGGCCGGTGGTGGCCCTGGAGTCCACGATCATCGCGCACGGTCTGCCCCGCCCGCGCAACCTTCAGGTGGCCCTGGAGCTCGAGGACGCGGTACGCCGGGAGGGCGCCGTTCCCGCGACCGTCGCCGTGCTCGACGGCCGTCCCCGGATCGGCCTGGACAAGGAGCAGCTGGAGCGGGTCGCGAACGAGGACGATGTCCGCAAACTCGGCCACCGCGATCTGCCGCTCGCCATGGCCGCGGGTGCGAGCGGAGCGACCACGGTGTCGGCGACGGCGCAGCTGGCCGCACTCGCGGGCATCCGGGTGTTCGCCACCGGCGGGCTGGGCGGGGTGCACCGGGAGTGGACGGTGACCCAGGACGAGTCGGCCGACCTGCGTCTGCTGGCGGGCACCCGGATCACGGTGGTGTGCGCGGGCGTGAAGTCGATCCTGGACGTGCCCGCGACCCTGCAGCGGCTGGAGACGCTGGGCGTGGCCGTCGCCGGCTACGGCACGGACCGCTTCCCCGGCTTCTATCTGTCCGACTCAGGGCACCCGGTCGACTGGAGGCTGGACACGCCGGAGCAGGTCGCGGACGTCATGCGGGCCCAGGACGCGCTGGACGCGCCGCACTCCGCGCTGATCGTCGCCAATCCCGTGCCCGAGGCGGAGCAGCTCGACCCCGAGTTGCACGCGCGCGTGCTGGCCGACGCGCTGCGCGCCTGCGCGGACCAGGGCGTCACCGGTCAGGCGGTGACCCCGTTCCTGCTGGACTACCTGGTCCGGCATACCGAGGGCGCCTCCCTGAACGCCAATCTGGCGGCCGTGCGCGGCAACGTACGGCTGGCGGCACGGATCGCCGCGGCGTGGACCCGGGCATGACCGCGGGCCCGGGCGGGGCCCTGCTGGTGGTCGGTGACGTGGTCACCGATGTGGTCGCCCAACACCACGGGCCCCTCGCGGCCGGCACCGACACCGCCGCCGTGATCCGGACGCTGCCGGGCGGCGCGGGCGCCAATGTGGCCTGCTGGGCCGCGCACGCGGGCTGTGCGGACGTACGACTGCTCGGACGGGTGGGCGGGGAGTCGGCCGCGTGGCACGAGCGGGAGCTGGTCGCGGCCGGGGTGCGGCCCCGGCTGGTCGTCGATCCGGCGGCGGCCACCGGCACGGTGATCTGCCTCGTGGACACGGACGCGGCGGCCGAGCGCACGTTCCTCACGCACAGTGGGGCGTCGCTGCGGCTCGAACCCGCCGACTGGTCGGACGCGTTGCTCGACGGAGTGGCCCGGCTGCACCTGTCGGGTTATCTGCTGTTCACGGAGCCGAGCCGGGAGCTGGCGCGGACGGCGCTCGCCGCGGCACGCGCGCGTGGTGTACCGGTCAGCCTGGATCCGGCGTCGGCGGGCTTCCTCGTACGGCTGGGGGTGGACCGCTTTCTGGCGTTCGCGGAGGAGCTGGACGTCCTGCTGCCCAGCCGCGACGAGGCGTGCCTGCTGACGGGGCTGCCGGATCCGGCGGACGCGGCGGCCAAGCTGAGCCGTCTCGTTCCGCTGGTGGTGGTCAAGACAGGGGCGGACGGTGCGCTGGTCGTCCGTTCCGGCGGCACACCGACCCGGGTCCCGGCGGTGCCGGCGGTCCCTCGGGACACCACGGGCGCGGGCGACGCCTTCACCGGCGCGTTCCTCGCTGCGCTGCTGGCGGACATGGCCCCTGAGGAAGCGGCGGCACGCGGCTGCAGGGCGGGTGCCGAGGCGGTGGAACGGGTGGGCGGCAGACCGCCGCGTCCGGGGGGCGACTGATTCCCCCTGCGTTCGGAGGCGAGGCCGAAATCGGCGGCTGGTTTCCCGGGGTAGGGCGTAGATCTACCGCAGCATTCAAGGGGGCCACCCAGCCGTCTGTCGACGCTGCTCGCCGACGGCCGTGAAGGCGCTGGCAGCGGTGGCTCGTGGCGGCGCTGTGTCGCGGACGTGGCTGGGGACCGGGATTGGTACACGCGTCGGCGCGGCGGCGCCCGGCTAGTCCTTCCTCCCCCACGCGGAGATCATCGGCGCGGTGGCCAGGTCCATGCCGCCGGCCTCGACGTTGGCCAGGTGCTGGTCGATCTCCTCGTCGGTGGCGAGCCCCGCGGCGACGAGGCGGTTTCGGATCTGGCGGACCGTCGCGGCCTCGAGAGCGGTGCAGGCGGGCGACGTCACCGGGAAGAACGCCTCGGCCTCCACCGCGCTCAGCCCGGCCTCCCGGAGCAGACGCGGGAGTTTGCGGCCGTACGAGAGATCGGCGCCGCGTTCGGCGAGCAGCTTGCGGAAGCCCTGGCGCAGCCGGTTGGCGAGCCGCTGCTCGGGGCCGTACTCGTCGGGGCAGGTCAAGGGCTGGAGCGCGGGGTCGGCGTCCTCGACGAGCAGCCGTCCGCCGGGCCGCAGGGCCCGGATCATGGACCGCAACGCCCTTGCCCGGTCCCGGACATGGACGAGGACGAGCCGGGCGTGGACCAGGTCGAAGCCCTCGCCCGGCGGTTCGTCGGCGCCCACGTCGTGCACGCGGACCTCCACCGGTGGGCGGGCCGCGGCGTCGAGCCGCGAGGTGTCGATGTCGGTCGCGACGACCTTTCCGGTGGGGCCGACCTTCTCGGCGAGCCAGGACACCACGGAGGTTCCGCCGGCGCCGACTTCCCAGCAGCGCCAGCCGGGCCCGATGCCGAGCGCCTCGATGTGCCGGAACGTCGTGGGATCGAAGAGGGTGGTGAACGCGTCGAAGCGCTCGCCGGCCTCGTTCTGCCGGTTGTCCAGAAGGTACCCGTCGGATGCGGTCATGCCTCGATCATGCGCCATCCGCACACCGGCGCCTCATCCGCACACCGGCGTTCTCCCCGCGCCGGGTGCCCCGTCCACACACCACGGCTTCATCCACAGGCGGGAACCAAGCGGAACCTCGTGTTCCCACAGGCTTACCCGCGCCTTGCCCTCGGCTGGCAGACTTGCCGGGCAAGGCGCGAAAGCGTCGAGCGAGGGAGATCCAGGCGAGGAGATCCAGATGTCCATGGCGGGGAATCTGCGGAAGGTCACGGGGCTGAGCAGGGTCGGCGGCCTGCGCAAGGTGGCGCGGCTGGCCCGGCGGCGGCCACGCGTGGACCTGAGTCATCCCGCCAGGTCGCCGCTGGGCTCGTCGGTGATCAACTGTGTGACGTACCAGGACGGCGTGCGCGTGCCGCAGTGCACGGACCTGGTGGACGCGGTGCGGATGGTGCGCAAGACGGGGGAGGGCTTCGTCTGGCTCGGGCTACACGAGCCGACGGACCGTGAGTTCGCGGGCATCGCGGAGCTGTTCGACCTGCATCCGCTGGCGGTGGAGGACGCGGTCGAGGCTCATCAGCGTCCGAAGCTGGAGCATTACGGCGACACGCTCTTCGCGGTGTTCAAGACGGTCTGCTATGTGGAGCACGAGCAGTTGACGGCGACCAGCGAGGTGGTCGACACCGGCGAGATCATGGTGTTCGTCGGTGAGGACTTCGTCATCACGGTGCGGCACGGCCGGCACGGCTCACTGGGTCCGCTGCGCGAGGAGCTGGAGGCGCATCCGCATCAGCTCGCCAAGGGGCCGGCGGCGGTGCTGCACGCGATCGCCGACCATGTCGTGGACGACTATCTGAGCGTCACCGACGCGGTGCAGGCGGACATCGACCAGGTCGAGACGGAGGTGTTCTCGGAGAACGGCGCGCGGGTCGACCCCGGGCGCATCTACCAGATGAAGCGTGAACTGCTGGAGCTGAAGCGGGCGGTGGTGCCGCTCGGCCGCCCGGTGGAGGACCTGGCCACCCGTCCCATACGGGTCGTCGCCCCTGAGATACAGGCGTACTTCCGGGATGTGCTCGACCATCTGATACGGGCCAAGGAGCAGATCGCCGCGTTCGACGAACTGCTCAACTCGATTCTGCAGGCCCACCTCGCGCAGGTGACCGTCGCGCAGAACGAGGACATGCGGAAGATCACGGCGTGGGCCGCGGTGATCGCCGTGCCGACGATGGTGTGCGGGGTGTACGGCATGAACTTCGACCACATGCCGGAGCTGCACTGGCGGTTCGGTTATCCCCTGGTCATGGCCGTCATGGCGGCGGCGTGCCTGGTGCTGTACCGGGGCTTCAGGCGCAACGGCTGGCTCTGATCAACCGCTCCAGGCGGGATGACGCGGGTCGTCGGCGCGGACCAGCACATCGGCCGTGGCGGCGGGCTCGGTCTCGGCCTCGTAGCGCTCGAAGGCGGGGAGCGTCCAGTGATCGGCCTCGGGGGTACGGCGGCGCAGGGCACCCGGGGAGAGGAGGAGGTGCACGGTCAGGTCGAAGGGGAACCAGTGCCGCAGCAGGAGGGGGCCATGGAGCAACAGGACTGCGCCGGGCGGGAGTCGGACATAGGGGCTGCGGGTTGCCCGGTCGGTGACCGGATCCCACAGGTCGGGCAGGACGCGCCCGGTGCCGCCGGGGTCGAGCGGGCCGAAGACCTCGCGCCAGAGGGCGCCGGTGTCGAACCATCCGCCGTAGTACGACTCCGCGTCCCGGCGCCCGTGCTCCAGGCGCAGCGAGGCAGGGCGCAGGAAGCCCTCGGCGCCGACGACGAGTGAGGGCCGGCCCCGCACCCGCAGCGCCTCCCCGACCCGCTCGGCGAGGTCGCCGGGCCGGGCGGCCGGGGCCCCGTCGAAGCCGACGCGCGGCCAGGCACTGCCGTCGGCCGGCTCCAGCGCGGCCAGCCGATCGGCGAGCAGCTCCGCGAGCCGGTCCCAGGTGATCGCTTCGAGTCGCACAGGGCCCATGATGCCGGGTGGAGGGAGGGGAGGTGACGGTGGCTGCCGGGGAAAGGCCGGGCACGAGGACGGCATGCGGGAGGAGACAGGGCTGAGGGCAGATGGGGCAGAGGTGAGGCAGAGGTGAGGGCAGAGATGAGGAAGGACTAGGCACGGCGTGGGAGGGGCGGGCGGCGGCGGGGAAAGTACCGCGTATGGCGCTTCCCTCAACTCCCCACTCCCCCGGTCGCCTTCTCGTCATCCAGGCGCAGAAGCCCAAGCGGTGCGCCGCTTGCCGGCGCGGGCCGCTGTCGCTGCTCGTGCTGGAGGACGGGGCTCCGCGCTGCCTGGACTGCGCGGACCTGGGGCACCTGGTGTTCCTGCCGCGCGGGGAGACCGCGTTGACCCGCAGGTCGCGGGAGGAGAGCGGGCTGTCGGTCGTGGTGGTGCGGTTCAACCGGCGCAAGAGCCGTTACGAGCGGCAGGGCGTGCTCGTGGAGGAGGCGGCGCTGGCTCGGGCCGAGGCCCGTTGTCTGGCGGACGCGGAGGCGCGGCGCAGGCGACGGGCACGGGACGCACGGCGCCGGGCGGCGGAGGACGAACGGTTCGCGGCGGCGTTCGCGGCCGAGATCCTGCGGCTGTTTCCCGGCTGCCCCGCCGATCGCGCACAGGCCATCGCGGCGCACGCGTCCGTTCGGGGCAGCGGACGGGTCGGGCGCAGCGCGGCCGGGCTGGCGCTGTCGGAGGGGGCGGTGGTGTCGGCGGTCGTGGCGGCCGTACGGCACGTGGACACGCCGTACGACCAGCTGCTGATGCGCGGCGTGCCGCGGTACGAGGCACGGCGCCGGATCGCCCCGGCGGTGGAGAGCGTGCTGCGGGGCTGGCAGAACCCCGGTGCGGACGTCGGCTGAGGAGCGAACGGACACCGGCTGAGTGAGAGGGGGCGGAAACAGGCCGCGGGGGCGGAGACGCGAGCGTGCGTCGGCTGCGTTCGCCAAGCCTGGCCGGAGCCTGCTCCCCGAGGGGATGCCGGCGTGTATGGGGTGGGACGAGACAGGATGGGGCGTGGGAGATGATCGACGGGCCGTTCTTCGTGCTGGTCGTGGTGGGGATTCTCGGTACCGGGCTGATGGCCGGGGTTTTCTGCGCCTTCTCGGCCTTGGTGATGCGGGGGCTCGCCGCGCTGCCGCCGGCGCAGGGCGTCGCCGCGATGAACGCGATCAATGTCGCCGCGGTGCGGCCCGTCTTCATGACGGTGTTCACGGGTTCGGCGGTGCTGAGCGCGATGATCGCGGTGGTGACGTTCGTGGTGTGGCCGGCCGACGGCAAGATAGAACTGCTGCTGGGCAGCGCGCTGTATCTCTTCGGCGCGTTCCTGCTGACGATCGCCGCCAACGTCCCGCGCAACGAGCGGCTGGCCCGGCTGACCCCGGGCGCGCCGGAGGCCGCCGTGTACTGGCCGGCGTATGTGCGGGAGTGGACGTTCTGGAACCACGTCCGTACGGCCGCCGCCGCGGCGGCCGCCCTGGTCTACCTGCTGGCCCTCGCCTGACCGCCGGGTACGCGTCCCGGTCCTGACCGGCCCCGGACAAACGCCGGGAAAGCGCTGGCAGCCACTCTGCGCGGCCGTCGGCGCGGACGTATCGTGGCCGAAAGGGTGCCGAAGGATGCCGCCCGATGACGTACGGCCGGTCGTACACGCGGTGCCCGCGCGGTCTCCGTACGCGAGGAAGACGACCATGGCCGATCCCAAGGGGTTCATCACCACGCCGCGCCAGGAGTGGCCGCGGCGGCCCGTCGAGGAGCGGGCGCGGGACTGGGACGAGGTGTACGTCCCAGGAGCGCTGCTGCCGATCATCAGCAAGCAGGCCGACCGGTGCATGGACTGCGGCATCCCGTTCTGCCACCACGCCTGCCCGCTGGGCAATCTCATCCCGGAGTGGAACGACCTGGTCTCGCGGGAGGACTGGCGGGCGGCGAGCGACCGGCTGCACGCGACGAACAACTTCCCCGAGTTCACCGGCCGGTTGTGTCCGGCGCCCTGTGAGGCGGGGTGCGTCCTGGCGATCAACCAGCCGGCCGTCACCATCAAGAACGTCGAGTGCGCGATCGCCGACCGGGCCTGGGAGGAAGGTTTCGTCCCGGCCTCGCCGCCCGAGCGGCTGTCCGGGAAGACGGTCGCCGTCATCGGCTCCGGGCCCACGGGACTGGCCGCGGCACAGCAGCTGACCCGGGCCGGGCACACGGTCGCCGTCTATGAGAAGGACGACCGGATCGGCGGGCTGATGCGATACGGGATCCCCGCGTTCAAGATGGAGAAGCGGCATCTGGAGCGGCGGATCGAGCAGATGCGCACCGAGGGGACGAAGTTCCGTACGTCGACCGCCGTCGGGCGGGATGTCGGGGCGGCGGAGCTGTGCGGACGGTACGACGCCGTCGTCATTGCCACGGGAGCCACGGCGTGGCGGGAACTTCCGGTGCCGGGCCGGGAGTTGAACGGGATACACCAGGCGATGGAGTATCTGCCGCTGGCGAACCGGGTCTGTGAGGGGGATCTGGAGGTTTCACCGCTGTCCGCGGCCGGCAAGCACGTGGTGATCGTCGGCGGCGGGGACACCGGAGCGGACTGTCTGGGGACCGCGGTGCGCGAGGGGGCCGCGTCCGTGACCCAGCTGGACATCTACGCACAGCCGGGCACCGAGCGCGACGAGGACACCGAGCCGTGGCCGACGTACCCGAAGCTGTACCGGCTGTCGGCCGCGCACGAGGAGGCGCGGGACCTGCGTACGGCACCGGCGGCGGACGCGGACGCGCGGCTCTTCGCGGCGTCAACGCTCCGTTTCACCGGGGACGACAGCGGGCGGGTGCGGTCGCTGCACCTGGTGGGCGTGGACGCGGCGCGGCGCCCGGTGCCGGAGAGCGGGCGGACGCTGCCCGCCGAGCTCGTGCTGCTCGCTCTCGGGTTCTCCGGGCCGGACCAGGAGGACGGGCTGATCGGCCAGTTGGGGCTGGCGCTGCAACCGCGCGGCACGATCGCCCGGGACGACGGTTTCGCCACCAATGTGCCCGGGGTGTTCGCCGCCGGGGACGCGGCGCGCGGGCAGTCGCTCATCGTCTGGGCGATCGCGGAGGGACGGGCGGTGGCGGCGGCCGTCGACCGCTATCTGACCGGGAGCTCGCAGCTGCCGGCCCCGGTCTCGCCTCGGGATCGGCCCATGCGGGTTTAGGCGGGGCCGGCGTTTCCCATCGTGAGGGCGATCTGGTGCGGGTTCGGCTCGGTCGGTGTGCCGGTGCCGATGTGCAGGAACTGCCGTACGCCCTGGGGAGCGAGCCATCAGGTGGGGCGGCGATGGACACGCGGTCGACGCGGGCCTGCACGGGCACACGGGGACCGAGGGCCGGCATCCGCCGGCCCTCCAGAATGATCAAGTCGGTGCCATGATGAGGAAGTCGAGCGAGTAGCAACACACGGGCAAGTGGGGTCAGGAGAGCAGGAAGTCGGCCTCCCCCGCCTTGGCGCCTTCTATGAACGCGGTCATCTCGTCCGTGGTGTAGATCAGCGCCGGCCCGTCCGGGTCGGTGGACTGGCGTACGGCGATCCGGCCGTCGGCCAGCTTCATCGCCTCCAGGCAGTTGCCGCCGTTGCCGCCGCTCCAGGGCTTGTGCCAGCCCTCGCTGCCCAACTCCCGCGCGGGCATGCCGTTGTACACGTGTCCGCGCGGCGTGATGCGATCCATTCACAGCTCCTTGCGGAGATCCCGGAGGATCTCCTTCGTGCGTTGTGCCGTAGCGGCCTGTGCCGCCATGCGGTCCATGACCTCGAGATGGGTCGCCACCTCGGCACGCGCGTCCAGGTAGACGGCGCCGGTCAGGTACTCGCTGTAGACCATGTCCGGAAGCTCCGGCATGGCGAATCGGAACAGCACGAAGGGCCCGTACGTCCCCGGGTGCGGCCCGCTCTCGAACGGCACGACCTGGAGCGTCACCTGGGGCAGCTTCGTGACCTCGAGCAACTTGTCGATCTGCGCGCGCATCACCTCCGGAGAACCGACCGGGCGGCGCAGGGCGGTCTCGTCCATCACCGCCCAGAAGCGGGGGGCGTCGGGACGGGTGAGCAGTTCCTGGCGCTGCATGCGCAGGGCGACGTGCCGCTCGATGTCCTCCGGGCTGGTCTGGCCGATGGCGCCGGACTTGAGCACACCGCGCGCGTAGTCCTCGGTCTGGAGCAGGCCGGGGACGAAGTGCGGCTCGTAGGAGCGGATCAGGCCGGCCGCGCCCTCGAGGCTGACGTACATCGAGAACCAGCCGGGCAGGATGTCGTGGAAACGCTGCCACCAGCCGGGCTTGTTGGCCTCCTCGGCCAGCTGGACGAAGAGTTCGGCCTCGTCGTCGGGTACGCCGTAGGCCTTCAGCAGCAGTTGCAGGTACGGGATCTTGAGGGCGACCTCGGCCATCTCCATGCGGCGGACGGTGGCGGGCGCGACGCGCAGCACACGGGCGGCTTCCTCGCGCTTCAGCCCGGCACGTTCCCGGAGGTCCAACAGGCGGCGCCCGAGGACGACTTGCCCGACCGTCGGCGCGGACCGCGGCTCGCTCACGCTCTCACCTCCACCGGCTGCCTCTGCCTCTGCCTCTGCCGGACGGTTCTGACAGACGTTCCCTGACAGGCCTGCGGCGCCATTCGAAGATGCATTCGAAGACCTGGGCGGTCTCCGGTGCTCCCAATTGGCGCCGCTCGACGTGCTGTTGCGAGCAGTGTGCCACGGCCCCTGACCGAGTCACACAGCACTCTGCAATTTTCAGAGTGACACTTGCCAAGTGTTCACGGCGGGGAGATAGTGGCAAGCGTGATTCCGTCCGCGCCCTTAGGAACAGACGCCGCCGCAGACCGGTCCGGTCTTGGCGCCGATGGCGGTATCCCCGCGCGAGCCGGTTCGAGAGCAGGGCAGGGAGCAGCCCCCGAAAGGGGCGCTGCCGAGCGCCGGTTCCGCTTCGAACTGGCCGCGCATCCGGGTTCCGTCGCCCAGGCCAGACGCCTCGCGCACGCCCGGCTGACCCGCTGGTCGGTATGCGCGGACACCTGCGACAGCGCGGCCCTGGTCATATCCGAGCTGGTCACGAACGCGATCGTGCACACCGCGAGCAGCCGTGTGGTGTGCGAGCTGCACGACCAGGTCGACACCGTGCGCATAGCCGTACGTGACGAAGGCTGTGCTCCGGGCGAACCCCACCCGTCCCCGCAGCGCCCCGAGGAGGAGCACGGGAGGGGACTGCTTCTCGTCGACGCCCTGTGCCTGTCCTGGGGCGCCCAGGAACAGGGCCCCGGACTGCTGGTCTGGGCCGAGCTGGCGCGCCGGACGGACGCGGCCGACGACACCGCCGCTCCGCGGGGCGACCTGGGCTGGGGCGCCCGCCCCAAGCCGGACCGCCCTGACGACCCCGACGAGGACGACTCTCCGGAGGGCCGGCAAGACGCCGGGCACGTCAGCCATCACGCACCTGAGCACCACCACCAGCACCGCCAAGGAGCATCGGAGCCTCACCGACACCGGCTCCTGGACCGCCCGCCGCACCAGCCTCCGCACCGGGGCGCTGACCAGCATCGGGGCGGCGAGCACCGGCCTGAGCAGCAGCGGATCCCCGACCAGCATCGCATGGGGGATCACACTGGCGATCACCGCCACGACCAGCAGCGCGCCGGGGAGCGTCCGTGACCGGCGGCCATGGCCCTCGCGGCTACGACCCCCGATGCCATGACTCCGGCTGCGGCTCCCACCAGCAGGACGTCACCGGTACCCCCGGTGCGGGTGTCGTCGGCCAGGGCTCCGAGCGGTCTCTCGGGCTGGACACCCTGGTGCGGCTGCAACGGCGCCGGTCCGCCCCGGACGCGCCCCGCAGGCTCACGGTCCCGGAAGGCATGACCGTGCCGCTCGGCTGTGACGCCGTGGCGGTGCCCGACCGGCTCGGTCCGCTCGTCGTACCCCGGCTGCCCCGGCTGGGCTGTGTGTACGCCGACGGCGCCCGCTGGTGGTGGATCGTCCCCTCGGACTCCGACTACGCCCTGCCCTGGCCGTCCCCGGCCCACTACGCCCCCGGCGCCCTGGTCACCGGCGCCGCCCGGCTCATCCACCGCCCCGAGGGCACAGTCCCGTACACCCCGCCGATCCCGCTCTACCTGGCCCTGTGCCGGGTGACCGGGACGACCCCGGACTGGTCTCGCGCGGCCTCCTAGCGTTGGCACCGGCCGCGCTGACCTTGAGTCAGGGCTGGCCGAGCCTGGCCGTACGCCCCGTCACGCCGAGCAGATCACCGCGCGGCCGACCGCGCCGGTTCGCTCACTCCGCGGCCTCGGTCCCCCGCACGATGACGAGGAACGCGTCCGTCGCGAGGTCCATGACGACCTCGGCGGGCAGGCCTTCCTGACGCCGTGCCTGCGCGAACTCCTCCGCGGGCCAGGATCCCCGCGGACCACCGGCGGGAAAGCGTTCGAGCACCGTTCGCCCGTTCACCATCTCGCACCTCCAGAAAGCGTCGTACTCGTAGGAGTTAACGCTCTGGAGAAGGGAAACGGCTCGCTCAGTGACGGGACTGAGACATTACCTACACCCGTTCGGGGCGGACCGTGAGGGTCCGTTCACTTTGTGGCACGATGCGCACGCTCGGTGTCAGTGGTAGTACTCATCGTGCAGGCGCAGCCGGTCGCTTCCGGACGGGTTGCGGCCGAGCGGTGTGAGGTCGAGCAGACCCGCGAGGGTGCCGAGCCCGTGCAGGCCGCCCAGTCCGTCCAGGTGGTCGTCCGCGTCGCCGTACACCGAGTAGGTGTGGAAGACCCGGTCGTGCTCGCGCAGGAAGCAGCTGATGCCCGGACGGTCGGCCAAGCCCTGGTCCGTCACCACGGTGGCCTCCAGGTCGAGGTTGAAGTCGCCGTGGGAGGAGGAGTACCAGGGCACCGTCCAGCCCATGCGCGCCTTGAACGGCAGGATCCTGGTGAACGGCGCCCTCGAGACGGCCGCGAACGAGGTGTTCCGGGCGCGCAGATGGGCCAGGTGGCCGACCTGGTCCAGGAAGGCCGAGCAGCACGCGCAGCCGCTCTCCCGCTCCGGGGCGAACACGAAGTGCTGCACGACGAGCTGGGACCGGCCCTCGAAGAGGTCCAGGAGAGTGGCCTTGCCGTCACCGCCCTCGAAGACGTACTCCGGGTCGACCTCGACCATGGGCAGCCGCCGCCGCTCCGCGCCGAGCACCTCGCGCGCCCGTCTGACCGCCTCTTCCTTGCGCAGCAACTCCTCGCGCGCCGCGCGCCACTGCTCACGAGAGACGATCTCCGGAAGCGACATGGGCCCTCCTGTCCGACGGTCGGTTCCAGGTGCTGACCGTCGCGGGCAGCGGAACTCATCGCCGGACGCGAAGATTTTTTTCGACACAACCTTCAGCTCGGCACGGCCCTCGGTTCGGCACGGCCCCTCAGTAGGTCACCGGCAGGGCCCGCAGCCCCCGGGCCCGCATCGACGGCCGCCAGCGCAACTCCCCTTTCGCCAGGGCGAGATCGGGGAAGCGCTCCAGCAGGGCCGCGAGGGCGATCTCCGTCTCGGCGCGGGCCAGCGGGGCGCCCAGGCAGTAGTGGATGCCGTGGCCGAGGGCGAGATGGCCGGAGGCGTCGCGGGAGAGGTCGAGGCGGTCGGGATCGGGGAAGCGGGCGGGGTCGCGGTTGGCGGCGGACAAGGACACCCACACCGTCTCCCCGGCCGGCACGGTCACGCCGGAGATCGTCACGTCCTGAACCGCGAAGCGCCGGATGCCGAACAGCGCCGGCCCCTCGTAACGGGTCAACTCCTCCACCGCCGCCGGGAGTCGCGTCAGGTCCTCGCGCAGGGCGGCGAGCTGGTCCGGGTGCTGGAGGAGGGCGAGCACGGCGTTGCCGATGAGCTGGACCGTGTTCTCGTATCCCGCGAAGAGGATGAGGAAGGCCAGCGACATCAGTTCGTCCTCGTTGAGCCGGTCGCCCTCGTCGCGTACGGCGATCAGATCGGAGAGCAGGTCGTCGGCGGGCTGCTCGCGCTTGGCGGCGAGGAGACGCGTGAAGAAGCCGAGCATCGCCGCCACCGCCTCCCGACCGGCCTCGGGGCGTGTGGGATCGGGTGCGATGAGGGTGTCGGTCCAGATCCGGAAGTCCAGTCGGTGCTCCTCCGGCACGCCGAGCAGGTCGCAGATGACGGTGATCGGCAGCGGCGCGGCGTACGAGGCGATGAGGTCGGTGCCGCCGTGCGGGCCGAGCGCGTCCAGGAGGCGGTCGGCGGTACGGCGGATGGGCTCGCGCAGGTGCTGGATCCGGCGCGGGGTGAAGGCGCGGCCGACCAGGCGCCGGATCCGGGTGTGGTCCGGCGGGTCCATGTTGAGGAGGTTGGCGTCGAGGGCGGGCGGCAGCGAGAAGCCCTTGTAGGCGCCGGGGGTGGCGTGCCGCTTGTCGAGCGAGAGCCGCGGATCGGCGAGCGCGGTCCGGACGTCCTCGTACCGGGTGACCAGCCAGGCGGGAGTGCCGTCGGGACCGGTGATGCGTTGCACGGGAGCGGTGTCGCGCAGCCGCCGGTAGACGTCGTAGGGGTGCGTGATGAGACCGTCCGCGAGATCCATGACGGTCAGCCTACGGCGACTCAGCTGCCGCGTTCCTGAAGGCGCCGCCCGTGCCCACGCGTCGGCGCCGTGCCGCCAACTCACGTACAGCAGAGCATACTTCGGCGGCCGACCCCGGCCGTACTGCGTCCGAGGAGCCAGCGGTGACGAGGAGGCCGCCGGAGCGTCAGACAGGGACCGCTGTACGGCCGTGCGGCGGCACCTCGACTCCCTGGATCCGCAAATCGGCCAGCGCCTCCCGGAGTTGCTCGACGTGCCGGGACGTGAGCCGGCCGGTGTCGTCGAGGTGTACGGCGCAGGCGGTGGTCGTGTCGACAAGTCGCTCCAGGACGTCCGCGACGGCGTCCGTGCCCGCGGTGTGCCGGGCCAGGGCGGGCAGTTCGGCGGCGGCGAGCGCGATGGCGGTACGGGCCTCGGCGAGGGTCCGGTAGGCCTCGCGGCGCAGCGCCCACCGCTCGGCGCGGTCGCCGGACTCCCCTGACTCCCCTGACTCCCCGGATTCCCCGGATTCCCCGGACTCGCCGAGGACGTGCGCGAGATAGGCGTGCGCGGCGTTCCCGGCCGTGGCGAGCCGCGCGCGTACCCCGCCGCCGCGCTGCCCCGGCATCGGCAGATGCCCGACGACCAGCACGAGCGCGCAGGCCAGCAGGGTCTCCCCGATCCGGCTGACGGAGGCCTGCGGCTCGCCGCCGGCCATGACCAGGGCGAGGACGAGGACGGTGACGACGGCCGTCAGCGCGGCGAAGTGCCGGGTGGCGACCGGGACGAGCGCCCCGCACACCGCGACCAGCGCGATCAGCCCCGCCGGCCGGGGCAGCAGCGCGGCGAGCCCGGCGAACACCAGGGCGCCCAGCACGGTCCCGGCGGCCCGGCACAGCACCCGGGAGGCGAGCGGACCGAGGTCGGGCTTGACGAGGAAGACGGCGGTGGCGGGCATCCAGTACCAGTGCTGGTGCTGGCCGTACCAGCGGGTGTGGTGCAGCGCCTGGGCGATGGCGGCGCTGGCCCCGAAGCAGAGGGCGACCCGCATCCCGTACTCGCGCCCACCACTGCCGAACACGGCGCGCAGCGCGCCCCGGAGACCCAGGCGCCGGGTGAGCAGCCGCCGTTGGGCGCCGTTCCCCCGGTCGAAGGCCTCGGCAGCACACAGCAGGGCGTCGTCGAGGGCACGGAGGGCGGGGGCGAGGGGGGTGCCGGCGGGATGGTGGCTCGCGGGGTGAGGACGGCTCACCTGGGCCTGACCCTCGTAACGAACGCGGCCCTCGTTGCCCTGGCCCTCGTAGCGAAGGCGACCCTCGTGGCCCTGGCCCTCGTAGCGAACACGGCCCTCATGCTGCTGTGGGTGGTTTCCGCCGGCGGAGTGGCCCGCGGCGTGGTGGGGAGGCCTGCCGATCCGGCGCAGGCGTGGGCCGGGGCGACGGGTGTGCGGGACGGGTGGGGCGGGGAGTGGGCCGGCGGCGGTGTCGGCGCGGACGGCGGCGGCGAGGCGCCGGGGACCCTCTGCGGCCCGCGCCGGGACCGGCTCCCCCACCCAGAACAGGGCGGTGGCGGCCTCGGCGAGGGGCAGCGCGGCCGCGTACCGGGCGTGCAGCCGGCGCTCGGCGGCGGAACTTGCGTACCGGCGCAGCCGGGGCCCGGCGAGGGCGTCCTGGGCGTGGTCGAGAGCGGCGGTGAGCGCGGCCCGCCGTGCGGTGGCCTGCGCCCCGCCCACGGCCTCGACCAGCGCGGCGATGGCGTCGTACACGCCGGCGACCGCCTCCCGCTCCCCGTCGAACCGGAAGTCCCCGGCGAGCGCGCCGGGCGTGGGCAGGGCGAGCCGCAGCAGAAGCAGCCAGCCGGCTCCGGCGAGGAAGGCGAGGGCCTGCTGCCCGCCGCTCTCGGCCGCCGGCATCCCGGCGCCGATCGCGGCGCCGACGAGCAGGTGCGTGCCGGCGGCGGAGGCGGCGGGCCCGACCACGCTGATGCCGCCGGCGACCAGGCCGAGCGCGGTGAGCACGAGGGTGAGCGGTACGGCGGCCAGCCCCTGCCCGGCGTACGTCCCCGCGAGCAGCCCGACGGCGCCGGCGAGCGCGGGCACCCCGAGCCGCCGCACGGAGGCGCGCCGGCTGCCCGGCCGGTCGTTGATCCCGGCGAGCATCGCTCCGATGGCGGCGAGCACGCCCAGAGGCGTCCGCCCGGCGAGCACACCGGCGAGCAGCAGCGGCCCGCAGCCGAGCACACCCCGGGTCACCGCGCTCCAGGGAACGGGACCACGCTGCGCGCGCAGGGCATGGGCGAGCCAGAGGGGTACGGCGGACCGGGACACGGGCCTCCTGTCGTACGCGGGCGGGGTGTTCCTCGCTTCGGACGACGGCGGCCGGGTGGCGGTACTTCCACGGTACGGGGCGACGGGGCGAGGGACGGGGCACTCACGTTTCGCCCGTGTGAAAGGTGCGGCGCAGGCCGTTTTCTCAATGAACGCAACGCGGCGATTCTTCGCAATCGCCTTTTTGACCGTCTTTGCGACTGCCGTTCTCAGCGCTGGTTTCGGCCGTCTGTGTGGCCGTCCTGCGCACCCGGGGCAGCGAATCGCTGGGAACGCGACGCGCCGACGATCCGCTCGGCCTGGGTGACGGCACGGACCAGCGCATCGGGTTCCCCGCGCAGGGCGGCCACCACGTCGTCGATCTCCCGCAGTCCGGCCCGTTCCAGCAGGCGCTTCTCGTTCGTCACCCACTCGCCGCGGGCCGCGAGCACCCCGTGGGCGGCTTGGGCAGCGGCCGTGGCGATGCAGCCGGCGGTCTCGGTGAGGCGGCCGTGCGGAGCGTGGTTGTGCCGGGCGTAGTGCAGGGTGGCGCGGGCGGTGCCGTGCCAGCGCTCGGCGGCGGTGACGCGCAACCGGGCCGGGTAGCCGGCCGGGCGGGGCAGGGTGCCGCTGAGCACATGGTTGACGGCGAGTTCGGCCACGACCAGATAGCTGGGAATTCCGGCGAGATGGAAGAGCAGTGGCTCCACCCGGAAGCGTCCCGCCTCCGCCTCCGCCAGTTCGTGCTCGACCACGTCCAGGTCCCGGTAGTGGACGTCGACCCGGCGCCCGTCGATCGTCAGCCAGGCCCCGCCGTTGAAGACCCCGCCGCCCCAGCCGCCGACCTCGGAGACCTCGCCCTCCCAGCCGACGGCGCGCAGGTCGTCCGGGTCGAAGGGGCCCCGGTAGTAGACCGCCAGGTCCCAGTCGCTGTCGGGGCGGTGGGTGCCCTGGGCGCGGGAACCGCCCAGAGCCACCGCCCTCACCGTGGGAAGAGCGGCCAGGCGGTCGGTGACGTTCCGGAGGAAGTCGGTGTCGTCGGTCATGGGTCTCATGGGAGCGCCCGGCGCCGTCGTACGGCCACCCGTTTTTCTCGCGCCTCCGCTTCGCCGGCCACGGCCGTTGTCCGTGGCGTGCGGTAGGTGTTCCGTCGGTGGATGTGCCTGAGAATTCGGATGCGGGTGGGCTGGAGAGGAGCCATCATCGGGAAGTTGCTCACTGCCGTCACCGGGGGACAGTCCTCATGATCCAGCGCGTCACCGTTCCGGCCCTCTTCCCGCCACCCACCTATTCCCACGCCTCGGTGGTCGAGGCCGGCACGAAGCTGGCCTTTCTCGCCGGGGCCGTGCCGCTGGACGAGAAGGGGGAGATCGTCGGGCCGGGTGATCCGGTGCGGCAGGCGGAGCAGGTGATCGCCAACCTTCGGGAGCAACTGGGCGCCGTCGGGAGCGACTTGGCGCATGTGGTGGCGACGGAGGTGTACGTCGTGAGCAGCGAGCGCGCGGTGCTGTCCGCGGTGTGGGAGGTCGTGGAGGCCTCCGGGTTGAGTGCGGGGCCGCACTCGTCCACGCTGCTCGGTGTCGCCTGCCTCGGTTACACCGGGCAGCTGGTGGAGATCACGGCCACCGCGGTGGTGCCGGAGCGGGAGGGGGACTTCATGCCGGGTGACGTCGTGCTGCGCCGGGCCGTGGCGGCGGACGCGGCGGCCGCCGCCGATGTGTATCTGCGGTCCTTCCGTGCCGCCCTGCCCACCGTCGTCCGGCCGCGTACCGACGACGAGGTGCGGGCGTACATCCGGGACGTCGTCGTGCCGCTGCGCGAGACGTGGGTGGCGCAGGCCGGTGACGGAACGATCGTCGGGCTGATGGTGCTGGACGGCGAGTTGCTGTCGCAGCTCTATCTGGGCCCCGAGTGGCGGGGGCGCGGCATCGGCGACCGGTTCGTCGCGCTGGCCAAGGAGCGCTGTCCGGGCGGGCTGACCCTGTGGACCTTCCAGGTCAACAAGCCCGCTCACCGCTTCTACGAGCGCCATGGATTCACCGCCGCCGAGTTCACCGACGGCAGCGGCAACGAGGAACGGGAGCCGGACGTGCGGTACGTCTGGCGCCCGTGAGGGGCGCAGCAGGCCTGCGCCCCGCCCCGAGCGACGTCCAGTGCCCGTGGGCGGCGCAGCAGGCGTAAGCCCCGCCCCGAGCGTCCAGCGCCTGTGGGCAGCGCAGCAGACGTGCGCTCCGCCCCGAGCGACGTCCGTCGCCCGTGCGCGGCACAGCAGACGTGAGCCCCGCCCCGAGCGACGTCCAGTGCCCGTCGGCGGCGCAGCAGGCGTGCGCTCCGCCGAGCGACATCCGTTGCCCGTGCGCGGCGCAGCAGGCGTGGGCCCCACCTCGAGCGTCCAGCGCCCGTGACCGGCACGGCACGGCACGGCACGGCACGTGTGCGGGCCGGCTCAGCGTGCCGGGTGGCCCCATCTCCTCTCCTTGGGCAGCGGCGGCTGGTAGCTGCCCGCGCGGCTGGTGGTCAGGTCCAGGGCGACCAGGGACTCGGCGAGCTTGACCGCCGCCGCCACGCCGTCGACCACGGGCAGCCCGAGCTTCTCCCCCACCGTCCGCTGGAGTCCCGTCATCCCGGCGCAGCCCAGGACGAGAACCTCGGCGCCGGCGTCCCGGGCCCGCTCGGCCGCTGCGAGGAACGCCGTCTCGGTGCGGCCGGGATCGGCGGTGAGGTCGAGGACGCCGAGGCCGGTGCCGACGACGGCGGCGCAGTTCCGGGCCACACCGGCGGTCTCCAGGCTGTCCTCGATCTGGCCGCAGGATCGGTCGAGGGTGGTGACGACGCCGTAGCGGCGGCCGAGGAGGCAGGCGAGGTGGGCGGCCGCCTCCGTGATGTCCACGACCGGGACGTCCACCAACTCCCGTACGCCCTCCCGGCCGTGCTCGCCGAACCCGGCCAGGACGACGGCGTCGTACGCGGGGCCGTCGTACGTGCGCAGGGTGTCCAGGACGGCGGCCGCGGAGAGATAGCTGTCCAGCCAGCCCTCTGCGGACGCCGGGCCCCAGGCGGGGGTGAGACCGGTCACCGTGGTGCCGGGGCCCGCGGCGGCCCGGGCGCCGCGGACGATCTCCTCGGTCATCTCCTGCGTGGTGTTGCAGTTGGTGACGATGATCCGCACGCCTGTCAGGCCTCCTTCACCGACATCACGCGCTCCCGGCGGCCCAGCAGCGCGTACAGGGCGGCGGCGAGCGCGGTGCCGATGAACCAGGAGTACGGCGCGACGTCGCTGAAGCTCTTCACCAGCGCGACCACGGCGGCGACCGCGGCGGAGGGCAGGAAGGCCCACAGCGCCCTCGGGTTGACGCCCCTGCGGTAGTGGTACGGGGTGCCCGGGCGCGCGTCGAACAGTGCGTCGAGGTCGACCCTGCCGCGCTTGACCCAGTAGTAGTCGACCATGATCACGCCGAACAGCGGGCCGAGGAAGGCGCCGAGGCCGCCGAGGAAGTAGTTGACGACCGTCGGGTTGGAGAAGAGGTTCCAGGGGGTGACGACCAGCGCGGCCACCGTGCTGATCATGCCGCCGATCCTGAAGGTGATCTTCTGCGGCCAGACGTTGGCGAGGTCGTACGCCGGTGAGACGAAGTTGGCGACGATGTTGACGCCCATGGTGGCGACCGCGAACGTGAACGCGGCGATCACGAGCACCCAGGTGTTGCCGACCTTGGCGACCAGTTCCGCGGGGTCGGTGATGGCCTGCCCGAACGCCTTCAGCGAGCCGGCCGTGACGATCACCGACACCACGACGAAAGCGGTGGAGTTGATGGGCAGGCCCCAGAAGTTGCCGCGCCGGACGGTCCGGTCGTCGGGCGCGAAGCGGGAGAAGTCGCAGAAGTTGAGCATCAGCGTGCCGTAGGTGGCGAGGATCAGGCCGATCGCGCCGAACCACTGCCGCCACTGCTCGCCCGTGGACACCGGGTGCGGGGTGGAGGTGAGCGAAATGCTCCAGTGGGCCTTGGCGAGGACCCACAGCGCCAGCGCGATCATCACGAGCCAGATCGCCGGGCCGCAGAAGTCCTGGAACTTCCGCACGGCCTCCATGCCCTGTCTGATGATCAGCGCCTGGAGCAGCCAGAGCGAGACGAAGGAGATCCAGCCGAGCGCGTCCAGGCCGAGGAAGGAGTGGTGGGTGAGGGATTCCAGGCCCGGCCAGGCCGCCAGCAGCATCACGTTGACGGCGACGGAGGCCAGATAGGTCTGGATGCCGTACCACATGATGGCGATCACGGCCCTGATCAGCGCGGGGATGTTGGCGCCCCAGACGCCGAAGCTGATGCGGCTGACCACCGGGAAGGGCACGCCGTGGCGCTGGCCGATCCGGCCCATCCGGTTCATGCCGGCGTAGATGAGCACGAAGCCGACGAGCAGGGAGGTGAAGACCTGCCAGACGTTCATGCCGAGGACCAGCAGGCCGGCGGCGAAGGTGTAGTTGCCGAGGTTGTGGACGTCGGACATCCACATGGCGAAGAGGTCGAAGACCTTCCAGTTCCGCTGTTTCGCGGGGGCGAGGTCCTCGTTGACGAGGCGGGGGTCGGGGGCGAACGCGGGGGCGCCGGTGGCTTCGGCGCGGTCGGCGAGGGACACGGGGCCTCCTGAACGGGGGACGAAGGGGCCATACCGCAGGAACTCGGACGGACCATCGGCGGGCAAGCCGATGGAGCGGCAGCGTCAGGCACGAGAGCGAGGCGCGTTTGGTATACCAAACTGCGGACATGGTGCCGTCGTCAAGCGTTCGGACCGATGTCGTTGCCGTTACGGCCCCGTAAAAGTCCCCTCGCGTCGGCGAAGATGGGCGCATGACGAAGATCGAACCCCTGGGCGCGGTGCGCGAGCGGGTCCTGGCGAGCCTGCGGGAGGACATCATCGCCGGGCGCCTCGCCCCCGGCGACCGGCTCGTCGAACGGGAACTCGCCGAGCGCTTCGGCGTTTCGCGGGTGCCGGTGCGGGAGGCGATCCGCGCACTGGTCGCCGAGGGCTTCGTCCTCTTCGAGTCCGCCCGCCGTACGGTCGTACGCCGGCTGACCCCGACCGACGTGCGGGAACTCTTCGAACTTCGCGAGGCGTTGGAGGTGTACGCGGCGGGGCTGGCGGCGTCCCGGGTGACCCCCGAGGCCCTGGCGGAGTTGCGGGACCTGCTCGACCAGGCGGCACGGGCGACGAAGGAGGGTGACGCCGAGGCGATCACGGACATCAACACCCGCTTCCACGACCGCATCCGCGCCCTGGCCGGCAACAGCCTGCTGATCTCGGTCATGGAACCGGTCGACGGCCGCCTGCGCTGGCTCACCCGGCGAAACGAGGAGTGGCCCCAACTCCTCACCGAACACCGTGAGTTGTACGACGCCATCGCCTCCGGCGATCCCACCCGCGCCCGCACCCACGCCCTCGCCCACGTCCGCGCCAACTACCGCTCGACGGTACGGCACCTGTTCGGCGAGGAAACGAGGGACGGGGACGGCGCTACGGCCGACGGCGGCTGAGCCGACGGGGCTGAGGGGCGGGGTTCGGGCGGCTGAGGCGAGTGGGGGCAAGGCCAACGGGGCCGAGGGGCCGTTTCCGGCTGCGGAGCCGGCGGCCGAAGGGGCGGCGTCCCTGCCGGCGGACGAGTGGCGGTCAGCGGAGTCCCGCCGCCTTCGCCGCCGTGCCCAGTACCTCGCGGAGCATCTCCGCGGTGAGCCGGCCGGTGAAGGTGTTGCGCTGGCTGACGTGGAAGCAGCCGAAGAGGTCGAGGCCGTCCAGGGCGACTCGGGTGCCGTGGGCGAAGACCGGGCGGGGCCGGGGCACGCTCCAGCCCGCCTCGCTGAACGCGGGCAGCGCGGCCTGCCAGCCGAAGGCGCCGAGCACGACCGCGGCCTTCAGCGTCGGCCGCAGCAGCCTCAGCTCCTGCACCAGCCAGGGGCGACAGGTGTCGCGCTCGCCGGGGGTCGGCTTGTTGGCGGGCGGGGCGCAGTGCACCGGCGCGGTGACCCGGACGCCGTACAGTTCCAGCCCGTCGTCGGCAGTGACGGAGGTGGGCTGCGAGGCGAGACCCACGTCGTACAGCGCCTGGTAGAGCACGTCTCCGGAACGGTCGCCGGTGAACATCCGCCCGGTGCGGTTGCCGCCGTGCGCGGCGGGGGCCAGCCCGATGATCAGCAGCCGGGCGTCGGCGGGACCGAAGCCGGGTACCGGCCGCCCCCAGTACGTCCAGTCGGCGAACGCGGCCCGTTTCGTCCGCGCCACCTCCTCCCGCCACTCGACCAAGCGAGGACAGGCCCGGCACTCCGCGACACGCCGGTCGAGCCGATCGATGGCGCTGCTGTCGTCCATACGGCCACGGTATGCCCCATCGGCTCGGGTGCACGCGGGGCCCAGGGGCACCGACGCGCAGATCAGTGGCCCTGCCGTATCCCTCACCCCCTGGAAAAACGCCTCCGGCTCACGCCGCCCGGAGAGTTAAGGTCGGGGGCATGGCTTCCGAGGATGCGGACGAGAACGTGAACCGTGGGACCGGTGGACCGGACGGGCCCGGCCCCGCCCAGGACGCCGAGGATTCCCATGGCTCCGGCGCCTCCGCCGCCGAGCAGGCCGTCGATCCGAAGATCGCCGCCGCTGTGGCCGCCGCCGAGGCCGCGGGGCCCGGCAAGGGCGAGACGGTCCGGATCGACAGCTGGATCTGGGCCGTGCGCCTGATCAAGACGCGGTCCCTGGGCGCGACCGCCTGCCGGGGCGGTCACGTCCATGTGAACGGCGAGCGGGTGAAGCCCGCCTACTCCGTGCGCGTCGGCGACGAGGTACGGCTGCGGCACGAGGGCCGCGAGCGTGTCGTGATCGTCAAGCGCCTCATCCGCAAGCGGGTTGGCGCCCCCGTGGCCGCCCAGTGCTACATCGACAACTCGCCTCCGCCGCCGCCCCGCGAGGCCGTCGCCCCCGCCGGCATCCGTGACCGAGGCGCCGGCCGCCCCACCAAGCGCGACCGCCGCGAGATGGAACGCCTCCGCGGCCTCGCCGGCCCGGGCCTTCCGGGCGGCCTCCCGGCGTTCGGCTCCCCCGGAGACCTCAGCGGTTTCGGGGGACCCGGCGCACCGAGCGGCTCCGGGGGCCGGGGCGGCTCCGAGTCGGGCGCCCGCGGCAGGTCCGGCGGTAGCGGCAGGTCCGGCGGAGGCAGCGGATCCGGCGGGTCCCATGGAGTCGGCAGGTCCGGCAGGCGGGGTGGCTCCGGCTCCGGTGGAACCACCGGGCGCCCTCGAGGACGCTGACCGAGGCGGGGCCCCGCTGAGACCGCCCGAGAGCAGCGAAGCCTTGACCGGATAGAGGCCGACCGAGAGCAGCGAAGCTTCGACCGGACAGACACCGGCGCCGTCGGCCGAGGCCCCCTGCCCCGCCAGTCGCTCACACCCCGACACCGCCAGCCGGACCGCCTCCACGACCCGGCGGGACCCGGACACACACCGACACCGCCAGCCGGCTCCCTCCACGACCGGGCGGGACCCAGACACACCGGCACCGCCGGCCGGCTCCCCGCCCGCCCCCGCCAGTCGATGTCCATGGCGGTCCGCAGGGCCAGCGACGCCGCCTCACCCCAGCGCATCACCCCAGGCACCTCCACGACCCGGCGGTCCCCCGACACACACCGACACCGCCGGCCGGGCCCCCTCCCGCCCAGCCGGTCGGTGCCGATTCCGGTCCGCGGGGTCAGTGGCGGCGTATCAGTCGCACCAGTTCCGCGTTGTGCTCGCGTCGGGTCCAGGCGATCAGGGCGAGCGGCACTATGAGGATCAGCGGGGTCGCGGCGTTCTGCCCGGCGAAGGCCGTGAGCTGGACGATGAACGCGCCCACCATCAGCGCGCTGAGCGCGATCGCCGCGACGGACTGCAGCACGGGGATCAACAGGGCGACGGCTCCGGCGAGTTCGAGCGCGCCGATGGTGTACATGGCCCCACTGCCCCAGCCGATCTTGTCGAAGGCCTCGACGGCCGACGGGTGGGCGATGAGCTTGGGCAGCGCGCTCGCGATGCCGTAGAACAGCGCGAGCAGCACCTGTACCGTCCGCAGCGCGACCCGGGCCGCGCGCCTGCGGCCGCTGCGGGAGCCGCTGGAGGTGACGGAAGCGGTGTGGGCGACGGGAGCGGTGGACTCGGACATGAGGGTCTCCTGGGGAAGCGGTGCCGATCGTCGATTGCTGTCACCGAAGTAGACGGCGCACGGTCCGGGAACTCATCGCTCCGGCGGGCACCTTCTCCGACCGCGTGCCCGCCTACGTCCCCGGCACCGCACGCACCCACATCCGGTCGGGTGTCAGATAGGTGTCCACCTCCAGCCCCGCTTCCTCCAGTGCCGACTCGAACTGTTCCCTGGTCAACGGGCGGGACAGGAACGTCTGGGTCCACCGTGCGTCCGGGAAGACGTACTCGACGTGGACCGAGTTCGCTCCGTTCCCGAGCGGCTCCGCCGAGAGCACCCGTACCGTGAAGCCGCTCGGGTCGGCCCGCTCCCGGGGCACGTTCGTGTGGTAGTCCTCGCCCTCGCGCTGGATGAGCACACAGCCGTCCTTCGCCACGTGCCGGGCGCAGGTGCGCAACAGGCCTCTGCGCACCTCCTCGTCACCCGCGTGCACCAGGAACGAGGCCAGCATCACCACGTCGAACTCCTCGCCGTCCAGGTCCAGTTGCTCGATGGGGCTGCATATCGTGCGCGCCCCGCGGACCCGGCTGAGCATGGCGGCGGACTCGTCCACCGCCGTCACCGTGAACCCGCGCTCGATCAGGGCGTGCGTCATCCGGCCCACTCCGCTGCCCAGCTCCAGGATGTGCGCCCCGGCCGGTACCGCCGCGGCGATGATGTCCGGCTCCTCGCCCACCGGCAGCCGCTCGTACAACTCGACCGCGCAGCCGTCCGGGGTGATCGCACCGGGTCCCGTGCCCTCATATCCTTCACGCATCTCGACCGTCATGCCCGGACAACGGCCGGTCCCCGCACAGCCGTTCCCCTCCGCCGCTAGTTCACTCGTTCGAGTGAGGCGGGGCTGACCGGTGCTGTTCGTCCGGGAACGGGAACCAGCCATGCCCGATGTACCAGTGGCCGCCGGCCCGCAGATGGTCCCCCACGGCCCGCTCCACGGCGGTGCGCCGGGGCAGCTCCGCGACCGGCAGGTCGGGGTCGCCGAAGACGAACTGGACGGGTTCGGCGTCGGACGGCTCGGTGTCCTCGCGGGCGACGCGGAAGCGGTCCTGGAAGCGGATGATGTTGGAGTCGGCCGGCAGGTACCGCTTCAACTGCGGGTCCAGCAGCCAGGAGTGGCACAGCGCGGCGACCGGCCGCTCCTCGGGAAAGTGCCGGGCGAAGAACTCCCGGGCCCACGCCAGGGAGCGGTCGCAGGCGGACGGGGTCAGCGGGCCGTGGAAGTCGGGGATGTGCAGGTTCAGACAGGGCGTGCCGGGCACCACGTCCAATCCGGCCGCGGAGATCACCGCTGACGTGCGCTGTCCGTGCCGCGCCCGCTCGAACTGCAGCCGGCCCAGCTGGTACAGCTCGCCGCGGAAGTGCCGCACCAGCCAGCGTCGTGACTGCACACCGGTCGTGCCGTGCCGTCTGCGGTGCACCGCCATGTGACGGCCCAGGTCGGCCAGGGAGCGCCGGGACACCTCGGCCGGGATGCCGCGCTCCCGGTGTTGGGCGAGGGTGTGCGGGACGGCGGCGACGAAGACGTACACGGGGAAGATGCCGGCCAGCTCGGCGGGTGCCGCCTCGAAGAGTTCGGTCAGGTCGGGGGTGCGGCCGGTGTCCTCCGGGTCGCGGAACAGTTCCTCGACGCACTCCTCCAGGAGTCTCAGTGCCCCCGGATCACCGGACATCCGGCGCCGCCCGGCCACCAGTGCGTTGATGTCCTCGTGCGGCACGGCCAGGTCGAGGAGCAGTTCGGGCAGGTCGTCGGCGTCCGGCAGCACTGGTTCCCCCTTCGACGAACGGCGGACGAGCGCCGTTGGTGAGCGTCGTCCTCGAAGAGTACGGTGCAGGGAGGAGTGGTGATCCGATGCGTACGGGCAGTGAACCGGCGACCGCGCGCAGTGCTCTGCGGGCGCGGCTCTGGCTGTGCGTGTGGGGCCTGGCCTGGGCGGTCTTCGGCACGGCGGCGTTCGCGCTCCTCGGGCGCCCCGGCTGGGCGGCTGCCTGCGGGGTGCTGTTGCTCGTGGTCACCGTGGACATGACCATGGTGCTCCGGCACATCCGGCAGGGCCCGCACTACCAGCCGGGCCGCGACGTCCCGCCCTACCGCCCGCCGGACAACAGCCCACCGCTCCCGCGCCCACCCAGACATCGGCATCCGTGACCGACCCGGCGCCCAGAGCGACGCTCGTCGGTGGCGGCTCAGTCGTCGAAGCGGGCCGCCTTCAGGTACTGCGGGTTCGGGTCCAGCGCGGCCGCCAGCCGGAAATGACGTTTGGCCTGGTCGGGGCGGCCCTGACGTTCGTAGGTGCGGGCCAGGGCGAAGTGCGCGAACGCGTTGTCCGGCTCGCGTTCCAGGACGACCGTGAATTCCAGTTCGGCGGGCCGCAGTTGCGCCGCGGCGAAAAACGCACGCGCGCGCAGCAGCCGGGCCGCGGTGTTCTCCGGGTGCGCGGCGATGACTCCGTCGAGCAGCTTCACCGCACCCCGCGGGTCCCGCGAGTTGAGCAGATGCTCGGCTGCGCGGAAGTCGATGACATGCGTCTCCGGAGTACGTCCGGTCGAACCGCTGGTGTCGGGCACGGCAGAGTCCTTCCCTCACTCCACCCGTTCAACGCCCGCGGAGAGGGCCGCTATTCCGAGGCCCGTTCTGCTGAGTCCTCGCGCGCCCGCCGTACGAGGTCCTCCCACACCTCCGCGACGCGCTTGCGCAGCGTGTCCAGCGGAACGTCGTTGTCGATCACGATGTCCGCGATCTGTCTGCGCTGCTCACGGGTCGCCTGGGCGGCCATACGCGCGCGTGCGTCCTGCTCCGTCATCCCGCGCAGCCGGACCAGCCGGTCGAGCTGGGTCTCGGGGCTCGCGTCCACGACGATCACGAGGTCGTACAGCGGTGCCAGGCCGTTCTCGGTGAGGAGAGGTACGTCGTGGACCACCACGGCGTCGGGGGCCGCGGCCTCCTCCAGCTCGCGCGAACGGGCGCCCACCAGGGGGTGCACGATCGAGTTGAGGACGGCGAGTCTCTGGGGGTCGGCGAAGACGATCGAGCCGAGCTTGGGCCGGTCCAGGCTGCCGTCGGCGGTGAGGACGTCCTCGCCGAAGGCGTCCACCACGGCGGCGAGACCCGGCGTGCCCGGCGCCACGACCTCGCGCGCGATGCGGTCCGCGTCGATCAGCACGGCCCCGTGCTCCACGAGCAGCCGCGACACCTCGCTCTTGCCGGCGCCGATCCCACCGGTCAGGCCCACTTTCAGCATGAGCGCCAGCTTAGGCTCTGCCACTGACAGCGGGACCGGCGGAGGTCAGTTGTCGCCCTCGCGCTCCGCCAGGAACCGCTCGAACTCGCGCCCGATCTCGTCGGCCGACGGGATGTCCACGGGCTCGGCGAGCATGTTGCCCCGGGTCTCGGCGCCCGCCGCGGCGTCGTACTGGTGCTCCAGGCCCTGGACGAGCGCGGTCAGCTCCTCGTCGCCCTCCCGGATCTGGCGGTCGATCTCCGTCTGCGTGCGGTACGCGTCCGTGCGCAGCGAGTGGGCGACCGTCGGCAGCACCAGCCCGGTGGCGGCCGTGACGGCCTCCAGCACGGTCAGCGCGGCGTCCGGGTACGGAGAGCGGGCGATGTAGTGCGGGACGTGCGCGGCGACGCCCAGGACGTCGTGGCCGGCCTCCATCAGGCGGTACTCCACCAGCGCCTCGGCGCTGCCGGGCACCTGGGCCTCCTCGAAGGGGCTGCGGTGGCCGGGGACGAGGTCGGTGCGGTTGCCGTGCGGGGTGAGGCCGACCGGGCGGGTGTGCGGGACGCCCATGGGGATGCCGTGGAAGTTCACGGACAGGCGGACGCCGAGCCGCTCCACGATCTGCCGTACGGCCGCCGCGAAGCGCTCCCACTCCACGTCCGGCTCGGGGCCGGACAGCAGCAGGAAGGGGGCGCCCGTGGTGTCCTGGACGAGGCGGACCTCGATGGCCGGGAGCTCGTAGTCGGTCCACCGGTCCCGCTTGAAGGTCAGCAGGGGCCGGCGGGCACGGTAGTCCACGAGCCGGTCGTGGTCGAATCGGGCGACGAGCTGGTGGGGCAGTGAGTCGAGCAGCCGGTCGACGATCTGGTCGCCGGTCTCGCCCGCGTCGATGTATCCGTCGAAGTGGTAGAGCATGACAAGGCCGGCCGATTCCTGGGCGAGCGCCATGTCCACCACGGCGAGGCCCTTCGGCTCCCATGCGTACAAACCCTGCGGATCAAGCACTGTGACCGCTCCTCCTCGTGTTCGACAGGGTCAACACGGCTTGAAACGGCGGCATTCCCGCGCCAGTCCACTGACCGAATGATCTTGGAGAGACGGTACGAACGAGGCGCGGGCAACTCCAGCCCCTCAGGGGCGCGGGGAACTGCGCGACAAGCCACAGACGACCCGCGGCGAAACGGCCGCCGCTCTCCCCCCGAACACGCCTGAGGGGCCGCACCTGTGAAAGGTACGGCCCCTCAGAACCAGCTATCGGCTAAGCCTCAGCGGCAGCGTTCAGCTCTGGCCGCCCGCCAGCTTCTCGCGCAGCGCGGCCAGCGCCTCGTCCGAGGCCAGGGCGCCGGACTGGTCGCCGCCCTCGGAGGAGTACGAACCGCCGGTCGCGGCCGGAGCCGCGGCCTCGCCGCCCTCGGCGGCGGCAGCGGCGTCGGCCTCGCGGGACTTGATGACCTGCTGCTGGTGCTGCTCGAAGCGGGCCTGCGCCTCGGCGTACTGGCGCTCCCACTCCTCGCGCTGCTTCTCGTAGCCCGGCAGCCAGTCGTTGGTCTCCGGGTCGAAGCCCTCGGGGTAGATGTAGTTGCCCTGGTCGTCGTAGGACGCGGCCATGCCGTACAGGGTCGGGTCGAACTCGACCGCGGACGGGTCGGCACCGAAGGACTCGTTGGCCTGCTTCAGCGAGAGGCTGATGCGGCGGCGCTCGAGGTCGATGTCGATGACCTTGACGAAGATCTCGTCGTTGACCTGGACGACCTGCTCCGGGATCTCCACGTGGCGCTCGGCCAGCTCGGAGATGTGGACCAGACCCTCGATGCCCTCGTCCACGCGGACGAACGCACCGAACGGCACCAGCTTCGTGACCTTGCCCGGCACGACCTGGCCGATCTGGTGGGTGCGGGCGAACTGCTGCCACGGGTCTTCCTGGGTCGCCTTCAGCGACAGGGAGACGCGCTCGCGGTCCATGTCGACGTCGAGCACCTCGACGGTGACCTCCTGGCCGACCTCGACGACCTCGGAGGGGTGGTCGATGTGCTTCCAGGACAGCTCGGAGACGTGGACCAGGCCGTCGACGCCACCCAGGTCCACGAAGGCACCGAAGTTGACGATCGAGGAGACCACACCGGAGCGGACCTGACCCTTCTGCAGGGTCGTGAGGAACGTCTGGCGGACCTCGGACTGGGTCTGCTCGAGCCAGGCGCGGCGGGACAGGACCACGTTGTTGCGGTTCTTGTCCAGCTCGATGATCTTCGCCTCGAGCTCCTTGCCGACGTACGGCTGGAGGTCGCGGACGCGGCGCATCTCGACCAGGGAGGCCGGGAGGAAGCCGCGGAGGCCGATGTCGAGGATGAGACCACCCTTGACGACCTCGATGACGGTACCGGTGACGATGCCGTCCTCTTCCTTGATCTTCTCGATGGTGCCCCAGGCACGCTCGTACTGGGCGCGCTTCTTCGAGAGGATCAGGCGGCCTTCCTTGTCCTCCTTCTGGAGGACCAGGGCCTCGATCTCGTCACCGACGGCGACGACCTCGTTCGGGTCGACGTCGTGCTTGATCGAGAGCTCGCGGCTCGGGATGACACCTTCGGTCTTGTAACCGATGTCGAGCAGGACCTCGTCCCGGTCGACCTTCACGATGACGCCGTCGACGATGTCGCCGTCGTTGAAGTACTTGATCGTCTCGTCGATCGCTGCGAGGAAGGCTTCCTCGTTACCGATGTCGTTGACCGCTACCTGCGGGGTGGTGGCGGTGGTCTCGGTGCTGCTCGTCATGTGGGAAAGGGCTCCGGTACGGACATTGAAGTCGTAGGTACTGCTTACGCCGGGAGCCCGTTTCGCTCTGCAGAAGCCGGACAGCCAAGGAAGCGCCACCTTGTGGACACCGGGTGCCCGGTGGCGCCTCGACAACCGAGGGGACATACAACAGATGCGAGCGCAGCCTGCTACGTCTGAGGTGCGCAGGCCCGCAGCGCAACTTGTAGCATACGGGGGCAGCCGGACAGGGTCAATGCGCGAAGGCGCACACCCGGGGCAGATCACCCCATAACCGGCAGAAGAAACGTCCCTGGAGGCCAGACAGGCCCCTGGGACCGCCTCCGTGACGGACCCCCGGCGGGTTGGACGGAAGAGTACGACGAGGGAGCCGATCATCCAAGAGCCGGAAGCGTACGAGCCCGAAGGAGCCGAGACCTTCGAACCGGAGGCGACACGCCGTGACGCCGGCGTCGCGGAGAGCGCACGGGCCAACCGGGGCTGGTGGGACCGCAACGCGGACGAGTACCAGGTCGAGCACGGCACGTTCCTCGGCGACGACCGCTTCGTGTGGGGCCCGGAGGGCCTGGACGAGGTGGAGGCGGAGCTGCTCGGCCCGCCGGAGGAGCTGAAGGGCAAGGAGGTCCTGGAGATCGGCGCGGGCGCGGCGCAGTGCGCGCGCTGGCTGGCCGCCCAGGGGGCCCGCCCGGTGGCGCTGGACCTCTCGCACCGCCAGCTCCAGCACGCCCTGCGGATCGGCGGATCGTTTCCGCTCGTCTGTGCGGACGCCTGCGCGCTGCCCTTCGCCGACGGCTCCTTCGACCTGGCCTGCTCGGCGTACGGGGCGCTGCCCTTCGTCTCCGATCCGCGGCTGGTGCTGCGCGAGGTGCGCCGGGTGCTGCGGCCGGGCGGCCGGTTCGTGTTCTCGGTGACGCATCCGATCCGCTGGGCGTTCCCGGACGAGCCGGGCCCCGAAGGCCTGTCGGTCTCCGCCTCCTACTTCGACCGCACGCCCTATGTGGAGCAGGACGAGCAGGGCCACGCGGTCTACGTCGAGCACCACAGGACGCTGGGCGACCGCGTCCGGGACATCGTGGCGTCCGGCTTCCATCTGCTGGATCTGGTGGAACCGGAGTGGCCGGCCTGGAACACCGCGGAGTGGGGCGGCTGGTCCCCGCTGCGGGGCAGTCTGATCCCGGGGACGGCGATCTTCGTGTGCGAGCGCGACTGAGGCCCGTTCTTACATGCGCGCGTGCATACGTGCACGCGCGCGTGAGGGCAGGTTCCGCCGTCGCACGCGCGTGCGTACACACGTGCACGCACGTGCGAGGTCCCTTCCGCCGTCGTACGACACTGGGGGCGTGATCCGTTACGACGCCCTGGACGCGCTGCCCGTGCGCTCCGCCCTGCCCGCCCTCACCGACGCCCTGGACGACAGCGGCACCGCCGTGCTGGTGGCGCCGCCCGGCACCGGCAAGACCACGCTGGTGCCGCTGGTGCTGGCGGGGCTGACCGGGGGCGGGCCCGCGCGGCGGGTGGTGGTGGCCGAGCCGCGCCGGATCGCGGCACGGGCGGCCGCCCGGCGGATGGCGTGGCTGCTGGGCGAGAAGCCGGGCGGCAGTGTCGGCTTCACGGTGCGCGGCGAGCGGGTCGTGGGGCGGCACACGCGCGTGGAGGTCGTGACCACCGGTGTGCTGCTGCAGCGGCTGCAACGGGACCCGGAACTGCCCGGCGTCGACGCCGTCGTCCTCGACGAGTGCCACGAGCGGCACCTGGACGCCGACACGGCGGCCGCGTTCCTGTGGGACGTACGGCAGACCCTGCGGCCGGAGCTGCGGCTGCTCGCCGCGTCGGCGACGACGGACGCCGAGGGCTGGGCGCGGCTGCTGGGCGGGGCGCCGGTGGTCGAGGCGCAGGGTGTCGCGCATCCGGTGGAGGTGGTGTGGGCGCCTCCGGCGCGTCCGGTACGGCCGCCGCACGGGATGCGCGTCGATCCGGCGCTGCTGGCGCACGTGGCGTCGGTGGTGCGGCGGGCGCTGGCCGAGCGGGACGGGGACGTGCTGTGCTTCCTGCCCGGGGTGGGAGAGATCGCGCGCGTCGCGGGGCAGCTCGGCGCGCTGGACGGCGTCGATGTGCTCCAGGTGCACGGGCGGGCGCCGGCCGCCGTGCAGGACGCGGTGCTGGTGCCCGGGACGCGGCGCCGGGTGGTGCTGGCGACCTCGGTGGCCGAGTCCTCGCTGACCGTGCCCGGGGTGCGCGTCGTGGTGGACTCCGGGCTGGCCCGGGAGCCACGGGTGGACCACGCGCGGGGGCTGAGCGGGCTGACGACGGTACGGGCGTCGCGGGCGGCCGGGCGGCAGCGGGCGGGGCGGGCCGGACGGGAGGCGCCGGGTTGTGTGTACCGGTGCTGGACGCAGGCCGAGGACGCCCGCCTGCCGGCCTTTCCGGCGCCGGAGATCAAGGTGGCCGACCTCACCGCGTTCGCCCTGCAGGCGGCCTGCTGGGGCGATCCGGACGCCTCCGGGCTGGCGCTGCTCGATCCCCCGCCGGGCGGGGCGATGGCGGCGGCGCGCTCCGCTTTGGTGGCGGTGGGGGCGGTGGACTGTGCCGGCCGCGCCACGGACACCGGTGTGCGGCTGGCTCGGCTCGGTGTGCACCCCCGGCTGGGGCGGGCGCTGCTGGACACCTCCGGTGCGGGGGCCGAGGTCGTCGCCCTGCTGTCCGAAGAAGTGCCCCGGGACTACGGGGATGACCTCGCCGGTGCCTTGCGGCGGGCCCGGCGTGGGGGTGACGCCTACGCGGGGCGGTGGGCTGCGGAGGTGCGGCGGCTGCGGGCCGTCTCGGGGGAGTTTTCTCACCCGCCCACCGGTCACCGTAGAACACAAGCCGCCGAACAGACCGGACCAGGCGCCGCAGCGGATGCCTCCGGCCGAACCGGACCAAGCGTCCCGCCCGAAGGGCCTGGGCGTCCGGTGCGGGTGGACGGCGGGGTGGGGCCATCGGCTGGGTCCTCGGCCGCTGCAAGTCCGGTGGGGGCCGGTGCCGGGGAGGAGCGGCTTGCCGGGCTTGTTGCCGGTCTTGCCTTTCCCGAGCGTGTTGCCAGGCTCGACGGTGGGTCGTACCTCATGGCCTCCGGTACCCGGGCCGAGCTCGGGGACGGGTCGGCGTTGCGGGGTGCGCCCTGGATCGTCGTCGCCGTTGCCGACCGGCCCGTCGGAAAGGGGCACGCGCGCGTGCTGCTCGGAGCCGCCGTGGAGGAGGGCCTGGCGGTCGGCGCCGCCGGGGCGCTGCTGGAGGAGCGGGACGAGGTGCACTGGGCCGACGGGGACGTCGTCGCCCGGCACGTCGAACGGCTCGGCGCCATCGAGCTCGCCGTACAGCCGCTGAGGGACGCCGACCCGGCGCTCGTACGCGCGGCCCTGCTGGACGGGTTGCGGCAGGAAGGGCTCGGGCTGCTGCGCCGGCCGGCGGAGGCGCAGGCGCTGCGGCAGCGGCTCGCGTTCCTGCACGCCCACCTCGGCGAGCCGTGGCCCGACGTGTCCGACGACGCGCTGCACGCGCGCGTGGACGAGTGGCTGGAGCCGGAGCTGAGCAGGTGCCGGCGGCGGGCCGATCTCGGGCGGATCGACGCCGGGCAGGCGCTCGCGCGGCTGCTGCCCTGGGCGAGCGGGGACGCGGCACGGCTGGACGAGCTGGCGCCCGAGCGGATCACCGTACCGAGCGGGTCCAGCATCCGGATCGACTACGGGGACGCCCAGCGGCCGGTGCTGGCCGTCAAGTTGCAGGAGATGTTCGGGCTGCACCGGACGCCGACGGTGGCCGGCGTACCGCTGCTCGTGCATCTGCTCTCCCCCGCCGGGCGGCCCGCCGCCGTCACGGCCGACCTCGCCTCCTTCTGGAAGGACGGCTATCAGGGCGTACGGGCCGAACTGCGGGGCCGGTACCCGAAGCATCCGTGGCCCGAGGACCCGACCACCGCCGAGCCCACCCGGCACACGAACGCGCGACTCAGGCGCTGACCGGTTCAGGGTGGGTGCGGTGGAGGACACCCGGTCGGTTCGCGTGGGGTCAGGAGGCGGACGGGCTGGGGGACGGGGACGGGGTCGCCGTGGAGTCCGCGGCGGCCACCTTCAGTTCGACGGTGAGCGTCGCGCCGCCGATGGTGGTGATGCGGAGCAGGAAGGTGCCGGTGGTGTCGTCCGCGTACAGCTTGGGCAGGGTCAGCAGGCCCTCGGCGTCCGTCTGGAGTCCGCTGAGCGTGCGTACGGGCTTGCCGTCGGCGTCCTTGAAGTAGGGGCCCTTGTCGTTCTCGGTCGCGTCCGTGTCGGACTTGATCAGGGTGGCGGTGGCCGCGACCTTGTCCGCGGCGGCGCCCTTGTACGTCGCCTTCACCTGGACCTGGTCGGCGAACTCGCCGCCCGGGGTGCAGGTCAGCGGCGTGTCGCTGGTGCGGGTCAGGGTGTCGGCGGCGCGCGGGGTGACGGTGGCCGTGTAGCCGAGGGCCTTGACCGAGCGGCCCACCACGGTGGCGGTGACCTTGAAGTCGCCGGTCTTCTCGCCCGCCTGGAGCGCCGGCGCGAGGGCGACGCCCTGGGCGTCGGTGGCGACCGTGGCCACGGTCTCGCCGCCGGTGAAGGTGGCGTCGGTGTCCCCGGAGACGGTGAAGCGGATCCTGACCTTGGCGACGGGCTTGCCGGACTTGGTCACGGCGCGGGTGCCGATCCGCTGGTCGAAGTCGTGGCCGGCCATCGCGGTGAGCTTGGCCGTGTCCGCGTCCGCCAGGTGGTCCACGGTGTCGGTGTTGGTCGGCGGGGTCGTCGGCGGGGCGGGCGTCTTCGGCGGGGTCGGGCTGGGGCTGCCGCTCCCGCCGCCGGGGGTGCTGGGCTTGGGGTCCGGCTTCGGGTCGGGCTTGGTCTTCGGCGCCTTGGTGTGCTTCGGGGAGTTGGCGTGCGGGGAGCCGCCGTCGCTGCGGTGGGTGGGCACGCTGCCGGTGCCGTCGGGCACGGAGTGCGTGCCCTTGCGGTAGTACTCCAGCCACGACAGGACGGTGTTCAGGTAGTCCTGCGAGTTGTTGTAGCTGAGGATCGCGCTGTGCAGGTCGCCCTCGCGGGAGAGGTCCCAGCCGTTGCGGCACAGGTAGTGGCCCGCGGCGAGGGCGGCGTCGTAGACGTTGTTGGGGTCCTTCTTGCCGTCGCCGTTGCCGTCGCGGCCGGCCCACGCCCAGGTCGAGGGGATGAACTGCATGGGGCCGACGGCCTGGTCGTACCGGGTGTTGCCGTCGTAGGCGCCGTGGTCGGTGTCCTTGATGAGCGCGAAGCCGTTGCCGTCGAGGGACGGGCCCAGGATCCTGCCGATCGTGGTGCCGTCCGCGTCGACCCGGCCGCCCTCGGCCTGGCCGGACTCGACCTTGCCGATCGCGGCGAGCAGTTGCCAGGGCAGGTTGCAGCCGGGCTTCGCGGAACGCAGTTCGGCCTCGGCCTTCTTGTAGGCGTCGAGGACCGTCGCCGGTATGCCGGCCTCGGCGTCGCCCTGGGCGACGGGGGTGCCGGTGGCGCTCGGCGAGGGCCTGGGGTCGGGGCTGTTGAGCGGCGGCAGGTCCGTGTAGTACGGCGAGTTGCCGGTGGCGTTGCCGTCGGAGGCCGTGTCGGGCACGGGGGCGGCGGCGCCGGCCGTCGTCTGTTTCCCGTGGTCCTCGCCGGGTGTTCCCGGAGCCTGGGACGCCGACAGAGCCGCGACCGCTGCCGCGGCCACGGCGGTGGTCGCCGCCCCCTTGCGCAGCCGCCTTCCGAAATGCGCCGCCATCGAGTGAACCCTCCCGTGGACGCCGTGCGTCCGTCTCCGTCTGTCTGCCTCGCTGTGGTGTGACGGTTGACCCGGTGTTCTGGTTGCCCCTGTGACGCCCTTTCCGTGCTGTGACGTGTGTTCCGGCCGTGCGCCCGGCACGGCACCGCAGGTGACCCTACGACAACTTGCTGTGCATCGGGACCCGTTCGAGCCCCGATTTCACCGGATGGCCAACTCGCGTTGCCGCGCACGGGCCCGGGCGGGGTGTCCCGCATACTGGACCGGCCTGATCACCGGTGCGCGCACCACGGCTACGACCGCTCCTGGGGGACCTGTTGCCGTTCACTCTCAGCCATGCGGCGGCCGTCCTGCCCGCGGTTCGCCGGGACGGGACCGGACGCGGCCCGCTGGTGCCGGCGGTGCTGGTCGCGGGGTCCTTCGCGCCCGACATGCCGTTCTATGCGGCGAATGTCCTGCCGGGCGGCATGCAATTCGGCGCGGTCACGCACGCGTTCGGCGGGGTCTGCACGGTCGACGTGCTCATCTCCTGGGCGCTGGTCGGTCTGTGGCTGCTGGTCCGCGAGCCGCTGCTCGCGCTGCTGCCCCGGGGCCGGCAGGGGCGGCCGGCCGTGCTGCTGCGCTGCGGTGCGCCACGCGCGCGTGCGGACGCCGCCACGGTGCTGCGGTGGTACGTCTCCGCGGTGCTGGGCGCGCTGACCCATGTGGTGTGGGACGCCTTCACCCATCAGGGGCGGTGGGGGACGCGGCTGATTCCGGCCATCGGGCGGGACCGGGTGGCGGGCACCCCTCTGTCCATCTGGCTGCAGTACGGCTCGTCCGTGGCGGGCGCGGTGGTGATCGCGGCGTTCGCCGCGCGTGCGCTACGGCGTGCGGCGGACGGGGAACCGGTGGGGGTGCCGGTGCTGTCCGCGCGGGACCGGTGGTGGGCCGGCGCGGTGATCGGCTGCTGTGCGGCGGCCGGGGCGGTGCAGCGGGCGGCGCGCTGGTGGGCGCTCATGGGGGCGCCGGAGCGGCCGTGGGAACTGGTGCCCACCGTGTGCTTCGGGGCGGGCGCGGGGCTGGTCCTGGGGCTGGTGCTGTACGCCGGCGGGGTCAGGGCGTGGGGTCGGCGCCGGGGTCCGGGCGGTCCCGCTGATCTCGGTGGTCCCGTTGGTCCCGGTGCTCCTGGTGGGGTGGTCGGTGCGGGGCGGGGGCGGCCGGCCGCTCGGTGAGGGACGCCACGAACACCGTGAGGGTGTGCCGGGGACGCGGCCTCGGGAGCGCGGCGAGCGCGAGGGCGAGGTAGCCGCGGGCGAGGTCGGCCCACTGGCGCCAGTCGGGGGCGTGGTCCGCGTGCGCGGTCAGGCCGGTGAGTGTGTGCCGGAGACCGGCGGCTGCCCTGCGGACGGTCGCGGTCAGGTCGGCGGGGATGCGGGCGGTGCTTGCGTCGGCCGCGAGGGCCGGGACCGGCGAGGCGAGCATGGCCTGCGCCGAGGCGGTGTCCGCCCAGGCCCGAATGTCTGCCTCGGGCGTCCGGCGGTGAAGCATGCGTATACCCATGCCCGCAGTTTTGCGCGGCGCGGGGTGGAGGGGCGTTTTGGCGGGGGCCACGTGAGTGACGGTCCCTGCGGGGTTCGGCCGACTTGCTGACGGCGGGTGCCGGGTTTTGTGCTGTGGGGGTGGGGTGGGGTGGGTCTCGCGGGTTCGGTGGGGCTGGCACCGCCGGGATGCGCCGTGGGGGCTGGGCGCCGGTGTGGCGGGATTCTCTGTGCCGGGGTGGCGTCCCTGGTCGGGACTGGGGAAGGCCGGAGCGGCGGAGGGGGCGCTGCAGCACTGGTCGGCTGCGGTGCCCCCTCCGGTTGAGCCCCGTGGGCTAGTGCGCTGCTGATTCCCAGTCCGGGCCCACGCCGACCGAGACGTCCAGGGGGGCTCGGAGCTGGACGGCCTTGGACATCTCCTGGCGGACGATCTGCTCGGCGGCCGCGCGCTCCCCGGGGGCGATCTCCAGGACGATTTCGTCGTGGACCTGGAGGAGCATGCGGGACTTCAGGTCCGCCGCCCGCAGCGCGCTGTCCACCTTGAGCATGGCGATCTTCACGATGTCCGCCGCCGTGCCCTGGATGGGCGCGTTGAGAGCCATGCGCTCGGCGGCCTCGCGGCGCTGGCGGTTGTCGCTGTTGAGGTCCGGCAGGTATCGGCGGCGGCCGAAGAGGGTCGCGGTGTAGCCCGTCGCCCGGGCCTCGTCGACCGCGCGGCGGAGGTAGTCGCGGACGCCGCCGAAGCGCTCGAAGTACGCGTCCATCAGGGCGCGGGCCTCCGCCGCCTCGATGTTCAGCTGCTGGGAGAGGCCGAAGGCGGACAGGCCGTAGGCCAGGCCGTACGACATCGCCTTGATCTTGCGGCGCATCTCCGCGTCCACCGCGGCCGGCTCGACGCCGAACACCTGGGACGCGGCCGTGGTGTGCAGGTCCTCGCCGGAGGTGAACGCCCGGATCAGGCCCTCGTCCTCGGAGAGGTGGGCCATCACCCGCAGCTCGATCTGGCTGTAGTCGGCGGTCATCAGGGACTCGAAGCCGTCGCCGACCACGAAGCCGCGGCGGATCGCCCGGCCCTCGTCCGTGCGGACCGGGATGTTCTGCAGGTTCGGGTCCGTGGAGGACAGGCGCCCGGTCGCGGCCACCGTCTGGTTGAACGTCGTATGGATACGGCCGTCGCCCGCGATGGTCTTGATCAGGCCCTCGACCGTCACCCTCAGCTTCGCCTGCTCGCGGTGGCGGAGCATGATCACCGGAAGTTCGTTGTCCGTCTGGGTGGCGAGCCAGGCCAGGGCGTCGGCGTCGGTGGTGTAGCCGGTCTTGGTCTTCTTGGTCTTCGGCAGGGCCAGCTCGCCGAAGAGGACCTCCTGGAGCTGCTTGGGCGAGCCCAGGTTGAACTCGTGGCCGGCGGCCGCGTGCGCCTCCTTCACGGCCTGCTGCACGGCGCCCGCGAACATCTGCTCCATCGCCTCCAGGTGCGCGCGGTCGGCCGCGATGCCGTGGCGCTCCATGCGGGCGAGCAGGGCGGAGGTGGGCAGCTCCATGTCCCGGAGCAGGTCGGCGGCGCCGACCTCCGCCAGGCGGGCCTCGAAGGCCGTGCCCAGGTCGAGGACTGCGCGGGCCTGGATCATCAGGGCCTCCGCCTCGGCGGCCTCGTCGGCGCCGAAGGCCAGCTGGCCGTCGGCAGCGGCGGCGGGCGCCAGCTCGCGGTGGAGGTACTCCAGGGACAGCGCGTCCAGGTCGAAGGAGCGGCGGCCCGGCTTGACCAGGTAGGCGGCGAGCGCGGTGTCCATGGTCACGCCCTCGACGGACCAGCCGTGCTCGGCGAAGACACGCATCGCGCCCTTGGCGTTGTGGAACACCTTGGGGCGGGCGGGGTCGGCCAGCCAGGCCGCGAACGCGTTCTCGTCGGCCTCGTCCAGCTCGGCCGGGTCGAACCAGGCGGCCGCTCCCCCGGCCGCGGCAAGGGCGACCTCGGCGACCGAGCCGGCGCCCAGCGCCCAGGCGTCGACGGTGGCCACGCCCAGCGTCTCGGCGCCGTGCTCGGCGAGCCAGCCGGCCAGCTCGCCGGTGCGCAGGATCGTGCCGTCCAGCTCCACGCCGTCGGTGGCGATCGGCGTGGCCTCGGCCTCCACCGAGCCCGGGTCGACGGCGAAGAGGCGCTCGCGCAGGGACGGGTTGCGGATCTCCAGGGTGTCCAGGATCATCGCGACGGCCTTGCGGTCGTACGCGGTCCGCTGCAGGTCGGTGACCGGCTTCGGCAGCTCGACCTGGCGCTCCAGCTCGGTGAGGACGCGGTTGAGCTTGACGGACTCCAGGTGATCGCGGAGGTTCTGCCCGGCCTTGCCCTTGACCTCGTCGACGCGCTCCACCAGGTCCGCGAACGAGCCGAACTGGTTGATCCACTTCGCCGCGGTCTTCTCGCCGACGCCGGGGATGCCGGGGAGGTTGTCCGACGGGTCGCCGCGCAGTGCCGCGAAGTCCGGGTACTGGGCGGGCGTCAAGCCGTACTTCTCGAAAACCTTCTCCGGGGTGAACCGGGTCAGCTCCGAGACGCCCTTCGTCGGGTAGAGCACCGTGATGTTGTCGGTGACCAGCTGGAAGGAGTCGCGGTCGCCGGTGACGATGAGCACCTCGAAGCCCTCGGCCTCGGCCTGGGTGGCGAGGGTGGCGATGACGTCGTCCGCCTCGTACCCGTCCACGGCGAAGCGGGGGGCGTTCATCGCGTCGAGCAGCTCGCCGATCAGCTCGACCTGGCCCTTGAACTCGTCGGGGGTCTTGGAGCGGTTCGCCTTGTACTCGGTGAACTTCTCCGAGCGCCAGGTCTTGCGCGAGACGTCGAAGGCCACCGCGAAGTGCGTCGGCTCCTCGTCACGCAGGGTGTTGGCCAGCATCGACGCGAAACCGTAGATCGCGTTCGTCGGCTGGCCGGTCGCGGTCGTGAAGTTCTCCGCGGGCAGCGCGAAGAACGCGCGGTAGGCCAGCGAGTGCCCGTCCATGAGCATCAGCCGGGGACGGGTGCCGCCGGGGGTCTTGTCGGTCTGCTTCGATGCTGTCTCTGCCACGCCCTCGATCCTGCCACGAGCCACTGACAACCCGGACCGGCCCGTCTCGGGCGGGCGCCGGGGGCTGCCCCGCCGGTTGCCGGATGTGTCGGCGCCGTCGCGGAGCGGTGACACCGGCTCCGCCACCGCCGGACAGCCGCCGGCCTGGCTGATCGCCGACGCGACGGGCAAAAGCCCACGGCGGAAGACGCCCGCAAGAGGGCGAGCGGCAGAGAAGAGCGGTCGACCGAAGATGGCAGGGGGACGAGACAGTGGGCGGAGGAAGACGGCCCGCGAAGAAGGCCACCGGTAGAGGGGAGCGGCGGGGACGGCGGCCGAAGGAAAGAGCAGGCGGACGGAGCCAGACGTCGAAGGCGGCCACCGGAAGCAGGAGGCCGGCGGAGGCGGACGGTCGGTCAGCGCAGACGATCACCGGCGAAGGCGACTGGCCGACGCTGAAGGCCGTGGAGGCGGGGCGCACCGGCCGCCCGAAGAGAGGGCGTCGGAGAAGGGGGCGGGGGTGTTGTCGGTGGGGCGTGGCAGGATCGGCGTCGTACTTGTCACACGCAGTCGAAGGGGAGCGTGCGATGGCGACGAAGCCGCCCAAGGGTGATCCGGTTCAGGACGCGCCGCAGGTCGTGGAGCCGAAGCACGCGGCGGCGGGGCTGCCCGCGATCGGGCACACGCTGCGCATCGCCCAGCAGCAGATGGGCGTGCGGCGCACGGCGCTGACACTGCTGCGGGTGAACCAGAAGGACGGGTTCGACTGCCCGGGCTGCGCCTGGCCGGAGCCGGACCACCGGCACAAGGCGGAGTTCTGCGAGAACGGCGCGAAGGCCGTCGCCGAGGAGGCCACCCTGCGCCGGGTCACCCCGGAGTTCTTCGCCGCGCACTCCGTCGCCGACCTGGCGACCAGGAGCGGGTACTGGCTGGGGCAGCAGGGACGGCTCACCCACCCCATGTATCTGCCCGAGGGCGGCACCCACTACGAGCCGGTCGGCTGGGACCGTGCCTTCGACATCGTCGCCGAGGAGATCGCCGCCCTCGCCTCCCCCGACGAGGCCGTCTTCTACACCTCTGGCCGCACCAGCAACGAGGCCGCGTTCCTGTACCAGCTGTTCGCGCGCGAGCTGGGCACGAACAACCTGCCGGACTGCTCCAACATGTGCCACGAGTCGTCCGGGTCGGCGCTCAGCCAGACCATCGGCATCGGCAAGGGCAGCGTCCTGCTGGAGGACCTGTACCAGGCCGACCTGATCATCGTCGCCGGGCAGAACCCGGGGACGAACCACCCGCGCATGCTCTCCGCGCTGGAGAAGGCGAAGGCGAACGGCGCGAAGATCATCAGCGTCAATCCGCTGCCCGAGGCGGGCCTGGAGCGGTTCAAGAACCCGCAGACCCCGCAGGGCCTGCTGAAGGGCGCCGCCCTCACCGATCTGTTCCTGCAGATCCGCATCGGCGGCGACCAGGCCCTCTTCCGCCTGCTCAACAAGCTGATCCTCGAGACCGAGGGCGCGGTCGACGAGGAGTTCGTCCGCGAGCACACCCACGGGTTCGAGGAGTTCGCCGAGGTCGCGCGTGCCGCCGACTGGGACGAGACGCTCCGGGCCACCGGCCTCACGCGCGCGGAGATCCAGCAGGCTCTCGCCATGGCGCTCGCCTCCAAGCGGACCATCGTCTGCTGGGCGATGGGCCTCACCCAGCACAAGCACGCCGTGCCGACCATCCGCGAGGTGGTCAACTTCCTTCTGCTGCGCGGCAACATCGGCCGGCCGGGCGCGGGCGTGTGCCCGGTGCGCGGGCACAGCAACGTCCAGGGCGACCGCACGATGGGCATCTTCGAGCGGCCCGCTCCCGCCTTCCTGGACGCGCTGGAGAAGGAGTTCGGGTTCGCGCCGCCGCGCGAGCACGGCTTCGACGTCGTACGGGCCATTCGCGCACTGCGCGACGGCGAGGCGAAGGTGTTCTTCGCCATGGGCGGCAACTTCGTCTCGGCCTCCCCCGACACCGAGGTCACCGAGGCCGCGATGCGGCGCGCGCGGCTGACCGTGCACGTGTCGACCAAGCTCAACCGCTCACACGCCGTCACGGGCGCGCGTGCGCTGATCCTGCCCACGCTGGGACGCACCGAGCGGGACGTGCAGGCCGGTGGTGAGCAGTTCGTGACCGTGGAGGACTCGATGGGCATGGTGCACGCCTCGCGCGGGCGGCTCGCGCCCGCGAGCGCGCATCTGAGGTCCGAGCCGGCCATCATCTGCGGTCTCGCGCGCCGCGTGCTCGGCGAGCGCAGCGTCGTGCCGTGGGAGGAGTTCGAGAAGGACTACGCGACGATCCGTGACCGCATCGCGCGCGTGGTCCCCGGTTTCGACGACTTCAACGCGCGCGTGGCCCGGCCGGGCGGCTTCGCGCTGCCGCACGCGCCGCGCGACGAGCGCCGCTTCCCGACCGCCACGGGCAAGGCGAACTTCACGGCGGCGCCGGTGGAGTATCCCCAACTGCCCGAGGGCCGGCTGCTGTTGCAGACCCTGCGCTCGCACGACCAGTACAACACCACGATCTACGGCCTGGACGACCGCTACCGGGGGATCACGGGCGGCCGCCGGGTGGTGCTGGTGCACCCCGAGGACGCGCGGGCGCTCGGGTTCGCCGAGGGGGCGTACGTCGACCTGGTCAGCGAGTGGCAGGACGGCGTGGAGCGGCGGGCGCCGGGTTTCCGGGTCGTGCACTACCCGACGACCCGGGGCTGCGCGGCGGCGTACTACCCCGAGACGAACGTCCTGGTCCCGCTCGACGCCACCGCCGACACCAGCAACACACCGGCCAGCAAGTCCGTGGTCGTACGTCTCGAAGATCACACCGCCACCGCGGGCGGCCGTCTGGAACAATCGGCGACCGACTGAGCGTTTGCTCAGCGAGCAGACAGCCGTACGAAGAACGGAGCCGGGCCCATGGGTGAGCAGCAGCGAGTTCAGTTCCCGCAGGAGGTCGTCGACGAGTACGCGGCGCTCGGTGTCGACCTGCCCGCCCTGTTCTCGGCCGGGCACCTCGGCACGCGGATGGGTGTGCAGATCCTGGAGGCCTCGGCGGAGAAGGTGGTCGGGACCATGCCGGTGGAGGGCAACACCCAGCCGTACGGCCTGCTGCACGGCGGCGCCTCCGCGGTGCTGGCGGAGACCCTGGGCTCGGTCGGCTCCATGCTGCACGGCGGCAGCTCGAAGATCGCGGTCGGCGTCGACCTGAACTGCACGCACCACCGCGGGGTCCGCTCCGGCCTGGTGACGGGCGTGGCCACGCCGGTGCACCGGGGCCGGTCGACGGCGACGTACGAGATCGTGATCAGCGACGAGGAGGGCCGCCGCGTGTGCACCGCCCGGCTGACCTGTCTCCTGCGCGACGCCCGCCCCACCGACGCGGCCGTGATCCCGCCCGCCGGCGCCTGACCGCCCCGGCCCGCTCGTACACCGGCCCACTGCTCCCGCCGCCCCGGCCCGCCCGCACCGGCCCGTTGCCCTCCGCCGTCCCTCCCCTTAGCTTCTGCTCATGGGACGGCGAGGGAACCCCCGGCCGGGGGCGAGGCTCCTGGTGCTCGGGCTGGCGCTGCCGGCACTGCTCTGTACGACGGCCTGCGACCGGCCCGCCGCGCTCGACCCCGGCACCGTCTCCACGGCCACCGACTCCCCCAACTCGCCGACCTCCGATACCCCCACTCGCACCTCCCCCACCTCCCCCGCCACCCTCTGCACCCGCCTCGTCGCGCACTGGGCCCGTGAAGTGCTCGACAGTGGCACCTACGGCGACTACCAGTCGATGGGCCTGTCCAACGGGCAGTACGCGATCCTGCGCGAGGTCGTCGACGCCGCGCGGGTCGCGAAACGGCGTCAAGGCACCGCTGCCGCGAAGAAATTGATCGACCGTCAGGCGCACGCGGCCTGCGTCGAGCGGTATCGGCACGGAACCCCGAGTGGAGGCCCCTGGCAATGAGCGGCATCGGCCCCCTGGAGCCGGGCGAGGGCACGCACGCGTGGGACCTGCGGCACCCCACGTCCCCAACTGCCGACCGCGCGGCGCGCGTTCGCTTGTTCCTGGCGACCCGTTACGCCCGACATCGGCGCGCCACGCTGGCGTTCGCCGCGGTGGCCGCCCTCCTGGCCGGCGGCGGTTACCTCTACGCCGCCCGCCCCCGGCAGCAGCCACCACCCCCGGCGCCGTACCCCGCCCAGGTGGTCGAGGTGGAGTACGCCAGCGGCCGTCCCACCCCGGCCGGCGCCCCGCCCCGCAGCTTCAGCTTCGCGGTGCTGGTGAGCGTCGAGTCCGGGCCACCGGTCACCGTGACCCGGGTGACCCAGCCGTACGCGGGACTCTCGCTGGTGACGGACCCGCCGGCGCCGTTCCGGACAAGGGCAGGTTCGGACCGCAGGATCACCATCACCATGCACGTGACCCGATGCGGAAATCTGCCCATGGACGCCGGGCTTCCTTTTCTGGACGTAACTCTGCGTAATACGCGCGCAATACAGATTCACAGCTACATCCTCGGCACGCGCTACGCCCGGCATCTCTCCCGGGCACTGAAAGCCGCCTGCGGCAACAGCACCACGTCATCACCAAAACCCTCGAGACACCTGAATTGATCATGGTGGGTCCTGCGGATTCTCACATTGCGGACGGGGCGAATCGGCCGGAATTCCGCCCTAACTCCCACGCCGTACCGCTCTGCATTACGTCGTGTCATAACAAGAGAGTCACAGCATTGGCCAGACACTCCTCCACGTTCCCCACACACGCTTAGAGTCACGGCCAGTCACCGCGCCCCCCAATTGCCTCTTGGGCTTGTCACTTCGGTCGGGCGCGCGGCTCGACCGCTTCCAGGGGGAAGCGGTCGTCCAGGGGAAAGGACTGATCGTGCGTCAACGTTCGCTCATCGCCATCACCGCCGCGCTGGCAGCGGGAGCACTCACCCTCACCGCCTGCGGCTCGCGCGACAGCGGCGACAAGGGCTCCGACTCCGGCAAGGGTGGTGGCACCACCGTCACCATCGGCGTCGACGCCCCACTGACCGGCGACCTGTCCGCGCTCGGCCTGGGCATCAAGAACTCCGTTGACCTGGCCGTCAACCAGGCCAACAAGAAGAACTACGTCAAGGGCGTCACCTTCAAGATCGCGGCCAAGGACGACCAGGCGCAGCCCTCCTCGGGCCAGCAGAACGCCTCCGCCTTCGTCTCCGACAACAGCGTCCTCGGCGTCGTCGGCCCGCTGAACTCCTCCGTCGCCGAGTCGATGCAGAAGGTCTTCGACGACGCCAAGCTGGTCGAGGTCTCGCCCGCCAACACCAACCCCGCCCTGACCCAGGGCGCCGACTGGCAGAAGACCAAGGCCCGCCCGTACAAGTCGTACTTCCGCACCGCGACCACCGACGCCATCCAGGGCCCGTTCGCCGCGCAGTACGTCTACAACAAGGCCAAGAAGACCAAGGTCTTCGTCATCGACGACAAGAAGACCTACGGCGCCGGCCTCGCCGCCACCTTCACCTCGGAGTTCAAGAAGCTCGGCGGCAAGGTCGTCGGCACCGAGCACATCAACCCGGACACCAAGGACTTCTCCGCGGTCGCCACCAAGGTGAAGAACTCCGGCGCCCAGGTCGTCTACTACGGCGGCGAGTACCCGCAGGCCGGCCCGCTGAGCAAGCAGATCAAGTCCGCCGGCGCCAACATCCCGCTCGTCGGCGGTGACGGCATCTACGCCGACGACTTCATCAAGCTCGCCGGCAGCGCCGCCACCGGCGACATGGCCACCTCCGTCGGCGCCCCGGTCGAGACCCTCCCCTCCGCCAAGGACTTCGTCGCCAACTACAAGGCAGCCGGCTACAAGGAGGAGTACGCGGCCTACGGCGGCTACTCCTACGACTCCGCCTGGTCGATCATCGAGGCCGTGAAGAAGGTCGTCGACGACAACGGCGGCAAGCTGCCCTCCGACGCCCGCGCCAAGGTCACCGCCGCCCTGCAGAACGTCTCCTTCGACGGCGTGACCGGCAAGGTCTCCTTCGACCAGTACGGTGACGCCACCAACAAGCAGCTCACCGTCTACTCCGTGACGAACGGCGCCTGGAAGGCCGTGGAGTCCGGCACCTACAACGGCGGCTGACCCCCACACCCGCACCTGCCGAGAGCCGCGCGGGGCGCTGTTCCACTGGCGCCCCGCGCGGACTCGCATCCGGCTTCATCCGTCGAACTTCCCGAACGTCCCGGAGGACATGCGGTGAACGAGCTGCCGCAGCAGCTGGTCAACGGCCTGCTACTAGGATCCATGTACGGGCTGGTCGCCATCGGCTACACAATGGTCTACGGCATCGTCCAGCTCATCAACTTCGCCCACGGCGAGATCTTCATGACCGGCGCCTTCGGCGCGCTCACGGTCTACGCGTACATCCTTCCCGACGGCACCTCCATGTGGGTGGCCCTGCCGCTGATGCTGATCGGCGCCATCCTCGTCGCCGTCACCGTCGCCGTCGGAGCGGAACGGTTCGCCTACCGCCCCCTGCGCAACGCCCCGCGCCTCGCGCCCCTCATCACCGCCATCGGCCTCTCCCTGGCGCTGCAGCAGGCCGTCTGGGCCTGGTACCCCCAGGCGAAGTCCGCCCGCACCTTCCCCAGCATCCCCGGCGGCCCCTTCAACATCGGCAACGTCACCATCCAGACCGGTGACATCTTCCTGGTCGCCGCCGCCCCCATCAGCATGGCGATCCTCGCCTACTTCGTGATGCGCACCCGCACCGGCCGCGGCATGCAGGCCACCGCCCAGGACCCGGACACCGCGAAGCTGATGGGCGTCAACACCGACCGCATCATCGTCGTCGCGTTCGCCGTCGGCGCCGCGTTCGCCGCGGTCGGCGGCGTCGCCTACGGCCTGAAATACGGCCAGATCGACTTCCGCATGGGCTTCATCCTCGGCCTGAAGGCCTTCACCGCGGCCGTCCTCGGCGGCATCGGCAACATCTACGGCGCCATGCTCGGCGGACTCGTCCTCGGCGTCGCCGAGGCCCTCTCCACCGCGTACATCGCGGACATCCCCGGCATGGACAAGTTCGGCAGCCAGTCCTGGGCAGACGTCTGGGCCTTCGTACTCCTCATCCTCGTGCTCCTGTTCAGGCCACAGGGCCTGCTCGGCGAGCGCGTCGCGGACAGGGCGTGATCGCGATGACCACACAGACCACCGCATCCGGCTCCCCCGAGACCCCGCAGACCACGACCGCACCCGAGGCCACCCACTCCGGCCTCATCGGTCTGCCGGCCCCCCTCGGACGAGCCCTCGCCACCGGCGGCGGCGCCCTCGCGATCGCCTCCACCTTCCTGTCCTGGACCTGGACCACCGACTTTCCCGGCGACCTCACCGTCTACGGCTACCCCGGCGGCCTGCAGGTCCTCGTCCTCATCGGCGGCATCCTCACCACCCTCTTCGGCCTCGCCTCCTACGGCATCAAAGGCCTCGGCTGGCTCACCCCCGGCACCCCCGACGCGGCCCTGAAGATGGCCGCACTCGGCACCTTCGCCACCGCCTGGTACACCGTCATCGCCATCAGCAGCGAACTCGGCGGACTGGTCAACCTCGAACCCGGCGGCTTCGTCGTCGCCGTCGCCACCCTCGCCGCCCTCGTCGGCGCACTCGCCCTGCCCTTCGAACGACCCGAACCCGACCCCGCCGACCCCGACGACACCGGCTGGGAACTGTTCAGGCACAACACCCGGCAGAAGTGGAACGTCCTCAAGGCCTCCTTCGCCGCCGACACCCCGCGCCCCGGCCGCAAACTCCCCGCCTGGGCCGAGATCCTCGTCATCGCCGCGGCCATGGCCATCGGCCTGGCGGTCTTCTCCTACGGCATCGACACCTCCTACGACGAGCTGTTCATCGGCTTCCTCATCACCGCCGGCTTCGGCTTCGCCACCCTCGTCAAGGCCGGACTCGTCTCCCGCCTCTCGGCGATCACCGCACGGCACCGCATCATCACCATGACCGGCGCCTTCGTCGCCGCGGCCGCCTTCCCCCTCACCCAGTCCGACGACCAGTACGCGACCATCGGCGTCTACATCCTCATCTTCGCCACCGTCGCCCTCGGCCTGAACATCGTCGTCGGCCTCGCCGGCCTCCTCGACCTCGGCTACGTCGCCTTCCTCGGCGTCGGCGCCTACACCGCCGCCCTGGTCTCCGGCTCCCCCTCCTCCCCGCTGCACGTCCAATGGCCCTTCTGGGCCTCGGCCCTGCTCGGCGCCGCCGTCGCCATGGTCTTCGGCGTCCTCATCGGCGCCCCCACCCTGCGCCTGCGCGGCGACTACCTCGCCATCGTCACCCTCGGCTTCGGTGAGATCTTCCGCATCACCGTCCTCAACATGGACGGCACCTCAGGCCCCGACGTCACCAACGGCTCCAACGGCATCTCCTCCATCCCCAACCTCGACATCCTGGGCTTCGACTTCGGCCAGGAACACCAGTTCCTCGGCGCCACCATCGGCCGCTTCGCGAACTACTTCCTGCTGATGCTGCTCATCACCCTCATCGTGGTCGTGGTGTTCCGGCGCAGCAGCGACTCCCGCATCGGCCGCGCCTGGATCGCCATCCGCGAGGACGAGACCGCCGCACTCGCCATGGGCATCAACGGCTTCCGCGTCAAGCTCATCGCCTTCGCCCTCGGCGCCTGCCTCGCCGGCCTCGCCGGCTCCGTCCAGGCCCACGTCACCTACACCGTGACGCCCGAGCAGTACCAGTTCGCCCACGTCGTCCCGCCCAACTCCGCCTTCCTGCTCGCCGCCGTCGTCCTCGGCGGCATGGGCACCATCTCCGGACCCCTGGTCGGCGCGGCCCTCCTCTACCTCATCCCGGCCAAGCTCCAGTTCCTGGGCGACTACCAGCTCTTCGCCTTCGGCGTCGCGCTCGTACTCCTGATGCGCTTCCGGCCGGAGGGCCTCATCCCCAACCGGCGCCGCCAACTCGAGTTCCACGAAGACACCGACGCGCCCGCCGTCCTCACCAAGGCAGGGGCCTGACCACCATGACCACCGACACCACCACCAAGGACGCCACCCCCGGCGCCCCCGCCTCCGGCCAGACCGTCCTCGACGCCCGCGGCGTCACCATGCGCTTCGGCGGCCTCACCGCCGTACGGAACGTCGACCTCACCGTCAACACCGGCGAGATCGTCGGCCTCATCGGCCCCAACGGCGCCGGCAAGACCACCTTCTTCAACTGCCTCACCGGCCTGTACGTCCCCACCGAGGGCGAAGTCCGCTACAAAGGCCAGGTCCTGCCGCCCAAGTCCTTCAAGGTCACCGCCGCCGGCATCGCCCGGACCTTCCAGAACATCCGCCTGTTCGCCAACATGACGGTCCTGGAGAACGTCCTCGTCGGCCGCCACACCCGCACCAGAGAAGGCCTGTGGTCCGCACTCCTGCGCGGCCCCGGCTTCCACCGCGCCGAAAAGGCCTCCCGCGAACGCGCCATGGAACTCCTGGAGTTCGTCGGCCTGGAGCGCAAGGCCGAACACCTCGCCCGCAACCTCCCCTACGGCGAACAGCGCAAACTCGAGATCGCCCGCGCCCTCGCCAGCGAACCCGGCCTGCTGCTCCTCGACGAGCCCACCGCCGGCATGAACCCCCAGGAAACCCGGGCCACCGAGGAACTCGTCTTCGCCATCCGCGACAAGGGCATCGCCGTCCTCGTCATCGAGCACGACATGCGCTTCATCTTCAACCTCTGCGACCGCGTCGCCGTCCTCGTCCAGGGCGAGAAACTCGTCGAGGGCGACAGCGCCACCGTCCAGGGCGACGAACGCGTCATCGCGGCCTACCTCGGCGAACCCTTCGAAAACGCCCCCGGCGAAGAAGAAGCCGCCGAAGTCGAAGCCGCGGAGGCCGACGCCGGCTCCGGCTCCGGCTCCGAGGACGCACCCGCGGCAGCCGAACCGGCCGAAGGCAACGCCGAGAACACGAACGACGCCGCGCCCGGCAAGGAGAACGACCGATGACCGCACTGCTCGAAGTGGAGGACCTCAGGGTCGCCTACGGCAAGATCGAAGCCGTCAAGGGCATCTCCTTCAAGGTCGAAGCCGGCCAGGTGGTCACCCTCATCGGCACCAACGGCGCCGGCAAGACCACCACCCTGCGCACCCTCTCCGGCCTGCTCAAACCCGTCGGCGGCCAGATCCGCTTCAACGGCAAGTCACTGAAGAAGGTCCCCGCCCACCAGGTGGTCTCCCTGGGCCTCGCCCACTCCCCCGAGGGACGGCACATCTTCCCGCGCATGACCATCGAGGACAACCTCCGCCTCGGCGCCTTCCTGCGCAGCGACAAACCCGGCATCGAAAAAGACATCCAGCGCGCCTACGACCTCTTCCCCATCCTCGGAGAACGCCGCAAGCAGGCCGCGGGCACCCTCTCCGGCGGCGAACAGCAGATGCTCGCCATGGGGCGCGCCCTGATGTCCCAGCCCAAACTGCTCATGCTCGACGAGCCCTCCATGGGCCTGTCACCGATCATGATGCAGAAGATCATGTCGACCATCGCCGAACTCAAGGCACAGGGCACCACCATCCTCCTGGTCGAACAGAACGCCCAGGCGGCGCTCTCCCTCGCCGACCAGGGGCACGTCATGGAAGTCGGCAACATCGTCCTGTCCGGCACCGGCCAGGACCTCCTCCACGACGAATCCGTCCGCAAGGCCTACCTCGGCGAGGACTGAACCGTACGGACACGACGACGCGGCCCGCACCCCGGAGACCGGGGTGCGGGCCGCGTCGTACGAAGAACGCCGCTCAGCCGTTCTTGGCCGCCTTCTTCTCCTCGTTGTCAGCGATCACGGCCTCCGCGACCTGCTGCATCGACATACGGCGGTCCATCGACGTCTTCTGGATCCACCGGAACGCGGCCGGCTCCGTCAGGCCGTACTCCGTCTGCAGGATCGACTTCGCCCGATCCACCAGCTTCCGGGTCTCCAGACGCTGCGTGAGGTCCGCGACCTCCTTCTCCAGCTGCCTCAGCTCCGTGAAGCGCGAGACGGCCATCTCGATGGCCGGAACGACATCGCTCTTGCTGAACGGCTTCACCAGATACGCCATCGCACCGGCGTCCCGGGCCCGCTCCACGAGGTCACGCTGCGAGAAGGCGGTCAGCATCAGCACCGGCGCGATGGACTCCTCGGCGATCTTCTCCGCCGCGGAGATGCCGTCGAGCTTCGGCATCTTCACGTCCATGATCACCAGATCCGGGCGGTGCTCGCGGGCCAGCGCCACGGCCTGCTCACCGTCCCCGGCCTCGCCGACGACGGTGTACCCCTCCTCCTCCAGCATCTCTTTCAGATCGAGCCGGATCAGGGCCTCGTCCTCGGCGATGACGACACGGGTCGTCAGCGGAGGCACGTGCGACTTGTCGTCGTCGGGCACGTCTACGGGCTGGGGCGACTCGGGGGCGGTCACTGAGGCTCCTTGGTCCAGGGCAGGCTGGTACTGCTGACAAGAGCCTACCTAGCTACGGTATGGTGGACGCGCGGAGGGTCAGGGGAAACCTTGGATTCTGCGAGCCCCGGTAGCCCAATTGGCAGCAGGCAACGGATTCAAAACCCGTACAGTGTCGGTTCGAGTCCGACCCGGGGCACTTTTCCTTCGATTCCAAGGTCAGCGCGCGAAGCGGAGGATTCCCTTCGTGTGATCCTCCGCTTTTCTCTGCGTGTCGCCGCAAGCCCTCTCGCATGGTGTCCACATGTACGACATCAGCACACGCAAGCGAGCCCTCGCACTGCTGGCCCAGGGGCGCAGCCTGAACTCCGTCAGCAAGGAAACCGGCATGTCGCGGGCCGCCATCCGCTCGTGGCAGCACCGCTTGGAGCCCCTGCCTGGTCCGGTAACACCAGACCCCGGACCACCGGCTGACGACAGCGCCTACGCCTACCTGCTTGGCCTCTATCTCGGCGACGGCTGCATCAGCGCCCACCCACGCACCGGCTACTACCTCAGGATCGCATGCGCCGACGCGTGGCCCGACCTGTTACGGCAGTGCCGAGAGGCCATCACGAAGGTGCGTCCCGGCGTCGGTGTCTACGCCGTTCAGAAGCAGGGGTGCTCGATGGTGACCAGCTACTCCCGGCACGGGCCACGCTTGTTCCCCCAGCACGGCCCCGGCAGGAAGCACGAGCGGCCCATCGTCCTCGAACCCTGGCAGCAGGCCATCGTCGACGCTCACCCCTGGGAGTTCATCCGCGGCCTCATCCACTCCGACGGGTGCCGGATCACCAACTGGACGACACGCGTGGTCGCCGGTGAGCGCAAGCGGTACGAATACCCGCGTTACTTCTTCACCAACAAGTCGGAGGACATCCGGGACCTCTATACGAGCACCCTCGACAAGCTGGGCGTCGAGTGGACCCACTGCACCCGCGACGGCAGCCCGTACAACATTTCCGTCGCCAAGAAGACCTCCGTCGCCCTCATGGACACCCACGTCGGCCCGAAACACTGAGTGTCACCTCGGGCTGTCGTCCTCGCCGATGTGGTGGACGCGGACCATGTTGGTCGAGCCGGAGACGCCGGGCGGGGAGCCGGCCGTGATGACCACGGTGTCGCCCTTCTCGCAGCGGCCGTACTTCAGCAGCAGCTCGTCCACCTGGTCGACCATGGCGTCGGTGGAGTCCACGTGCGGACCGAGGAAGGTCTCGGCGCCCCAGGTGAGACTGAGCTGGGAGCGGGTGGCCGGTTCGGGGGTGAAGGCGAGGAGGGGGATCGGGGAGCGGTAGCGGGAGAGGCGGCGGGCGGTGTCGCCGGACTGGGTGAAGGCGACGAGGAACTTGGCGCCGAGGAAGTCGCCCATTTCGGCGGCGGCGCGGGCGACGGCGCCGCCCTGGGTGCGGGGTTTGTTGCGTTCGGTGAGCGGGGGCAGGCCCTTGGCGAGCATGTCCTCCTCGGCCGCTTCGACGATCTTGGCCATGGTGCGTACGGTCTCGACGGGGTGTTTGCCGACGCTGGTCTCGCCGGAGAGCATGACGGCGTCGGTGCCGTCGAGGACGGCGTTGGCGACGTCGGAGGCTTCGGCGCGGGTGGGGCGGGCGTTGTCGATCATCGAGTCGAGCATCTGGGTGGCGACGATGACGGGTTTGGCGTTGCGCTTGGCGAGCTTGATGGCGCGCTTCTGCACGATCGGCACCTGTTCGAGCGGCATCTCGACGCCGAGGTCGCCGCGGGCGATCATGAGTCCGTCGAAGGCGGCGACGATGTCGTCGAGGTTCTCCACGGCCTGCGGTTTTTCGATCTTGGCGATCACCGGGAGGCGGCGGCCCTCTTCGGCCATGATCCGCTGTACGTCCTTGGCGTCGTCGCCGCTGCGGACGAAGGAGAGGGCGATGACGTCGAAGCCGGTGCGCAGCGCCCAGCGCAGGTCGTCCTCGTCCTTCTTGGAGAGGGCGGGCACGGAGACGGCGACGCCGGGGAGGTTGAGGCCCTTGTGGTCGGAGATCATGCCGCCCTCGATGACGAGGGTGTGGACGCGGGGGCCGTCGACGGCGGTGACTTCGAGGCAGACTTTGCCGTCGTCGACGAGGATGCGCTCACCGGTGGTGACGTCGGCGGAGAGGCCGGCGAAGGTGGTGCCGCACTGGTGGCGGTCGCCTTCGGCGCCTTCTTCGACGGTGATGGTGAAGGTGTCGCCGCGTTCAAGGAGTACGGGGCCTTCGGTGAATCGGCCGAGCCGGATCTTCGGTCCTTGGAGGTCGGCGAGAATTCCGACGCTGCGGCCGGTTTCGTCGGCTGCTTTGCGGACTCGCCGGTAGCGTTCTTCGTGTTCGGCGTGGGTGCCGTGGCTGAGATTGAATCGGGCGACGTCCATTCCGGCGTCGACCAGTGCCTTGATCTGGTCGTATGTGTCGGTGGCGGGCCCAAGAGTGCAGACGATCTTTGCTCGGCGCATAGGTCGAGCCTAGGCCTTACCGGTGGGTAGAGAATCGGTCGCACATGACCACTCAAGGACCTTTGAGTAAAGGGTCATTGACAAGTGTTGAATTGTGCGAGCGCTCGCTCCGATGAGCGAATTGCGGCGGATGTGTCCGGACGGCCGTCGGCGGCCCGCTGAATGCGGGGGCTGATGCGGGTGGCCGTCCGGACGGTGGCCGGGTCCGCGGTCACGTTCCGTCGACGAGTGGTGTGAGGTGCCGTACCTGCCGGGTGGGCGGTACCCGGTGGCGGTCTTCCCTCAGGCCGAAGGTCGTGAAGGCCGTTCGGGTGGGCTGTGGGTAGGGCTCTTTTCCGGTGAGGGTGTTGAGGATGGTGGCGCTGCGCCAGGCGGCGAGGCCGAGGTCGGGGGCGCCGACGCCGTGGGTGTGCAGTTCGGCGTTCTGGACGTAGACGGAGCCGGTCACCGAGGGGTCGAGGACGAGCCGGTGGTCCTCGTCGATGCGCAGGCGTTCGCTCTTGTCGCGGCGCAGGTAGGGGTCGAGTCCGGCGAGGATGCGGTCGAGGGGGCGTTCGCGGTAACCGGTGGCGAGGACGACGGCGTCGGTGGTGAGCCGGGAGCGGCTGTCCTGCTGGAGGTGTTCCAAGTGGAGTTCGATCTTGGTGGTGGCGATGCGGCCGGCGGTGCGGACGCGGACGCCGGGGGTGAGCACGGCGTCGGGCCAGCCGCCGTGGAGCGTGCGCCGGTACAGCTCGTCGTGGATGGCGGCGAGGGTGCCGGCGTCGATGCCCTTGTGGAGTTGCCATTGGGCGGGGACGAGCCGGTCGCGTACGGGTTCGGGGAGGGCGTGGAAGTAGCGGGTGTAGTCGGGGGTGAAGTGTTCGAGGCCGAGTTTGGAGTATTCCATCGGGGCGAACGCTTCGCTGCGGCCGATCCAGTGGAGTCGTTCGCGGCCTGCGGGGCGGTGGCGGAGCAGGTCGAGGAAGACTTCGGCGCCGGACTGTCCGGAGCCGACGACGGTGATGTGGTCGGCGGCGAGGATCTCGGTGCGGTGGTCGAGGTAGTCGGCGGCGTGGACGACGGGTACGCCGGGGGTGTCCACGAGGGGCTTGAGGGGGTCGGGTACGCAGGGTTCGCTGCCGACGCCGAGGACGACGTTGCGGGTGTAGGTGCGGCCTAGTGCTTCGGCTTCGCCTTCGGTGTCGAGCTGGGTGAAGTCGACTTCGAAGACGTCGCCTTCGGGGTTCCAGCGGACGGCGTCGACCTGGTGGCTGAAGTGCAGTCCGGGGAGGTTCTGGGCGACCCAGCGGCAGTAGGCGTCGTATTCGGCGCGCTGGATGTGGAAGTGCTCGGCGAAGTAGAAGGGGAAGAGGCGTTCGCGGTTTTTGAGGTAGCTGAGGAAGCTCCAGGGGCTGGTGGGGTCGGCGAGGGTCACCAGGTCGGCGAGGAAGGGGACTTGGATGGTGGCGCCGTCGATGAGGAGCCCGGGGTGCCAGCCGAAGCCGGGGCGTTGTTCGTAGAAGACGGCGTCGAGTTCGGCGAGCGGGTGGGCGAGGGCGGCGAGGGAGAGGTTGCAGGGGCCGATGCCGATGCCGACGAGGTCGCGGGGGGAGGTGGCCTCGTGTCGTGGGGGGGTGTTCATGCGGGGGTGCCTTCTGTGACGAGTTTCAGGAGCTGGGCCAGGTCGTCCGGTCGGGTGTGGGGGTTGAGGAGGGTGGCTTTGAGCCAGAGGCGTCCGTCGAGCCGGGCGCGTCCGAGGACGGCGCGGCCTTCGTGCAGGAGCCTGCGGCGTACGGCGGCGACGGTGTCGTCGTCGGCGTCGGTGGGCCGGAACAGGACGGTGCTGATCACGGGCCGGTCGTAGAGGTCGAGGCCGGGGTGTTCGGCGATGAGGGCGGCGAGCCGGCGTGCGCGGTCGCAGACCTGGTCGACGAGGGCGCCGAGTCCGGTGCGGCCGAGGGTCTTGAGGGTGACGGCGATCTTGAGGATGTCGGGGCGTCGGGTGGTGCGCAGGGAGCGGTCGAGCAGGTCGGGGAGTCCGGCGTCGGTGTCGTCGTCGGCGTTGAGGTAGTCGGCGCGGTGGTGCAGTGCGGTGAGTTCGGTGGGGTGGGCGACGGCGAGGAGGCCTGCGGCGACGGGCTGCCAGCCGAGTTTGTGCAGGTCGAGGGTGACGGTGTGGGCGGCGTCGAGTCCGTGGAGTTTGTCGCGGTGCCGGTCGCTGAACAGGAGGCTTCCGCCGTAGGCGGCGTCGATGTGCAGGCGGGCGCCGTGGGTGGCGCACAGGCCGGCGATCTCGCGGAGGGGGTCGATGAGGCCGGCGTCGGTGGTGCCTGCGGTGGCGGCCACGAGCAGGGGACCGGGGAGTGTGGTGAGGGTCTGGTCGAGGGCGGCGAGGTCCAGGGTGCCGTGGGGGGCGGGGAGGACGACGGGGTCGGGCAGGCCGAGCAGCCAGGCGGCTCGGGGCAGTGAGTGGTGGGCGTTGGCCGCGCACACGAGCCGTACGCCGTCGCCGTGGGTCTCGCGGGCGAGGAGCAGGGCGAGTTGGTTGGATTCGGTGCCGCCGGTGGTGACGAGGGCGTCGGCGAGTCCGGTGGCGTGGGCGAGGGCGCGGGTGACGGCGGTTTCGAGGGCGGAGGCGGCGGGGGCCTGGTCCCAGGAGTCCAGGGAGGGGTTGAGGGCGCTGACGGCGAGGTCGGCGGCGGTGGCCACGGCGAGGGGCGGGCAGTGCAGGTGGGCGGCGCACAGCGGGTCGGCGGGGTCGGCGGCGCCCTCGGCGAGGGCGTGGACGAGGGCGCGCAGGGCGTCGGGGTCGCCGTGGTCCGGCAGGACGTCGGCGAGGGCGGCGGTGACGCGGGCGGCGACGGCCTGCGGGCCGCCGCCGGGCAGTGGCCCGCCGCGTGCCCGGGTGCCGGCGGTGAGGGCGTCGAGGACGGTGTCGAGGAGGGGGCGCAGGGCGGCGGGGCCGTGCGCCCCCGAGGCGAGGGGTGGGGTGTGCAGGGGGCCTTGACCGCTCATCGCCTGTCCCTCCGCTCGTGGACCGACTCGTGGGCTTGCGGGTTGTACGGGAAGAACCCGGTGTGTCCCCGATGCTCAACGAGCGAGACCCGAAAGTGGGTACGGCGGAAGTGCGTGCTCAGCTCTGTGCGGTGAAGTCCTCCGTGTGGTCGTGGGCCCACTGGGCGAAGGTGCGGGCCGGGGTGCCGGTGAGCTGTTCCACGGTGCCGGTGATCTCCGGTGGGACGCCGATGGTCTCTTCGAAGGTGTGCAGCAGCCGCTGGAGCATGCCGGGCGGGACGTGCGGGAACAGTTCGGGGCCGGCCTGGCGGGGGTCGGTCTCGGCGAAGGTCAGCTGCCGGCCGAGGGCGGCGCCGATGGTGGCGACCTGTCCTGCGTTGGTGAGGGCCTCGGGGCCGGTCAGGCGGTGTACGGCGGCTTCGTGTCCGCCGTCGAGGAGGGCGCGTTCGGCGACGGCCGCGATGTCGTCCTCGTGGATGGGTGCGGAGAGCGCGTCGGCGAAGACGCCGCGGACGGTGTTTCCGGCGCGGATCTGGGGCGCCCACTGCAGGGCGTTGGTGGCGAAGGCGTTCGGGCGCAGGAAGGTCCAGTCGAGGCCGCTGTCGCGGATGTGCTGTTCGGCGGTGGCGTGCAGGACGTGGATGGGGTGGGTGTCGTCGTCGGCGCCTTCCTTGATGATGCCGCTGGAGAGCAGCACGACGTGCCGTACTCCCTGGGTGCGGGCGGCTTTGAGGAGGTCGGGGGTGCAGGCCTGTGCGTACAGGAAGAGGGCGGTAGCCCCGTCGAGCGCGGCGGCGGGGTCGTCGGGCCGGAACCGGACGACCTCGGCGCCGTCGGGCAGGGCGGCCCGCTGCGGGTCGCGGGTGAGCGCCCGCACGGGCTGCCCTGCGGCGAGGAGTCGGTCGACGAGGGCACGGCCGACGTTGCCGGTCGCGCCGGTCACTGCGATCACGGGGGTGCCTCCGGGGGTGGCTGGTCGTTTCTGACTGCTCGACCCTAGGAGGGCCGTCGGGGCCGCCGCATCGTCGGCAGGGACCAGCCGTGCCCTAGGCCGCCGGACCTAGTCCTGGTGTGCTTCCTGTGCCTCCTGTGCGGCCGGTGTCTGCTGCTCGCCGCGTACGCGCAGGGCGCGGGCGAGGTCGTCGAGGCGGTCGGCGAGGGTGCGGCGCAGGGCGGGGGTGGGGTCGGCCTCGCGCAGGCAGGCCTGGCCGAGCCGCAGGTTCTCGGCGTCGACGGCGTGGGCGGGGAACGCCCAGCGGGCGGCGGCGGTGGCTATGGCGGGGCCGCGCCGGGCGGCGACGGCGACGGCGTCGGGGTAGAAGCGGGGCACGTACTGCCGTACCAGGTCGGCCTGTTCGGGCTGCCAGAAGCCCTGTGCGGTGGCCGTGAAGAGGTAGTTGGACAGGTCGTCGCCGGCGAACATGGCTTCCCAGGCGGTGCGCTTGGCCTCCGGGTCGGGCAGGGCGGCGCGGCAGCGGGCGGCGCCCTCCTGGCCGGTGGCACTGGGGTCGCGTTCCAGCTCGGCGGCGATGGCGGCTTCGTCGGTGGCGCCGAGTACGGCGAGCCGGCCGAGGATGCTCCAGCGCAGGTCGGGGTCGAGTTCCGGGCCGCCGGGGACGGTGCCGTCGGCGAGCCAGGCGGCGATGGTGTGGGGGTGGGCGGCGACGCCGATCAGGTGCCGTACGGCGAGCAGCCGCAGGCCGGGGTGGTCGCCGTCCTCGGTGCGGCGCAGCAGGTCGCGGCAGAGGGCGGTGAGGGTGGTCAGGGCGGCCGGGCGGTCCTCGGGGCTGAGGTACTGGTCGGCGATCTGGCCGGAGGCGAAGGCGAGGACGCCCTGGACGAGGGCGAGGTCGGTCTCGCGCGGGAGGTGGGCGCGGGCCGTGTCCAGGTAGGCGGCGGGGGGCAGTTCGCCGTCGCGTACGGCGTCCCGCAGGGCGTTCCAGGCGACGGCGCGGGTGAGGGGGTCGGGCAGGCCGGAGAGGCTGGTGCGCAGGGTGTCGAAGGAGCCGTCGTCGAAGCGGATCTTGGCGTAGGTGAGGTCGCCGTCGTTGAGCAGGAGCAGCGCGGGGCGCTTGCCGATGGGCTGGGGGGCGGTCTGCGGGATGTCGAGGCCGAGGCGTTCGCGCAGCACGAGGCGGCCTTCGTCGGCGATGTCGTGGTCGTACAGGCCGGCGGTGAGGCGGTGCGGGCGGCTGCCCGCGTGCTGGACGGTGAGGGTGCAGGTGCCGTCGGCGGAGGCGATGTGGGGGGTGAGTTTGTCCACGCCGGTGGTGCGCAGCCAGCTGTCGGCCCAGGCGGGCACGTCGCGGTCGGTGGCGGAGGCGAGGGAGTCGATGAAGTCGGCGAGGGCGGCGTTGCCGAACTTGTGCCGGGCGAAGTGGGTGTTGATGCCGGCGAGGAAGTCCTTCTCGCCGAGCCAGGCGGCGAGTTGGCGCAGCGCGGAGGCGCCCTTGGCGTAGGAGATGCCGTCGAAGTTGAGCAGGGCGGAGGCGGTGTCGTGGACGTTCTCGGGGGCGACGGGGTGGGTGGTGGGGCGCTGGTCGGCGTCGTAGCCCCAGGCCTTGCGGGTGACGCCGAACTCGGTCCAGGGGTCGGTGAAGCGGGTGGCCTCGGCGGTGGTCTGGTAGCCCATGTACTCGGCGAAGGACTCGTTGAGCCAGATGTCGTCCCACCACTTGAGGGTGACGAGGTCGCCGAACCACATGTGGGCCATCTCGTGGGCGATGACCATGGCGCGGGTCTGCCGCTCGGTGTCGGTGACGGCGGAGCGGTAGACGAAGTCGTCGCGGAAGGTGACCAGGCCCGGGTTCTCCATGGCGCCCGCGTTGAACTCCGGGACGAACGCCTGGTCGTAGGAGTCGAAGGGGTAGGGCTCCTCGAACTTCTCGTGGTAGCGGTCGAAGCACGCGCGCGTGATGTCGAGGATCTCCTCGGCGTCGGTGTCCAGGTACGGCGCGAGGGAGCGGCGGCAGTGGATGCCGAAGGGCAGTCCGCGGTGTTCGGTGCGCACCGAGTGCCAGGGGCCGCCGGCGACGGCGACGAGGTAGGTGGAGATCCGCGGCGTGGGGGCGGCCTGCCAGACGCCGTCGGGGCGCCGCCCGGTGATGCCGTTGGCGAGGACGGTCCAGCCGTCGGGGGCCTTGACGGAGACCTCGAAGACGGCCTTGAGGTCGGGCTGGTCGAAGGCGGCGAAGACGCGCTGGACGTCGTCCATGAACATCTGGGTGTAGACGTAGGTCTCGCCGTCGGCGGGGTCGGTGAAGCGGTGCATGCCCTCGCCGGTGCGGGAGTAGCGCATGGCCGCGTCGACGCGCAGTTCGTGTTCGCCGGCGGAGAGATGGCGCAGGGCGAGCCGGCCGTCGTCCAGGGACTCGGGGTCGAGGGGCTGCCCGTCGAGGGTGGCGGCGCGCAATGCGGCGGGCTTCAGCTCCACGAACGTGTCCCCGGCGCTCCGCGCGGTGAACCGGATCACCGTGCGGGAGTCGAACGTCTCGTCCCCGGTGGTGAGGTCCAGTTCGACCGTGTAGCGGTGGACGTCGAGGAGCTGTGCTCGGAGCTGCGCTTCATCGCGCGTGAGTACGGACATGCAGGCCATGCTGCCTGATCGCACTGACAGCGCACAGGGGGTGGGCGGTTTAACGGCTTATGTCCGGCTCACCGGTCGTTTCGGCGCGCTCCCCGGCCGGCGCCGCCCACTCCCCCGCCCACCCCCGTCTCTCCCCCGGTCAGGCCCCCGGTCAGGCCTCCGGCTGCTGGCCGTTGGCCGTGTCCTCGGCGATGCGCTCGTGGTGGCGGATCACCTCCGCGATGATGAAATTCAAGAATTTCTCGGCGAAGGCCGGGTCGAGCTTGGCGTTCTCCGCGAGCCGGCGCAGCCGGGCGATCTGGCGGGCCTCGCGGGCCGGGTCGGCGGGCGGCAGCTGGTGCACCGCCTTGAGCCGGCCGACCTGCTGGGTGGCCTTGAAACGCTCGGCGAGCAGGTGGACGACGGCGGCGTCGATGTTGTCGATGCTGTCGCGCAGCCGCTCCAGTTCCTGACGGACCTCGGGGTCCACGTCACCGGTTCCGATGTCGCTGGTGGTCATGCGGGTCACCTTATGGGGTGTGCGGGCCGGCGCTCCGGGCTGTCCGGAGAGTGGATCATCGGCGGATCGCCGGGGTCGGGGACGCGGTCGCTCCAGCCGCCGGGCACGCTGCGGCCCTGCTGGGCCCGGAAGCGGACGGGGGCGAGGCCGACCCGGCGGGTGAAGAGCCGGGAGAAGTAGGCGGGGTCGTCGTAGCCGACGCGGCGGGCGACGGCGGCGACGGGCAGCTCGGTGGCGGCGAGGAGTTCCTTGGCGCGGCCGAGGCGGATGCCGAGCAGGTAGTCCTTGGGGCTGCACCCGGCGGCCCGGCGGACGGCGTTGCGCAGCTCGGCGGGGGTCATGCCGTGCACGCGCGCGTGGTCGGCGACGCTCATCGGCGTGCAGGCGTCGCGGGCGAGCGCCTGCAGCACCTGGTCGCCGTCGGGGGCGAGGTCGGCGCGGGCGCGGCGCAGGGCGACGAGGAGTTCGTGCACGGCGGCGCCGGTCTCCACCTCCAGCAGCGGGTTGCCGCGGCGGGCGGCGCGGGCGATGCGGGCGACGACCGCGCGGGGCCCGGAGGCGTCGGAGAGCGGCACGACGGGCCGGTCCGGCTCGATGTAGCCGAGGTCGGTGTACGTGGCGGCGGCGGGTCCGGCGAAGTCGACGAAGCCCTCGTCCCAGCCGGTGTCCGGATCGGGCGCGTAGTGGTGGGGCACGCCGGGGGTGAGCCAGAGCAGCGCGGGCGCGGTGACGGCCGTACGGCGGCCGTCGGCGCCCCGGTACCAGCCGCGGCCGGAGCTGATCACGACGGCCACGTGGCGGTCGAGGGTGCGCGGGCCGACCGTGGGCAGCGCGCCGTGCTGCAGGCCGACGCCGAGGCAGACCAGGCCGAGCCGGTGGTGCGCGGGGCCGGGGCTGAAGAACCGCATCCAGGTCTGGTACATCGCTGCTCCTCCCGGGCGTGCTCCGAGGCGGACTTTCGGCCAGACGTTGCGGCCAAACGTTTTGTCCAAGCTCTGCCGATCTTCGTCCATGGCGCCGACCGCCGGAAGAGCCGAGGCTGGGGCGCATGAGCGAGTTCACGGTGGGGGAATCCGGCTTCCTGCTGGACGGGCGGCCGGTGCGGCTGCTGTCCGGGGCGCTGCACTACTTCCGGGTGCACGAGGGGCACTGGCGGCACCGGCTGGCGATGCTGCGGGCGATGGGCCTGAACTGCGTGGAGACGTACGTCCCGTGGAATCTGCACCAGCCGCGGCCGGGCGGCGGGTACCGGGACGTGCAGGCGCTCGGCCGGTTCCTGGACGCGGTCCGGGAGGCGGGGCTGTGGGCGATCGTGCGGCCGGGTCCCTACATCTGCGCCGAGTGGGAGAACGGCGGGCTGCCGCCCTGGGTGACGGGCGAGCCGGGCACGCGCGTGCGCACGCGTGACGAGCGGTATCTGTCCCACGTGGAGCGCTGGTTCCACCACCTGATGCACGAGATCGCGCCCCGGCAGATCGACCGCGGCGGCCCGGTGATCCTGGTGCAGGTCGAGAACGAGTACGGCAGTTACGGCAGTGACACCGGCTATCTGGAGCACCTGGCCGGTCTGCTGCGCGCCAAGGGGGTCACGGTCCCGCTGTGCACGTCGGACGGTCCCGAGGACCACATGCTGACCGGCGGTTCGCTTCCCGGGGTGCTCGCCACGGTGAACTTCGGCTCCCACGCGCGCGTGGCCTTCGAAACGCTGCGCCGCCATCGCCGCGAGGGCCCGCTGATGTGCATGGAGTTCTGGTGCGGCTGGTTCGACCACTGGGCCGGCGAGCACGTCGTACGGGATGCTGAGGAGGCCGCCGGGGCGCTGCGGGAGATCCTGGAGTGCGGTGCGTCGGTGAACCTGTACATGGCGCACGGCGGCACGAGTTTCGGCGGCTGGGCGGGCGCCAACCGGGGCGGCGGCGCGCTGCACGAGGGCCCGCTGGAGCCGGACGTGACCTCCTACGACTACGACGCTCCCGTGGACGAGTACGGCCGCCCGACGCGGAAGTTCTGGCGCTTCCGCGAGGTGCTGACCGCGTACCACGGCGAGCCGCTGCCCGAACTGCCGTCGCCGCCCGCCGCGTTGGGCCGTCCCGCCGCGGTGACGCTGGACTCCTGGGCGCCCATGGGGGACGTCCTGGACGCGCTGGGCGGCGAGGAGAGGGTGGCCCCGCTGCCGCTCGCCTTCGAGGAACTGCACGTCACCCGGGGCCTGGTGCGCTACACGGTGGACGTGCCGGGCCCCCGGCAGCCGTACCCGCTGACGCTGCGCGGGCTGCGGGACCTGGCGGTGGTGTACGTCGACGGGGAGCGGGCCGGGGTGCTCACCGAGGAGGAGCCCCGGCTGAAGGAGCCCGTCGCGGGCCCCGCGCGCGTGGAGGTGTGGGTGGAGTCGCTCGGGCGGGTGAACTACGGGCCGCGGTTCGGGGAGGCGAAGGGGATCACCGGGGGGATCCTGCACGAGCGGCAGTATCTGCACGGGGTACGCGCGCGTGGCCTGGATCTGGGCGCGTTCGACGACGGCGTGGCCGCGGTGCCGTTCGGGGCACTGCCCACGGAGGGTGCGCGCGGGCTGTACCGGGGCACGGCCGAGGTCGGCGGGGCCGGGGACGCGCGGCTGGAGCTGCCCGGCTGGACCCGGGGGTTCGTCTGGATCAACGGGTTCAACCTGGGCCGCTACTGGTCGGTGGGCCCGCAGCGGTCGCTGTACGTCCCCGGCCCGGTGCTGCGCGAGGGCGGGAACGAGGTGTGGGTGCTGGAGCTCGACGAGGCCGGCCCCGACCGGTGCGCGCCCCGGCTGCTGCCCGTGTGACGGGGCGTCCCGCACGCCTACAGTGGAGAGGAGTTCCGGCGTCTTTGGGGGTGCGGACGTGGCGAACGGCGGACCGGTCCAGCACGGCTACCCGCACCTGGAGACGGTGCGGGCCGCCATCACCGCGCTGTACAAGCGGCTGTCCTACGACACCGTCCAGACGTTCGCGACCAGTGTGGCCCCCGCCGACGTGGCCTTCTGCGACACCGACGACCTGCATCTGGGCGCGCAGCGGGTGGCCCGCGAGATCGTGCGGCACTTCCGGCTGCCGGACGCGCGGCTGATCGTCGGCTTCCGGGAGATGACCCACGCGGCGAACGTCGAACTGGCGGCGGGACCGGAGTACTTCGTGGAGCTGAACGACCGTTTCCGCACCCACCGCCGCGACATCGGCGCGGCGCTGGCCCACGAGGTGGCGCACGTGTACCTGCACCGGCTGGACCTCTCCTTCGCCGGCACGCCGGAGAACGAGATCCTCACGGACACAGTGACGACCTACCTGGGCGCGGGATGGCTGCTGCTGGACGCCTTCCGGCAGGACGGGGTCTCCTCGCAGAAGCTCGGCTATCTCACCCCGGAGGAGTTCGGGTACGTCCTGGCCAAGCGGGCGCTGCTGTTCCACGAGGACCCCTCGGTGTGGTTCACCAGCCCGCAGGCGTACAAGGCGTACGTCGAGGGAATGGCCGTGGCCCGCCGGGACGGGCAGCAGCCGCCGCTGACCGGGGCCGGCTGGGCGGGGCGGCGGCGCTACGCCCACGACCGGCGGCACGTGTCCGGGGTCCAGCCGACGGCCCCCTACGCCTTCAGCCCCGACCCCGCGGGCCACCTGCGCGTGACGTTCCCGTGCCCGACCTGCCACCAGCGGATCCGGGTGCCGGTGAAGGGGCGGGTACGGGCGCGGTGCGGGCTGTGCCGGACGGTGCTGGAGTGCGACACGTAGCTTCACGGCAGCAAGCCGGGGGCTCCGCCCCCGGCCCCCGGTCCTTGCCCAACCTCCGGATCAGTCGAGTTGGTCGGCCGACCCCCGCCGAGGGAGCGCCGCGCACAGCCCCGCGCAGATCACGAACGCCCCGACGACCCACGGCATCGCGTCGACCAGCGCCCCGGTCATCCCCTTCCCGACGGCCCCGAAGAACACGGTGCCGACCACCGCGGCCCCCACCGCGCCGCCGAACTGCTGGGCGGTGGAGAAGATCCCGGACGCGCCGCCGGCCAGCTCCCCCGGCACCGCGGACAGCACCACGTTCACCAGCGGCACCACCAGGAACCCGAGCCCGGCTCCAGCGATCACGAGACCCGGCACCAGCGGCCACGCCCCGGTGTGCGCGGCGGGCGCGCCGTCGATCACCGCGCCGGCCCAGCCGAGGCCGCCCGCCATCATCAGCGCCCCGGCGCCGAGCACCAGCCGCCCGTACCGTACGGCGAGCCCGTCCGCGGCGGGCGCGGTGAGGAAGCCGCCGGCCGAGAAGGCGACGGTCACCAGCCCGGCCTGCATCGGCGTGTACCGCTCGCCGGCCTGCAGCCAGACCGCGAAGACCAGGAAGAAGCCCTGCATGCCGACGGAGAACAGCAGCTGGACGAGGACGCCCACAAAGAACGCGGGGAGCCGGAAGGCCCGGGCGGGAAGCAGCGGCACGATGCCGGGCCGGTGCCGCCGGGCCTCGTACACCCCGAGGCCCGCCACGGTCAGCACGCCCGCGCCGAGGCAGATCCAGCCCCACAGCGGCCAGCCGTTCTCCCGGCCCTGCACCAGCGGCAGCACGACCGCGACCAGGCCGCCGGCGAGCAGCAGGCTGCCCAGAACGTCCGGGCGGCCCGCCGACCGCTCGCGCGTGGCCGGGACCAGCAGCCAGCCGGCGACGAAGGTCGCCGCGGCCACCGGCACGTTCACCAGGAACACCGAGCGCCAGCCCCAGCCGAACAGGTCGGCGTCCGTGAGGACGCCGCCGAGCAGCAGTCCGACGGCGGAGGCGAAGCCGGCGACGGCGCCGTACATCCCGAAGGCCGCCCCGCGTTCCTTGCCCTGGAAGAGGGTGCGGAACGAGCCGATCACCTGCGGCACCAGCACGGCCGCGAGCAGGCCCTGCACCGCGCGTGCGGTGATCAGCTGTCCCGGTGACTGGGCGATCCCGCAGGCCAGGCTCGCCAGTCCGAAGCCGGCGGTCCCGGCGAGGAAGAGCGGGCGGCGGCCGATGCGGTCGCCGAGGTGGCCGGAGACGATCAGGGCGGCGGCGAAGCCGAGCAGGTAGGCCGAGACGGTCCACTGCAGGTCGCTGGGCGAGGCGTGCAGGTCGCGGCTGATGGAAGGGACGGCCACGTTGACGATCGTGGTGTCGAGCAGGTCCATGAGCGCCGCGATCATCATCACGACGGCGGCGGCCCAGCGCCGCGGATGCGGTGGCGCCGCGGTGGCGGAGGGTTCGGTGAGCGTTGCGGACACGGAGGTCTCCTCGGCTGTCGTGGATCCGGCGTCCACCGGATTTATTTCGTTCGGGCTAACGAAAGAATTGCACCGGCACGGCCACCTCCGCAAGTCCTTAGTTCGGCCGAACGAAATTTTTGCTAGCCTGGGGACATGGCCAAGGCAGACGAGAAGCAGGAGCAGGCGGCCCGGGCGGAGACGCTGGAGCAGCTGATGACGGTGGGCCGGACCCACAGCGGGGTCACGGTCATGTTCCACTCGGCCGTCGCGGCCAAGCAGGGGCTGAACGCGACGGAGGAGAAGACCCTGGACCTGCTCCAGCGGCACGGCGCGCTCACCGCGAAGGACCTCGCCGAGCTGACCGGACTCGCCCCCGCCTCCGTCACGGGGCTGATCGACCGGCTGGAGGCCAAGGGATTCGTCCACCGCGTCCGGCACCCCACCGACAAGCGCCGGGTGCTCGTCGAGCTGAACGAGGAGAAGATCGCCGAACTCGCCGAGTTCTTCGAGGACTGGGGACGGGACGTCGTCGAGGCGTGCGAGGAGTTCAGCACGGACGAACTGCGGACCGTCATCCGCTTCCTGTCCGTGATGAGCGAGCGTCAGCGCGCCGCCGCGGCCCGCCTGACGGGCTGAAAAGCAGGTGCCCGGCCCGGTGGGCCGGCCGTACGCTTCCGGCCATGCCTGAGCATCCCTGGTTCGCCATCGAACCGGAAGACGACGAAGAGCTCGAGTTCACCGACGACGAGCGGGCGTTCGCGGCCGCGCTGCGCGAGCGCACCGCCGGCTGGGCCGGGGCCGGCGTCGGCGCAGAGCTGCTGCGCACGGACGCCTGGGACTCGCTGGTGGCCCGCCTGTCCTTCAGCGATCCGGGGGCGCGGCTCCATCTGATCGACGTCGGTGTGCACTTCTACGGCGACCGGGTCCGCGGCGACCGTCTGCACAACCAGCTGTTCACCCTGACCGACCGCCCGTCGAGCTGGGCCCTGGAGGCCGCCGGGACGGTCGAGGAGCTGGCCGAGCGGTCCGCGCGGTGGTTCCGCTCGGTGCTGGACAAGCCCGTCGTGCTCTATGTGTGGCTGAACGACGACCGGTACGCGTACGCGGCACGGTTCGCCTACGCCGACGAGGACCAGACGATCAGCCAGCTGTACCGCAAGGACCTGGCTCCGGCGGGGCAGGCGGAGGAGCTGACCGCGGCCGGGCATGTGCACGGACGGGGCTGGATCCAGACCGCCGGCCTGCCCACGCCCACGCTCTACCAGCACATCCGCGGCGATCCGGGCCGGGCCGTCCTGCCGTCCGGGGTGCGGGCCGTCACCGAGCGCGGGCCGCTTGCCGGCGTCTGGTACGAGTGACACCCTCGGCCGGACATGCAACGACGCCTGCCCACGCGTCCGGTCGGGGACAGTCGGGCAGGCGTCGTCAGCGGGGGGTCTGGGGGGTGTCCCCCCAGAAAACCCCGCCCGTACGCCGTTGTACGGGACGTCTGTTGGCGCCGTCAGACCGCCAGGGCGCGGTCGGTCGGGCGGATCGGGGCCGGCAGGTCGCTGGCGCCGGTCAGGAACCGGTCGACGCCGCGGGCGGCCGAGCGGCCCTCCGCGATCGCCCACACGATGAGGGACTGGCCGCGGCCGGCGTCGCCGGCGACGAACACGCCCGGCACGTTGGTCTGGAAGTCGGCGTCGCGGGCGATGTTACCGCGCTCGTCGAGCTCCAGGCCGAACTGCTCCACCAGGCCGTTCTCCCGGTCGGTGCCGGTGAAGCCCATGGCGAGGGTGACCAGCTGGGCCGGGATCTTGCGCTCGGTGCCCGGCTTCGGGGTCAGCTTGCCGTCGATGAACTCCACCTCGGTCAGGTGCAGCCACTGGACGTTGCCGTCCTCGTCGCCCTCGAAGTGGGTGGTGGAGACGGAGTAGACCCGCTCGCCGCCCTCCTCGTGCGCCGAGGTGACCTTGTAGAGCATCGGGAAGGTCGGCCAGGGCTGGTTGGTCGGGTGCCGCTCGTCGTTCGGGCGGGGCATGATCTCCAGCTGTGTCACCGAGGCCGCGCCCTGGCGGTGGGCGGTGCCCACGCAGTCCGCGCCGGTGTCGCCGCCGCCGATGACGACGACGTGCTTGCCCTCGGCCGAGATCGGGGAGGTGACGTAGTCGCCCTCCTGGACCTTGTTGGCCAGCGGCAGGTACTCCATCGCCTGGTAGATGCCCTTCAACTCCCGCCCGGGGACGGGCAGATCACGGGCCGTGGTCGAACCGGCGGCGATCACGATCGCGTCGTACCGCTTCTTCAGGTCGCGGGCGTTGATGTCGCGGCCGATCTCCACACCGGTGCGGAAGCGGGTGCCCTCCGCGCGCATCTGCTCGATACGGCGGTTGATGTGCCGCTTCTCCATCTTGAACTCGGGGATGCCGTACCGGAGGAGGCCTCCGATGCGGTCCGCGCGCTCGTAGACGGCGACCGTGTGGCCGGCCCGGGTCAGCTGCTGGGCGGCGGCGAGACCCGCCGGGCCCGAGCCGATCACCGCGACCGTCTTGCCGGACAGGCGCTCCGGGATCTGCGGGGCGACGTCACCGGTCTCCCACGCCTTGTCGATGATCGAGACCTCGACGTTCTTGATGGTGACCGGCGGCTGGTTGATGCCGAGCACACACGCCGACTCGCAGGGGGCCGGGCAGAGGCGACCGGTGAACTCCGGGAAGTTGTTGGTCGCGTGCAGCCGCTCCTGCGCGGCCGACCAGTCCTCGCGGTAGGCGTAGTCGTTCCACTCGGGGATCAGGTTCCCCAGCGGACAGCCGTTGTGGCAGAAGGGGATGCCGCAGTCCATGCACCGGCTGGCCTGCTTGCTGATGATCGGCAGCAGGGAGCCGGGGACGTAGACCTCGTTCCAGTCCTTGACGCGCTCGGCGACGGGACGGGTCTTGGCGACCTCGCGGCCGTGGTTCAGGAAGCCCTTGGGGTCAGCCATGGAGCGCAGCCTCCATCATCTTCTCGTGGGTCTCGTTCTCGGAGAGACCGGCCCGCTCGGCGGCGTCCTTGGCGGCGAGCACTGCCTGGTAGGTGCTGGGGATGATCTTGCTGAACCGCTCCACTGCCGTGTCCCAGTCGGCGAGCAGCTTCTCGGCGACCGTCGAACCGGTCTCCTCGGCGTGGCGGCGCACCACGTCGTGCAGCCACTGCTTGTCGGCCTCGTCCAGCGCCTGGACCGACTCCAGGTTGCCGGCGTTGACGTTGTCGCGGTCGAGGTCGATGACGTAGGCGACGCCGCCGGACATGCCCGCCGCGAAGTTGCGGCCGGTCGGGCCGAGGACGACCGCGTGACCGCCGGTCATGTACTCGCAGCCGTGGTCGCCCACGCCCTCGGACACGACCAGCGCGCCGGAGTTGCGGACGCAGAACCGCTCGCCGGTACGGCCGCGCAGGAACAGCTCGCCGCCGGTGGCGCCGTAGCCGATGGTGTTGCCCGCGATGGTCGAGAACTCGGCGAGGTGGTCGGCCGCGCGGTCCGGTCGGACGATGATCCGGCCACCGGAGAGGCCCTTGCCGACGTAGTCGTTGGCGTCGCCCTCCAGGCGCAGCGTGACGCCGCGCGGCAGGAAGGCGCCGAAGGACTGGCCGGCGGAGCCCGTGAAGGTGATGTCGATGGTGTCCTCGGGCAGGCCCGCACCGCCGAACTTCTTCGTCACCTCGTGGCCGAGCATGGTGCCGACCGTGCGGTTGATGTTGCGGATGGCGACCTGGGCGCGCACCGGCTGGGCCTCGGTCGCGTCGTTCGCGGCCAGGGCGTCGGCGGCGAGCTTGATCAGCTCGTTGTCCAGCGCCTTCTCCAGGCCGTGGTCCTGTGCGACGACCTGGTGGCGCACCGCGCCCTCGGGCAGCTCGGGCACGTGGAACAGCGGCTCCAGGTCCAGGCCCTGCGCCTTCCAGTGGTCCACCGCGCGCTCGACGTCCAGCACCTCGGCGTGGCCGACGGCCTCCTCGATGGAGCGGAAGCCCAGCTCGGCCAGCAGCTCGCGGACCTCCTCGGCGATGAACTGGAAGAAGTTCACCACGTACTCGGCCTTGCCGGCGAAGCGGTCACGCAGCACAGGGTTCTGGGTGGCGATGCCGACCGGACAGGTGTCCAGGTGGCACACGCGCATCATCACGCAGCCGGAGACGACGAGCGGAGCGGTCGCGAAACCGAACTCCTCGGCGCCCAGCAGCGCGGCGATGACCACGTCGCGGCCGGTCTTGAGCTGGCCGTCGGTCTGCACGACGATCCGGTCGCGCAGGCCGTTGAGCAGCAGGGTCTGCTGGGTCTCGGCGAGACCCAGCTCCCAGGGGCCGCCGGCGTGCTTGAGCGACGTCAGCGGCGAGGCGCCGGTACCGCCGTCGTGGCCGGAGATCAGCACCACGTCCGCGTGCGCCTTGGACACACCCGCGGCGACCGTGCCGACGCCGACCTCGGAGACCAGCTTCACGTGGATCCGCGCCTGCGGGTTCGCGTTCTTCAGGTCGTGGATCAGCTGCGCCAGGTCCTCGATGGAGTAGATGTCGTGGTGCGGCGGCGGGGAGATGAGCCCCACGCCCGGCGTCGAGTGCCGGGTCTTCGCCACCCACGGGTACACCTTGTGGCCGGGCAGCTGGCCGCCCTCGCCGGGCTTGGCGCCCTGGGCCATCTTGATCTGGATGTCGTCCGCGTTGACCAGGTACTCCGACGTCACGCCGAAGCGGCCGGAGGCCACCTGCTTGATCGCCGAGCGGCGCGCCGGGTCGTACAGGCGCTCCGAGTCCTCGCCGCCCTCACCGGTGTTGGACTTGCCGCCCAGCTGGTTCATGGCGATGGCGAGGGTCTCGTGCGCCTCCTTGGAGATGGAGCCGTACGACATCGCGCCGGTGGAGAAGCGCTTGACGATCTCGCTGGCCGGCTCGACCTCCTCGATCGGGATCGGCCCCCGGCCGGACTTGAAGCCGAACAGGCCGCGCAGCGTCATCAGGCGCTCGGACTGCTCGTTCACCCGCGAGGTGTACTTCTTGAAGATGTCGTAGCGGCCCGTGCGCGTGGAGTGCTGCAGGCGGAAGACCGTCTCCGGGTCGAACAGGTGCGGCTCGCCCTCGCGGCGCCACTGGTACTCGCCGCCGATCTCCAGCGCGCGGTGCGCCGGGGCGATGCCGGAGGCCGGGTAGGCCTTGGCGTGGCGGGCGGCGACCTCGCGGGCGATGACGTCGATGCCGACGCCGCCGATCTTGGTGGCCGTACCGCTGAAGTACGTGTCGACGAACTCCTCGTCCAGGCCGACGGCCTCGAAGACCTGGGCGCCGCGGTAGGAGGCGACGGTGGAGATGCCCATCTTCGACATGACCTTCAGCACGCCCTTGCCGAGGGCGTAAATCAGGTTCTTGATGGCCTTCTCCGGCTCGATGCCGTCGATGAAGGTGCCCGCGCGCAGCAGGTCCTCGACCGACTCCATCGCCAGGTACGGGTTGACGGCGGCGGCGCCGTAGCCGATGAGCAGGGCGACGTGGTGGACCTCGCGGACGTCGCCGGCCTCGACCAGCAGGCCCACGTGGGTGCGCTGCTTGGTGCGGATGAGGTGGTGGTGGACGGCGGAGGTGAGCAGCAGCGACGGGATCGGCGCGTGCTCGGCGTCCGAGTGGCGGTCGGACAGGACGATCAGGCGGGCGCCGTTCTCGATGGCCGCGTCGGCCTCGGCGCAGATCTCCTCGATGCGGGCGGCCAGCGCCTCGCCGCCGCCGCTCACCCGGTACAGGCCGGAGAGGGTCGCGGCCTTGAAGCCGGGCATGTCGCCGTCGGCGTTGATGTGGATGAGCTTGGCCAGCTCGTCGTTGTCGATCACCGGGAAGGGCAGGGTGACCGAGCGGCAGGAGGCCGCGGTCGGCTCCAGCAGGTTGCCCTGCGGGCCCAGCGAGCTGCGCAGGGAGGTGACCAGCTCCTCGCGGATCGCGTCCAGCGGCGGGTTGGTGACCTGCGCGAACAGCTGGGTGAAGTAGTCGAAGAGCAGCCGCGGGCGCTCGGACAGGGCCGCGATCGGCGAGTCCGTGCCCATGGAGCCGATCGGCTCGGCGCCGGTGCGGGCCATCGGGGCGAGGATGACGCGCAGCTCCTCCTCGGTGTAGCCGAAGGTCTGCTGGCGGCGGGTGACCGAGGCGTGGGTGTGGACGATGTGCTCGCGCTCGGGCAGGTCGGACAGCTCGATCTCGCCGGCCTCCAGCCACTCGGCGTACGGCTTCTCGGCGGCGAGGGTCGCCTTGATCTCGTCGTCCTCGATGATGCGGTGCTCGGCGATGTCGACGAGGAACATCTTGCCGGGCTGCAGGCGGCCCTTGCGGACGACCTTGGCCGGGTCGATGTCCAGGACGCCGACCTCGGAGCCGAGGACGACCAGGCCGTCGTCGGTGACCCAGTAGCGGCCCGGGCGCAGGCCGTTGCGGTCGAGCACGGCGCCGACCTGGGTGCCGTCGGTGAAGCAGACGCAGGCCGGGCCGTCCCAGGGCTCCATCATCGTGGAGTGGAAGCCGTAGAAGGCGCGCCGGGCCGGGTCCATGGAGTCGTGGTTCTCCCACGCCTCCGGGATCATCATCAGCACGGAGTGCGGCAGGGAGCGGCCGCCGAGGTGCAGCAGCTCCAGCACCTCGTCGAAGGAGGCGGAGTCGGAGGCGTCCGGGGTGCAGACCGGGAAGATCCGCTCCAGCTTCTCCTTGCCGCCGAACAGGTCGGAGGTCAGCTGCGACTCGCGGGCGCGCATCCAGTTGCGGTTGCCCTGGACGGTGTTGATCTCACCGTTGTGCGCGACGAAGCGGTACGGGTGCGCGAGCGGCCACGACGGGAAGGTGTTCGTGGAGAACCGGGAGTGCACGAGCGCGATCGCGGAGGCGAAGCGGCGGTCGGACAGGTCCGGGAAGAAGGGCTCCAGCTGGCCGGTGGTCAGCATGCCCTTGTAGACGAGGGTGCGCGCGGACAGCGACGGGAAGTAGACGCCCACCTCGCGCTCGGCGCGCTTGCGCAGCACGAACGCCTTGCGGTCCAGCGCGATGCCCTCGCTGGCGCCGTCGGCGACGAAGATCTGCCGGAAGGACGGCATGGTGGAGCGGGCGGTGGCGCCGAGCAGCTCGGGCGCGACCGGGACCTCGCGCCAGCCGAGGACGGTCAGCTCCTCCTCGGCGGCGATCGTCTCGATCTTCGCCACGGCGTCCTCGGTGCCCTCGGTGGGCAGGAAGGCGATGCCGACGGCGTAGGAGCCGGCGGCGGGCAGCTCGAATCCGGCCACCTCGCGGAGGAACGCGTCGGGCACCTGGGAGAGCAGGCCCGCGCCGTCACCCGAGTCCGGCTCGGAGCCGGTGGCACCGCGGTGCTCGAGGTTGCGCAGCACGGTCAGCGCCTGCTCGACCAGGGTGTGGGACGCCTCGCCGGTGAGGGTGGCGACGAAACCGACGCCGCACGCGTCGTGTTCGTTGCGGGGGTCGTACATACCCTGCGCAGCAGGGCGAGCATCCATGAACGACCAGTTCTGGCCGTTCGCAGAGTGCTGGGACGGCTGGCGCGGCGTACGCATCGGCTCTCCCGTCGTCGTCATGTGGCATGTGGCAGGTGCCGAGGGACGACGTTGGCCCTCTGCGTGAGATCCCCGCGCAAGAGGCGTGATCTCAAAATTTCGTGCAGGTTACATGATGGAGCGGTTCTCGGGAACCGGATACTCCGTTCCAACATGCGGACGCCACGGGGTCCGTGGCAGAGGTGCCGCGCGGGGCGGCGGTCACCGCGCGAAGGCGGTGTGCGTGCCGCGCGTGGCGGCCGGGGGACGCCGCGCGGTGGCGGCGAAGGCGAGAGGGGACCGTACGGACGAGATCGGTCGGATCGGTGTCCGGCGGCCCGATGGGGGCGGGAGGAGCGGCTTCACTCATCCCACGGGGGTGCGACGGGCGTCGTTGCCCGCAGCGCTTACGGCTCATGCCCGCTGGTCACGTGGTCGAAACCCACGAGTAACGGGACTTTGGCGGGTACGTATGCGGCCCAACGCATAAGTACCAGCGTGGCTATCCTACGGCCGTACCGAACAGGCTGCCCAGGGCGTACGTCACACCGGCCGCGGCGCCGCCCAGCGCGAGCTGCCGCAGGCCGCTGTACCACCAGGTGCGCGCGGTCACCCTGGCCACCACGGCGCCGCAGCCGAAGAGCCCGGCGAGGGCGAGCAGCAGGGTGGGCCACAGCGCGGTCGCACCGAGCAGGAACGGCAGGACGGGCAGCAGGGCGCCGAGGGCGAAGGAGCCGAAGGAGGACACGGCGGCGACCAGCGGCGAGGGCAGGTCCCCGGGGTCGATGCCCAGTTCCTCGCGGGCGTGGATCTCCAGGGCCTGCTCGGGGTCCTTGGACAGCTGCCGGGCGACCTGCCGGGCCAGCTCGGGCTCGACCCCGCGGGAGACGTACAGCTCGGCGAGTTCGTTCTCCTCGTCCTGCGGGTGCTTGCGCAGCTCACGGCGCTCGACGTCCAGCTCGGCCTCGACCAGCTCGCGCTGGGAGGCGACGGAGGTGTACTCGCCGGCCGCCATGGAGAAGGCGCCGGCGGCCAGCCCGGCGAGCCCGGTGATGACAATGGTCTGGTGGCTCACGGAACCGCCGGCCACACCGGTCATCAGGGCGAGGTTGGAGACGAGGCCGTCCATGGCGCCGAAGACGGCGGGGCGCAGCCAGCCGCCGTTGACATCGCGGTGCGTGTGGTTGTCGCGGTGCGCCTCGTGGAGCGCGGCCTGCGTTTCGATGACGGCCATGCGGGCCCCCCGGATAGCTTAGCCAAAGCTAACTTTGGACGAGTTCTACTTTTCGACACCACAGAACCTACGCCGATTCCGTTTATGCCGCCAGCAAGGAAAGGCTGGGCTAACCTGCGCCTTTGCCTGGATTCGCGGGCGATTTGCTCATCCGTGCATGATCTTGCTCAGATGCCAAGCGGGTGACGCGGGCCGGGGGGAGGCACGCGCGGCGGCGGCGCGTGGCACACATCCGCAGAGCGTCTTCGCCGCCCCGCCGAGTCCGTGGTCCCGCCGAAGGAGGCCGCCCATGGCATCGATCGTCCGCACTCCCCCGGCCCCGGCGCCCGACGGCGCCGCCGCGCTCCGGGACAGGGCCCGCGGCGCGCTGCTCGGCCTGGCCGTCGGAGACGCGCTCGGGGCGCCCGCGGAGAATCTCAAGCCGTCCGAGATCCGCGCCCGCTGGGGCCGGATCACCGGCTACGTGACCGACAGCCCCTGCGGCACGGACGACACCGAGTACGCGATCTTCTCGGGTCTGCTGCTGGCCCGGCACGGCTCGGCGCTGACTGCCGCGCATGTGGAGGCGGCCTGGCACGAGTGGATCGCCGACCGCGCCGAGGGCCCCTTCCGGGGTGCGGGGTTCAGCGAACGCGGCACGCTGGAGAACCTGCGCCGCGGCCTCGCCGCCCCCATCTCGGCCCAGCACCGCCACGCCTGGAGCGACGGCCTGGCGATGCGGGCGGCGCCCTTCGGCGTCTTCGCCGCCGGCCGCCCCGGCGAGGCGGCCCGACTGGTGGCGATCGACGGCTCGGTCAGCCACGAGGGCGAGGGCATCTACGGCGGCCAGGCCGTCGCCGCGGGGGTGGCGACGGCGATGACCGGCGCCCCGGTGGCGGTGGTCATCGCCTCCGCGCTGGCGGTGATCCCCGAGGACTCCTGGACGGCCCGCTCCCTGCGGCGTGCGGTGGCCGTGTCCCACCGCGGCGAACGCGCGCTCCGCTCCACCGTCGTCATCGGCGGCTACCCCTGGACCGACCTGGCCCCCGAGGCGGTCGCCCTCGCCTTCGGCGCGTACGCGGCGGCCGACGGCGACTTCAGGGAGGCGGTGCTGACGGCCGTCAACATGGGCCGCGACGCCGATACGACGGCGGCGGTGGCCGGCGCCCTCGCCGGAGCGGCGCAGGGGACCGCCGCGATTCCGGCCCCCTGGGCCGCGGCGATCGGCCCGGCCCGCGGCCGTTGCCTGCCGTCCATGGCGGGCCACCACGTCCTGGACGTGGCCGATCGGCTGGTACCCCCACCACCGACGCCCTTCCAGCCCCCGACCTCCGAGCCGACCACATCCGGCCCGCGCCAGCCGTACCCCACCCTGCCCCCGACCGAGCCGCCCCCGCCCCTCACCCCCGCCTCCCACCCGACCGAGACCGGACCACGAGCGACCGAACCGCACCCCTCCCTCACCCCCGCCCCCCAGCCGGCCAAGCCACACCCCTCCCTCACCGCCACCGCCCAACCCACCGAGCCAGGCCCGCCCGCGACCGAGCCACACCCCTCCCGACGGCATCAGCCCCACCCCGCCCTCGCCCCGCCCGAGCCGCCCCCACTCCTCACCACCGCCTCCCACCCGACCGAGACCAGGCCACACACGACCGAGCCACACCCCTCCCTCACCGCCACCGCCCAACCCACCGAGCCAGGCCCGCCCGCGACCGAGCCGCACCCCTCCCCCACCCCCACCCCCCAGCCGGTCGAGCCGGTGTCGGGAGCCGGTGAGTGGGACGGCCGGGCGCACGGGCCGCTGGTTGGGGCCGGGAACGCAGGGCACCCGGAGGGCGAGGGGCAGTCATGACAGCGCGTCGTATCGAAGGGCTTCTGCTCGGTCTCGCCGTGGGTGATGCCGCCGGCTGGCCGGCCGCGCGGCACCGGGCCGCCCGCATGCCGGAGTGGACCCGGCGCCTCACCCGCGAGCTGGACACCTTCGCCGAGCAGAACGCCACCACAACCCTCCCCGTGCCGATCGCCCTCAACCAGCCCCCCGAGCCCCTCCGCCTCGGCCCCTCCGACGACGCCGAGTGGGCGGCGTTCGCCGCGGAGGCGGTGCTGCGGGCCGGCGCCGACGACGCGCTCGGCGACCTCAGCCGGGAGCGCCGTACCCGCGCCGCCATCGACCTCACCTGGACCGCCGTGGCCGCGGAGGTCGCCGCCGCCGCGGACCGCGCACCCGAGGTCGAGTCCGCCGTCCTGCCGCTGCGCGCCCGCATCTCCGTGCGCGCCGGCCTCGGCAACCTCGCCACCGGGCTGCGCCCGCCCGCCACCGGCCACGACAACCCGCACTACTTCGACGACGCCGCCTGCGTCCGCGCCTGCGTCCTCGCCGTCGCCCACCCCGGCGACCCCGAACGCGCCGCCGCGCTCGCCGAGTTCGACGCCCGCTACACCCAGGACGGCGACGGCGTGCACGGTGCCCGCGCCATGGCCGCGGCCCTCTCGCTCGCCCTCACCGGCACCGGTCTGGACACCTGCGTGGCCGCCGCGCTCGCCGAGCTTCCGGCCGGCACGGAGATCGGCCGCAACGCCCGCCACGCGCTGGCCCTCGCCGAGGACGGCATGTCCGCCTTCGCCCTCGTCCCGCTCCTGGAGCACCAGATCGTCGACCACGTCTACAGCTACGGCATCGCCGCCGCCGAGACCGTCCCGGTCGCCCTCGCCCTGGCCGGCGCGGCCGGCGGCCGGATCGCCGACGCCGTCCCGGCCGCCGCCTGCCTGTCCCGGGTCGCCGACTCCGCCCCCGCCCTCGCGGGCGCCCTCACCGGAGCCCTCGGCGGCGGCGCGGCGATCCCGGAGACCTGGCGGGACGCCTGCCGCACCCTCTCCGGCTGCGTCCTGCCCCGCCTCACCGGCACCGACCTGGTGGAACTCGCCGGACTCCTGGAAGCCGCGCAACCTGCCCAGCCAGGAGGATGATTCGGGGCATGATGCCCAAAGTGCCCCAAGAGCCCGAAGAAGAACGCGGTCGGCGGTCCTCGCCCGGTCTCGACGAACGGATCACCGGCGCCCTCGTCGGGGCCGCCGTCGGCGACGCCCTCGGCGGCCCCGTCGAGGGGTACTCCCCCGACCAGATCTCCGAGCGCCACGGCGGCCGCGTCCACGGCATCGTCGGCCCCTGGCACGGCGACGCCTGGCGCACCGCCCGCCCGCTCGCCCCGTACCACAAGGGCGACGGCCACGTCACCGACGACACCCTGATGACGCACGCCCTGATCCGGGTGTACGCCCGCGTCCGCGACCACCTCGACGCCTACGCCGTCGCGGACCATCTGGTGCCGGACCTGATGACCAACCCGCGCTGGGTCCCGGAGCTGGAGACCGAGACCCTGCCGCTGCACCGCCTCTTCCTCGCCGAGAAGTGGCTCGTGGCCCGGCTCGCCCACGGTCACGTGGACCCCCGGGAGGCGGGCGTCGGCAACATCGTCAACTGCGGCGCGGCGATGTACATGGCCCCCGTCGGCCTGGTCAACGCGGCCAACCCGGCCGCCGCCTACGCCGAGGCGCTGGACGTCGCCGGCGCCCACCAGTCGTCGTACGGCCGTGAGGCGGCCGGTGTCCTCGCCGCGGCCGTCGCCGCCGCCACGGCACCGGGCGCGACCCCGGACTCGGTGGTCACCGCGTGCCTGTCCCTGGCGAAGGACGGCACCCGTGAGGCGATCGAGAAGGTCTGCGAAGTGGCCGCGGGGCACCGGGACTTCGAGTCGGCGCTACGGCCGCTGCGCGCGGCGGTCGCCCCGTACGACACCGTCGGCCCCGACTACCGCGCGCCCTCCCTCGGCGCCCGCCGCCCCTCCCGGCTGCACGCGATCGAGGAACTCCCCGTCGCGCTGGGCATGCTGCTGGTCTCCGGCGGCGACTACCGGCACGCCGTGCTCGGCGCGGTCAACTACGGCCGCGACTGCGACTCGATCGCGACGATGGCCGGTGCGCTCGCCGGCGCCCTGGGCTCGCCGGTCCCGGAGGACTGGGCGAAGACGGTGGCGGAGGCCAGCCGGCTGGACCTGTGGGAGCCGGCCCGCACGCTCGCCGAGGTCACGCGGGAGGTCTTCCGGCAGGACGTACACAGGCGGCGCGCGCACGAGCGGGCGTTCGCGGACCTCGGAGGCGCCGCATGCTCCGACTGACCTGGGTCCAGCCGGAGGACCTGCTCGGCCACGAGATCCGCCAGGCCCGCCTGGACGGGCGCGAGCCGTCGCGGATCGAGGCGCGCTGGCGGGCGGCGGGCGGCCCGGACGCGCCGCCCCGCGCGGGAGCGTCCGCCCACGGGGTGTCCCGCTATCTCCGGCTGCTGGCGGAGGACCTGCTGGACGAACTGGCCGACCTGCCCAGTGCGTTGTCGGAGGACGAGCCGACGGACCTGGCCCGCATCAAGTCCCTGTGCCCGGACTGGCCGGTGCCACGGGGTGGCGGCGAAGCGCCGTCACGCGACCGCGGGCAGGACGCGGCTGCTCGCGCAGTTCCCCCTTCGGGGCGCTTCCCGGCCGCCCTGGAAGCCGCCTGGCTGGGCCGGGCCATCGGGTGCCTCCTCGGCAAACCCGTCGAGAAACTCCCCCTCGACGGCCTCCGCGCCCTCGCCCGGGCCACCGGCAACTGGCCCCTCACCGCGTACTTCACGGCTCGCGGCGTACCGGGCGACCTGCTCGCCGAGTACCCCTGGAACCGGCGCTCGGCCGCCACCTCGCTCGCCGAGAACATCGACGGCATGCCGCAGGACGACGACCTCGACTACCCCCTGCTCAATCTGCTGCTCCTGCAGCGCCACGGAAGGAGGTTCACCACCGCCGACGTCGCCCGGCTCTGGCTGGACGAACTCCCGCCCGGCCGCGCCTTCACCGCCGAGCGCATCGCCTACCGCAACCTGCTCACCGGCATCGAACCCCCGCACACGGCCCGCCACCGCAACCCCTTCCGGGAGTGGATCGGCGCCCTGATCCGCGCCGACGTGCACGGCTGGACCAACCCCGGCGACCCGGCCGCCGCGGCGGAGCAGGCGCACCGGGACGCGGTCCTCACGCACACCGCCAACGGCGTCTACGCGGCGATGTTCACCGCCGCCGTCATCGCCGCGGCCGCCACCGGCGACCATGACGTCCACGCCTGTCTGCGCACCGGCCGTACGGTGATCCCGCCCCGCTCCCGGCTCGCGCGGGCGGTCGACCACGCCGTCCGGCTGGCCACGGACCACGAGGACTTCGACGAGGTCGTGGACCGGCTGCACGCCCGCTACTCCCCCACCCACCACTGGGTCCACGCCATCCCCAACACCGCACTGCTCGCCGCGGCCCTCACCCACGCCGACGGCGACTTCAGCGGCTCCGTCTGCCGTGCCGTGTCGGGCGGCTGGGACACGGACTCCACCGGCGCCACCGCCGGAAGCGTCGCCGGGCTGCTCGCGGGCGACCCCGCCGCCCTCCCCGAGCGCTGGCGCGCCCCGCTGAAGAACCGGCTCGCCACCACCGTCGCCGACTTCGACGGCACCGGCTTCGACACCCTCGCCCACCTCACCCACCAGGCAGCCCACTGGGAGGCGATCCGCTCATGACCCACATCGTCGTCCTCGGCAGTACCAACATGGACCTCGTCACCTATGTCGCCAAGGCCCCGCAGCGCGGGGAGACGGTGACGGGACGGGAGTTCCGCACGATCCCCGGTGGCAAGGGCGCCAACCAGGCGATCGCCGCGGCCCGCGCCGGCGCCACCGTCTCGATGATCGGCGCGGTCGGCAACGACGCCTTCGGCCTGCGGCTGCGCGACACCCTGGAACACTCCGGTGTGGACACCGACTCCCTGCGCACGGTCGAGGGCCCGTCCGGCACCGCGCACATCGTGGTGGACGACGAGGGCGCCAACTCGATCGTGGTCATCCCCGGCGCGAACGGCACCGTCGACCACCTCTCCCCCGGCGACGAGGGGGTGATCGCCTCCGGCGACGCCCTGCTGCTCCAGCTGGAGATCCCGCTGCGCGCGGTCGTCCTGGGCGCCGAAGCGGCCCGCCGGCACGGGGTCCGTACGGTGCTCACCCCGTCCCCCGCGCAGCAGCTGCCGCCCGCACTCCTCGCCGTCACCGACCTGTTGGTGCCCAACGAGTACGAGGCGGTCACCCTCACCGGCCGCACCGACCCGCGCGAGGCCGCCGCCGACCTGCTGCAGCTGGTGCCCGAGGTCGTCGTCACCCTGGGCGCGACCGGCTGCCTGTATCTGGCCCGGGGCGCCGAGCCGCTGGTGGTCCCGGCGCCGCGGGTGACGGCCGTCGACTCCACCGGCGCCGGGGACACCTTCGCCGGCGCGCTCGCGGTGGCCCTGGCCGAGGAGAAGCCGGTGCGGGAGGCGCTGTCCTGGGCGGCGGCCGCCGCGGCGATCTCCGTCCAGCGGGCCGGGGCGTCGGTGTCGATGCCGTACCGTCCGGAGATCGACGCCCTGTGCACCGCATGAGTACGACGACCCCGCCGCTCGCCGGTGTGCGGGTGCTGGACCTGGCGACGCTGTTCGCGGGCCCGCTGGCCGCCACTCTGCTCGGCGACTTCGGCGCCGACGTGATCAAGGTCGAGCATCCGCGCAGGCCCGATCCCTCCCGCGGGCACGGCCCGGCCAAGCACGGCGTCGGCCTGTGGTGGAAGGTGCTGGGCCGCAACAAGCGCACCATCACCCTGGACCTGTCCACGCCCGGCGGCCGGGCCACCCTGCTGCGGCTCGCCGCCACCGCCGACGTGGTGATCGAGAACTTCCGCCCCGGGACCCTGGAGAAGTGGGCGCTGGGCTGGGAGGAGCTGTCGGCCGTCAATGCCCGGCTGGTCCTCGCCCGGGTGACGGCCTTCGGCCAGTTCGGCCCCTACGCGCACCGGCCCGGCTTCGGCACCCTCGCCGAGGCGCTGAGCGGTTTCGCCGCGATCACCGGCGAACCGGACGCGCCGCCCACGCTGCCGCCCTTCGGGCTCGCGGACTCCGTCGCCGGTCTCGCGACCGCCTGCGCGGTGCTCACCGCGCTGGCCGCGCGGGGGCGCACCGGCGCCGGGCAGGTCGTGGACATGGCGATCATCGAGCCGATCCTGTCGGTCCTCGGCCCCCAGCTCACCTGGTACGACCAACTCGGTCACGTCCAGCAGCGCACCGGCAACCGCTCCGCGAACAACGCCCCGCGCAACACCTACCGCACCGCCGACGGCCACTGGGTCGCCGTCTCCACCTCCGCGCAGTCGGTCGCGGAGCGGGTGATGCGGCTGGTGGGCCGCCCCGAGCTGGCCGAGGAACCGTGGTTCGCCACCGGCGCGGACCGGGCCGCCCACGCCGACGAACTGGACGAGGCGGTCGGCTCGTGGATCGCCGCCCGCACCCGCGCCGAGGTGCTCGCGGCGTTCGAGAAGGCGGAGGCGGCGGTGGCCCCGGTCCAGGACGTCCGGGACGTGCTGGCCGACCCCCAGTACCAGGCCCTGGGCACGGTCGCCACCGTCGACGACCCGGAGCTGGGCCCGCTGCGCATGCAGAACGTCCTGTTCCGGCTCTCCGCGACGCCCGGCGCGATCCGCTGGGCCGGCCGCCCGCACGGCGCCGACACCGAGGCGGTCCTCACCGAGCTGGGTCTCACCCCGGCCGAGCTGCACACCCTGCGCGAGGAGGGCGCCCTGTGACACCGCACCCGCTGACCTGGCTCTACGTCCCCGGCGACCGCCCGCCCGTGGTGGCCAAGGCGCTGGCCGCGGGCGCCGACGTGGTGGTCATCGACCTGGAGGACGCGGTCGCCCCCGACCGCAAGGATTACGCCCGCGCCGCCACGGCCGACCGCCTCGCCGACCCCCAGCCGGTGCCGGTGCACGTCCGCGTCAACGCCCTGGACAGCCCCTGGGCGGCGGCCGACCTGGGCGCGCTGGCGCGGCTGCCGGGCCTGTCCGGCCTGCGGCTGCCGAACGTGACGGGCCCGGCCGAGATCCTGCGGGTCGCCGCCGCCACCCCGGTGCCGCTGTACGCCCTGCTGGAGACGGCCCTCGGCGTCGAGCACGCCTACGCCATCGCCTCCGCGCACCCCGCGCTGCGGGGCATCGCCCTCGGCGAGGCGGATCTCCGGGCCGACCTGGGCGTACGGGCCGACGCGGGCCTCGACTGGCCGCGCTCCCGGGTGATCGTCGCCGCCCGCGCGGCCGGTCTCGCCCCACCGCCGCAGTCGGTCCACCCCGACATCCGCGACCTGGACGGGCTCGCCGCGTCCTGCGCGCACGGCCGCGCCCTCGGCTTCCTGGGCCGCGCCGCGATCCACCCCCGCCAGCTCCCGGTGATCGAGCGGGCCTATCTGCCCACCCCGGCGGAGATCGAACACGCCGAGACGGTCATCAAGGCGGCGGCGGCCCAACCCGGCGCCCAGGCCCTCCCGGACGGCCGCTTCATCGACGCGGCAGTGGTGACGACGGCCCAGCGCACCCTGTCACTGGCCCACAGAAGGTGACCTTTTGGGCAGGCCCCGCACACGCCGAGGGCGCCCGGGGAGTTCCGGGCGCCCTCGGCGTCGTACGGCCGGCGGTCAGCTCTTCTTGGTCGCCGACTCGGGTTCGTCCTTCGCCTCCACCGGGTCCGCCTGCTCCGCGGCCTCCGGCTCGGGCTTCTCCTCCGCCTCGGGCTTCTCCTCCGGCTCGGGCTTCTCCTCCGGCTCGGGCTTCTCCTCCGGCTCGGGCTTCTCCTCCGCGTCGGCGGGGTCCGGAGTCTCACCGGCCGCCTCGGACACCGCCTCGGGTTCCACCACGGCTTCCCTGCCCGGCCGCTTCTTCGACGACACCACGATGTACGCGACCGCCGCGAGGAACACGAGCATCGCGGTCCAGTCGTTCAGGCGGAGGCCCAGGATGTGGTGGGCGTCGTCCACGCGCATGTACTCGATCCAGCCGCGGCCCACGCAGTACGCGGCGACGTACAGGGCGAACGCCCGGCCGTGCCCCATCGAGAAGCGGCGGTCGGCCCAGATCACCAGCAGGGCCACGCCGATGCACCACAGGGACTCGTACAGGAAGGTCGGGTGGTAGTAGCCCGGCACCCGGCCGCCCTCGGAGGAGGTGATGTGCAGCGCCCAGGGAACATGCGTCTCGCGGCCGTACAGCTCCTGGTTGAACCAGTTGCCCCAGCGGCCGATGGCCTGCGCCAACGCGATGCCGGGGGCGACGGCGTCCGCGTACGCCGGCATGGGGATGCCGCGGCGGCGCGCGCCGATCCACGCGCCGAGCGCGCCGAGCGCGATCGCGCCCCAGATGCCCAGGCCGCCCTGCCACACCTTGAAGGCGTCCACCCAGTCACGGCCGGGGCTGAAGTACAGCTCGTAGTCCGTGATCACGTGGTACAGCCGGCCGCCGACCAGGCCGAACGGCACAGCCCAGACCGCGATGTCGGCGACCGTCCCGGCCCGCCCGCCGCGGGCGATCCAGCGCTTGTTGCCGAGCCAGACGGCGACGAAGACGCCGATGATGATGCAGAAGGCGTAGCCGCGCAGCGGGATGGGGCCGAGGTACAGCACCCCGCGCGACGGGCTGGGAATGTAGGCAAGTTCCATGGCAGGTCCGACGCTACCGTGCCGGGCCGTGGTGACGGCAAGCAGCCCGGCTACGGGTGCATAACGGGGGCGGGTGAAAAGGGCCCCGCGAGGAAGATCCTCAGCCGCGGTCGGCCGCCTCCACCATCTGCTTGAGCTTGGCTGGGGTCATCGTCCGGTCCTGGTAGATGTTCTTGCCGTTGAGCAGGACCGCGGGCGTGCCGGTGAAGCCGCCGGACTGGAACGCCTTGTGGGACTTGTCCACCCAGCTGTCGTGGGTGCCGTTCTTGACGCACTTCTGGAAGGCGGGCGTGTCCAGGCCGCCGACCTTGCCGGCCAGCTCGATGAGTTTGCCGTTGTCGCTGAACGCGTCGTCGGTCTCCTTGGGCTGGTTCGCGTACAGCACGTCGTGGTAGTCGCGGAACTTTCCGGCGTCCTGGGCGCAGGCCGCGGCGTTGGCCCCGCGCAGCGAGCCGGTGCCGCCGAGATTGCCGTCGATCAGCCGGACCAGGTGGTACTCGATTCTGAGCTTGCCGGAGTCGGCCAATTCGTGGAGCGTGGGGCGGTAGGCGACCTCGAAGGCCTGGCAGGCCGGGCAGCGGACGTCCTCCCAGACGGTGAGCGTGGACTTCGCGCCGTCCTTGCCGACCGGGATCGCGAGACTGTCCTTGCCCTGCGCGCCCGAGGGCGCCACGACCGGGCCCGCCGCCTTCTCACCGCCCTTGTCCTTGCCGGCGTTCGCGGCGACGATGCCGATCACCGCCGCGAGGCCCAGCACGCAGACGACGCTCGCGCCCACGATCAGGGTGCGCCGACGCTTCTCCGAGGCCTTCTGCTTCTCGCGCTCGACCGCCAGCCGCTCCCGGGCCGAGCGCTTTCCCTCATGGTTCTTCTCGCTCACACCCCCAGAACGAACCGGGGAGGCACAGCGCGCCTCCCCGGTCCCAGGTCCACCCGTTCGAGTGACCGCCTGTTCTGACAGGGGTGTTCTGATAGGGAAAGTGACCTGCGGTTACGCCTGTCCGCGCACGCCCTTCGCCAGCTCCTCGGCCAGTTCGCGGACCGCCTCGAGGCCGGCCGCGTGGTCCGGGGCGTCCAGCATCCGCTTCACGAAGGCCGAGCCGACGATCACGCCGTCGGCGAAGCCGGCGACCTCGGCGGCCTGGGCGCCGCCTGAGACGCCGAGGCCGACGCAGACGGGCAGCTCGGTGCCGGTGGCGCGGGTGCGCTCGACCAGGTTCTGGGCCTGTGCGCCGACGGATTCCCGGGTGCCGGTGACGCCCATCAGGGAGGCGGCGTAGACGAAGCCGCTGCCCGCCGCGGTGATCCGGGCGAGCCGCTCGTCCTTGCTGCTCGGCGCCACGACGAAGACGGTCGCCAGGCCGTGCTTCTCGGCGTGCTCCCGCCACAGCGCCGACTCCTGCACGGGCAGGTCGGGCAGGATGCAGCCCGCGCCGCCCGCCTCGGCCAGCTCGGCGGTGAACCGCTCGACGCCGTAGCGGTCGATGGGGTTCCAGTACGTCATGACGAGCACCGGCTTGCCGGTCGCGTCGTAGACCTCGCGGACCGTGCGCATGACGTCGGCGATCCTGACGCCGCCGCGCAGGGCGATGTCGTCGGCGGTCTGGATGACCGGGCCGTCGAGGACGGGGTCGCTGTGCGGCAGACCGACCTCCACGACGTCCGCACCGCCGTCGAAGACGGCCTTGATCGCCTCGATGCCGCCGTCCACGGTCGGGAACCCGGCCGGGAGGTAGGCGATGAGCGCGGAGCGGCCCTCGGCCTTGGCGCCCGCGAGGGTGTCCGTCAGCAGCCGGATGTTCCCGCTCACTTGGCGTCCCCCTCGATCTCGGCGGTGGCGGTTTCGTCGGCGGCCACTTCTGCGTCGGTGTCGTACAGGCCGAAGTAGCGGGCGGCGGTGTCCATGTCCTTGTCGCCGCGGCCGGACAGGTTGACGACGATCAGCCCGTCCCGGCCCAGCTCCCTGCCGACCTCCAGGGCGCCGGCGAGGGCGTGGGCGCTCTCGATGGCCGGGATGATGCCCTCGGTGCGGGACAGCAGGCGCAGGGCCTGCATGGCCGCGTCGTCGGTGACCGCGCGGTACTCGCCGCGGCCGGTGTCCTTGAGGTAGGAGTGCTCCGGGCCGATGCCCGGGTAGTCCAGACCGGCCGAGATGGAGTACGGCTCGGTGATCTGGCCCTCGTCGTCCTGCAGGACGTAGGAGCGGGAGCCGTGCAGGATGCCCGGCTCGCCCGCGGTCAGGGTGGCCGCGTGCTCGCCGCTCTCGATGCCGTGCCCGGCGGGCTCGCAGCCGATGAGCCGCACGCCCTCGTCGGGGATGAAGGCGTGGAAGAGGCCGATGGCGTTGGAGCCGCCGCCGACGCAGGCGATCGCGGCGTCGGGCAGCCGGCCGGCGCGCTCCAGGAGCTGGCGGCGGGCCTCCACGCCGATCACGCGGTGGAAGTCGCGGACCATGGCCGGGAAGGGGTGCGGCCCGGCGACGGTCCCGAACAGGTAGTGGGTGTGGTCGACGTTGGCGACCCAGTCCCGGAACGCCTCGTTGATGGCGTCCTTCAGGGTGCGGCTTCCGGACTTCACGGCGACGACCTCGGCGCCGAGCATGCGCATCCGGGCCACGTTCAGGGCCTGCCGCCTGGTGTCGACCTCGCCCATGTAGATGGTGCAGTCGAGGCCGAACAGCGCGCAGGCGGTGGCAGTGGCGACGCCGTGCTGTCCGGCGCCGGTCTCCGCGATCACGCGCGTCTTGCCCATGCGCTTGGTGAGCAGCGCCTGGCCGAGAACGTTGTTGATCTTGTGGGAGCCGGTGTGGTTGAGGTCCTCGCGCTTGAGGAAGACGCGGGCGCCGCCGGCGTGTTCGGCGAAACGGGGGACCTCGGTGAGGGAGCTGGGGCGGCCGGTGTAGTTGACCAGCAGGTCGTCGAGTTCGCGGGCGAACTCGGGGTCCTGCTTGGCCTTGTCGTACTCGACGGCGACCTCGTCCACGGCGGCGACGAGGGCCTCCGGGATGAACTTGCCGCCGAACGCGCCGAAGTAGCCCTCGGCGCTGGGCACCTGGCCGCTGGGGTCAGGGAAGAAGAAATCGCTGGGCATGCGAATACCTCACGGTGAGTGCGTGAAAAGACACTGATCGCCGTGGGGGCGGAGCCTGTCGTACGACCTCAGGCCGTATGTGGCTGGTCGGGCCCGCGCGACGGAGTCGCATGGTCGGATACAGCCCCGCGCCCCTTTGGGGCGCGCTGCCATCGACGTCCGTTCACCTGCCCAGGTTCGTCACCGATGACGTACCGCACGCGACGACCGTGGACACGCCGCGCCGGGGCACGGCAGCCTCTCGGGCGGCAGCCGCGCGCCAGGCGCGCGTGCCGGTCCACGGTCGTCACGGTGAGAGTCATCGGGGTCAGCCTAGCGGGTGATCAGCTCCGGCCGTGCCGCAGCGCGGGGTGCTCGCCCGCGGCGACCAGGTCGGCGACGGCGGTCTTGGGATCGCGGCCGGTGACCAGGGACTCGCCGACCAGGACCGCGTCGGCGCCGGCGTTGGCGTAGGCGATCAGGTCGTGCGGGCCGCGGACGCCGGACTCGGCGACCTTGACGAGGTGGCCGGGGATCTCCGGCGCGACCCGCTCGAACGTGCCGCGGTCGACCTCCAGCGTCTTCAGGTTGCGCGCGTTGACGCCGATGATCTTGGCGCCCGCGTCCACGGCCCGCTCCACCTCGTCCTCGTCGTGCACCTCGACGAGCGGGGTCAGCCCGATGGACTCGGCGCGCTCGATCAGCGACTCCAGGGCCGGCTGGTCCAGGGCGGCCACGATCAGCAGCGCGAGGTCGGCGCCGTACGCGCGTGCCTCCCACAGCTGGTACGACGTGACGATGAAGTCCTTGCGCAGGACCGGGATGTCCACGCGCGCGCGGACGGCCTCCAGGTCGGCCAGCGAGCCGCCGAAGCGGCGCTGTTCGGTGAGGACGGAGATGACGGCCGCGCCGCCCGCCTCGTAGTCCGCGGCCAGCCCGGCCGGGTCGGCGATCGCCGCCAGCGCGCCCTTGGAGGGGCTGGAGCGCTTGACCTCGCAGATCACCTTCACGCCGTCGCCCTTGAGCGCGGCCACCCCGTCCTTGGCGGCGGGGGCCTTGGCCGCGCGCTCCTTGAGCTCGTCGAGGCTGACGCGTGCCTGCCGCTCCGCGAGGTCGGCACGGACGCCGTCGATGATCTCGTCGAGCACACTCACGCGAGCGGCCCCCTTTCAGACGGTGGTTCCTTCAGGTTGTGAAACCCGTGGTCATTGCGATGGTATCCGGAGGTGTGGCCGGCTCTCGCATCCGGTGGACGCCGGTCCCACTACCTGGACGTTCCAGTGATGATCAAGGATGCAACCAGCCACCGGACGGCAGGTTCCGGACAACGGTGAACACCAGCAGCAGCACGCCGATCCCCCACATCGGCGCCGGCCGCAGCTCCAGCCGGAACGGCAGGCCCCGCACCGCGCGGACCACCCATACGGTCCACAGCACGGCGAAGCCCAGGTAGGCGGCCACGCCCAGCGCGTTGTCCCGCAGGGCGGCGAACAGGTCGCCGTGGACGAAGGCGTGCGCGCTGCGCAGCCCGCCGCAGCCGGGGCAGTACAGGCCGGTGAGCCGGTACAGGGGGCAGACGGGGTAGTGACCCGGTTGGTTCGGGTCGACGGCCCCGACGTATGCGAAGGCGCCGGCGACGGCCGCGAGCAGTCCCGCGGGGACGGCGAGCCGCCGCCACACGGTGGCGTGCGGGGCCGGTGGTGCGACCGTGGACGGAGCCGGGCACGTGTCGGGGTTCACCCCAGCATTGTCCCCTGCGATCCATCGCCCCGCGCGCCGGTGTGCGAAGGCGGGCCGGGAGACGCCGAGGGGCGGCCCGCACCCTGTACGGGTGCCGGGCCGCCCCTCGGGGGAAGCCGTGTGCGCGGTCAGCTCTCCACGCCGGCCGGCTCGCGGGTCGCGGCGGGGGCGCCGGTGGCCTCGAGCGGCTTGGGGGTCTGGCCGAGGCCCATGGCGCGCATGACGCCGCCGACCACCGCGCCGGCGACGATGAGCACCATGCCGGCCCAGAAGCCGACGGGCTGGGCCATCACCATGAAGGCGCCCGCCACGCAGAAACCGATGAACGAAATGATGACACCGGTCCAGGCGGCCGGGGTGTGACCGTGGCCGTGGCTGCTGCCCGCCATGTCTGTGCTCCTCGTTGCTGTGTACGTGTCCAGGGGAGCGTCGTACGCGACGTACGGCTCCGAGCCCGTCCGTCGCTGACCGAGCCGGACGCTCGCGTCCATTGTCCCGTACGCGCGTGTGCGCCGGACGCGGGGGTGGCGTCTGGTTCGCCACATCCGGGCGGGGTCATGGCGGGGGTCAGGAGCCGGTCGGGTCCTCGCCCCGGTCCAGGGCCTTCCAGAGTTCCTCGGGGCGCTCCGGGTCGACCGGGCGGGCGGTGCGGCGCGGGCGGTCGGCGCCGCGCTCGTAGCGGCCGGACATCGCGGGCCAGCGGTTGCCGAAGCGCAGCGCCAGCAGGCCGGCCAGCAGGATCAGCGCGCCGCCGGCGGCCGCGACATAGGGCCAGCCGGTGTGGCTGAGCGCGGCGACGGTGGCGGAGGTGTCGCCGCTCGCCTGGGCCGCCTTCTCGTCCAGCGCGGAGCTGTCGGAGGCGGCCAGGAGGGCGGCGGCCACGATGCCCGCGCCGGACAGGGCGAGCAGCCCGGCGACGAGGAGCCGGCCGGCCCTGCGGACGGCGAAGACGGCGACGAGCGCGGCGAGGCCCACTATCGCGAGGGCCGCGGGGACGCCCGTGACGTCGCTGCCCTTGGCGGTCAGCGGGAAGGTTCCGCCGGCCACCGTCGCGGTGCCCTCCGCCCAGCGCTGCCGGGTCGCGAGCAGCGCCACGGCCGCGCCGAGCGCACCGCACAGGAGGGCCACGGCGAGGCTCCGGCGACCGGATCCGGCGGGGCCGGCGGCTTCGGTACGGGGGTGAGGTGCAGCAGTCACGTAGTCCACTATCGCCTGAACCCCGGGCGAACCGTCACCCGGGGTTCGTATGACAAACGCCCCATGTGCCGGGAGGGGCCCTACGCGCCGAGCCGGTTGGCCGTGTGGACCGCGCGGAGGACCGCCGCCGCCTTGTTGCGGCACTCCTGGTCCTCGGCGACCGGGTCGGAGTCGGCGACGATGCCGGCGCCCGCCTGGACGTACGCCGTGCCGTCGCGCAGCAGGGCCGTACGGATGGCGATCGCGGTGTCGGAGTCGCCGGCGAAGTCCAGATAGCCGACGCAGCCGCCGTACAGGCCGCGCCGGGACGGCTCCAGTTCGTCGATGATCTGCATCGCGCGGGGCTTGGGGGCGCCCGAGAGGGTGCCCGCGGGGAAGCAGGCGGTGAGCACGTCGAAGGCGGTGCGGCCCTCGGCCACCTTGCCGGTGACGGTCGAGACGATGTGCATGACGTGCGAGTAGCGCTCGATGGACATGAAGTCGACCACCTCGACCGAGCCGGGCTCGCAGACCCGGCCCAGGTCGTTGCGCCCGAGGTCGACCAGCATCAGGTGCTCGGCGCGCTCCTTGGGGTCGGCGAGCAGTTCCTCGGCGAGGGCCTGGTCCTCCTGCGGGGTGGTGCCGCGGGGCCGGGTGCCGGCGATGGGGTGGACCATCGCCTGGCCGTCCTCGACCTTGACCAGGGCCTCGGGGGAGGAGCCGACGACGTCGAAGCCGTCGAAGCGGAACAGGTACATGTACGGCGACGGGTTGGTGGCCCGCAGCACCCGGTAGACGTCCAGGGCGCTCGCCGTGCACGGGGTCTCGAACCGCTGGGAGGGCACGACCTGGAAGGCCTCGCCCGCGCGGATGCGCTCCTTGACGTCCTCGACGGCCACCTGGAAGTCGGGGCCGCCCCACAGCGCGGTGTACTCGGGCAGCTCGGACGGCGGCAGCGCGGCCGGGGGCTGGGCGACCGCGCGCGTGAGGTCGGCCTCCATGGCGTCGAGCCGGGCGACGGCGTCGGCGTAGGCCTCGTCGACGCCGGTGTCGAGGTCGTTGTGGTTGATCGCGTTGGCGATCAGCAGGACCGAGCCCTCCCAGTGGTCCATGACGGCGAGGTCGCTGGTCAGCAGCATGGTCAGCTCGGGGAGCTTCAGGTCGTCGCGCTCGCCGGGGCCGATCTTCTCCAGGCGGCGGACGATGTCGTAGCCCAGGTAGCCGACCATGCCGCCGGTGAAGGGCGGCAGGCCGTCCTGCTGCGGGGTGTGCAGGGCCTGGATGGTGGCGCGCAGGGCCTGCAGCGGGTCGCCGTCCACGGGGACGCCGACCGGCGGGGTGCCGAGCCAGTGGGCCTGTCCGTCGCGTTCCGTCAGGGTCCCGGCGGAGCGGACGCCGACGAAGGAGTACCGGGACCAGGAGCGGCCGTTCTCCGCGGACTCCAGCAGGAAGGTGCCGGGGCGCTCGGCGGCCAGCTTGCGGTAGAGCGCGACCGGGGTGTCGCCGTCGGCGAGGAGCTTGCGCGTGACGGGGATGACGCGCCGGTCGGTGGCGAGCTTGCGGAAGGTCTCGAGGTCCATGGCCGCTGACCTTACTGATCCGAGCCTGCGGGAGAGGCGGAGGCGTCCTTGAGGAGCACGTCCTCGTCGAAGCAGGTGCGCGCGCCGGTGTGGCAGGCCGCGCCCACCTGGTCGACCTTGACCAGCACGGTGTCGGCGTCGCAGTCCAGCGCGACCGACTTCACCCACTGGACGTGGCCGGAGGTGTCGCCCTTGACCCAGTACTCCTGGCGGCTGCGCGACCAGTAGGTGCAGCGGCCGGTGGTCAGCGTGCGGTGCAGCGCCTCGTCGTCCATCCAGCCGAGCATGAGCACCTCTCCGGTGTCGTACTGCTGGGCGATGGCGGGCAGGAGACCGTCGGCGCTGCGCTTGAGGCGGGCGGCGATCTCCGGGTCGAGGCTGCTGGGCCGGGGAGTCCCGGTCGTACTGGTCATGGGTGCCATTGTGCCGCGCGGGTATGACAGTGCCGGTGCCGTGTCCACTGCGCGGACTCGCCGGCTGGTCGTAGGCTGGCCCCATGTCGACCTTCGCCAAGCGTGAACGGCTGCTGCTCGCCGACCTCTTGGAAACCGTCGGTCCGGACGCCGGGACCCTCTGCGAGGGCTGGCGGACCCGGGACCTGGCCGCGCACGTCGTCGTGCGCGAGCGCCGCCCGGACGCGGCCGGGGGCTCCCTGATCAAACAGCTCGCGCCGCGCCTGGAGAAGGTGATGGCCGAGTACACCGCGAAGCCGTACGAGGAGCTGATCCAGCTGATCCGTACCGGCCCGCCGCGGTTCTCGCCGTTCCAGCTGAAGCAGGTCGACGAGGCGGCCAACATCGTCGAGTTCTACGTCCACACCGAGGACGTCCGGCGCGCCCAGCCGGACTGGACGCCGCGCGAGCTGGACCCGGTCTTCCAGGACGCCCTGTGGTCGCGGCTCGAGCGCACGGCGCGGCTGGTGGCCCGGGGGGTGCCGACGGGTCTGGTGCTGCGCCGCCCGGACGGGCAGACGGCGGTGGCGCACCGGGGCGCGCCGGTGGTGACGGTGACCGGCGAGCCGTCGGAGCTGCTGATGTACGCGTTCGGCAGGCAGGACGCGGCCAAGGTGGACGTGCAGGGCGACGCGGACGCGATCGCCAAGCTGCACGAGTCGAAGCAGCTGGGCATCTGAGCCGACGGGGCGTGCCGCGCTCAGCCCGGGAGCTGCGCGCGGCGCAGGGCCGGTACGGCGAGGGCGACGACCCCGCCGAGACCGCAGACGGCGGCGCTGACGGCGTAGACCGGGCGGAGCCCCCAGGCGCCGATCGCGGCGGCCGCGAACGGCATGGACAGCGGGGTCAGACCGAGGCTGACCAGGCTGGAGACGGCAGTGACCCGGCCCAGGTACGCGGGGTCGGACTGGGTCTGCAGCAGGGCGCCGCACAGCGCGCCGCTGAGCCCGGTGAGCAGGCCGACGAGCAGGGCGGTGGCGGCGGCCGCCAGGAGGGTGGGGACGTAGGCGAGGGCGCCGACGGCCACGGCCCCCACCGCACAGGCCCACCCGGTGACCAGCCCGGCGCGCGGCAGCCGCCCCCGCACCGCCAGCAGCAGCGAGGCGGCTCCGGCGCCGGTCCCGAACCCGGCCAGCACCCAGCCCATCCCGGCGGCGCCCCAGCCGCGCCGCTCGGCGAGCAGGGTCAGGCCGACGTTCAGCGGACCGACGAAACCCAGGTCGCCGAGGGCGATGGCCAGCATCAGCGGGGCGAGGACGCGGTGGCGGCGGATGTAGCGCAGACCGGCGCCGAGGTCGCTCCAGGTGGTGGTGCCGTTCCCGGATCGGGGCAGTTGCCGTACCCGCACGGAGAGCAGCAGGGGCACCGAGACGGCGATGAGCAGCCCGGCGAGTGCGAACGCCGCGGCCGCGCCGCCGAGGGCCACGGCCAGCCCGCCCAGCGGGGCGCCGACCACGCTGGAAATCCGGATGGCCAGGCCCCGCATCCCCTGGACCCGGGCGAGCTGGTCCTTGTCGGTGAGACGGGCCGGCAGGGCGCCCACGGCGGGCAGGAACACGGCGTCGACCGTGCCGAAGACCAGCGCCAGCAGGGCGAGCGGCCACAGCCCAAGGCTGGTGAGGAACAGCAGCGCGGCCACGGCGAGGACGGCCGCACACCGCACGGCGTCACTGCCGATGACGACCCGGCGCGGCCCGAACCGGTCGGCGACGACTCCCCCGCCCAGCATCAGCACGGCCCGGGGCAGCGCGCTCGCCGACATCACGAGTCCGGCCTGGGCCGGGGTTCCGGCTTGGACGGCGGCCCAGGACAGGGCGAGGTAGTAGACGCTGTCGCCGAGCATCGAGGAGGTGTAGGCGGCGAGCCAGCGCCGGACGTTGGGGTCGCGATGGGCCTGCGGCGCGGTCGCCGGCGGTATGAGCGTGGCGGTCACGGGAGGGGTCCTTTCAGGCGCGGAACGGGAAGCCGTACAGGTGGAGCGCCACGTGCTCACGCCCCTCGGTCTCGCCCGCGGCCTCGGCGGCCCGGCCCCGCGCGTCGAACCTGCGCAGAAGGGCGGCGAACTCGTCCTTCAGCTCGGTGAGTTCGGCCGGGGTCAGCCGCATCCAGGACTCGGTGTCCATCGACGCGGTGTTCCACTCGGGCCCCCAGGTGGGGCGCTCGTCCAGGTAGCGGCGGTACTGGTCGGCCCGCTGGTCGTGGAAGAGCCGGGTGGCCGCCAGGTGCGCGGCGGCCTTCCCCGGTTCGCCCCGGAAGTCCTCGTCCCGGATGGTCACCCCGTCCGACGCCGGCCGCCACCAGCGCTCACGGCCGTCCGCCGTCTGCGGCTCGGCCTCCTCGATCAGCCCGTGATCGGCGAGCTTGCGCAGGTGGTAGCTGACCAGGGAGACGGCCTCGTCCACGTGCTCCGCGAGCCGGGAGGCGGTTGCCACCTCCTCCATGCACAGCAGCCGGTACAGGTTGGCCCGCAGCGGATGCGCGAGGGCCTTGAGCGTGCCCAGGTCGGTGATGCGGCGGTTCTCGTCTCTCGCCATGCGCCCGACCGTAGATACGAAAGAGAAGTTGCACAACAGATTTTGCGCAACTTCTCTTTCGTATCTGGCGAAGCTCAGCGCAGCGTCACCGCACCGGGTGGCCCGCCTCCCGCAGTGTCTGCTTCACCTCGCCGATGCGCAGGTCGCCGAAGTGGAACACCGACGCGGCCAGCACGGCGTCCGCGCCCGCCTCGATCGCCGGGGGGAAGTCGGCCAGCTTGCCGGCGCCGCCCGAGGCGATGACGGGGACGGTGACGTGCTTGCGGACGGCGGCGATCATCTCCAGGTCGTAGCCGTCCTTGGTGCCGTCGGCGTCCATGGAGTTGAGCAGGATCTCGCCGGCCCCCAGCTCCGCCGCCCGGTGCGCCCACTCCACCGCGTCGATGCCGGTGCCGCGCCGGCCGCCGTGCGTGGTGACCTCGAAGGATCCGGTCGGCGTGCGGCGGGCGTCCACCGACAGCACCAGCACCTGCCGGCCGAAGCGCTCGGCGATCTCACGGATCAGGTCGGGCCGGGCGATGGCGGCGGTGTTCACGCCCACCTTGTCGGCGCCCGCCCGCAGCAGCTTGTCGACGTCCTCGGCGGTCCGGACGCCGCCGCCGACCGTCAGCGGGATGAACACCTGCTCCGCGGTGCGGCGTACCACGTCGTACGTCGTCTCCCGGTCACCGGAGGACGCGGTGATGTCCAGGAACGTCAGCTCGTCGGCGCCCTCGGCGTCGTACACCTTGGCCATCTCGACGGGGTCGCCCGCGTCGCGCAGGTTCTGGAAGTTCACGCCCTTGACGACCCGGCCGTTGTCCACGTCCAGGCAGGGGATGACTCGGACCGCCAGGGTCATGACTGCTCAGGCTCCTCTGAATGCTTCGAGTTCTACTTCGACCAGGATCCGCGGATCGACGAACCCCGCCACGACCAGCAGGGTCGACACCGGGCGCACGGAGTCGAAGAGCTCCTTGTGCGCGCGGCCCACTGCGTCCACGTCCCGGGCATGGGTCAGGTACGTCCGCGTACGGACGACGGAGTCGACGCCGAGCCCGAACTCGGCGATCGCCTCGAGGGCGCTGGTGAAGGCCACCTTGGTCTGTTCGTACGGGTCGCCCTCGCCGTAGAGGACATCGCCCTTGAAGGACGTCGTGCCCGCCACCAGCACCCGGTCGCCCGCCGCGACGGCGCGTGCGAAACCGAAGCTCTCTTCCCAGGGACTTCCGCTCTGCACACGCCGCACGGCATCGCTCATGACACTGTGTCCTTCGTCAAGATGTGGCCTCCAGGGCCTCTTCCAGGGTGAACGCCTTCGCGTACAGCGCCTTCCCGACGATGGCCCCCTCGACACCGAGCGGCACCAGCCGGGCGATGGCGCGCAGGTCGTCCAGGGAGGAGACGCCGCCGGAGGCCACGACCGGGCGGTCGGTGGCCGCGCACACGTTCTTCAGCAGTTCCAGGTTGGGGCCCTGCAGGGTGCCGTCCTTGGCGATGTCGGTGACGACGTAGCGGGCGCAACCCTCCTTGTTCAGGCGCTCCAGCGTCTCGTACAGGTCGCCGCCGTCGCGGGTCCAGCCGCGGCCGCGCAGGGTGGTGCCGCGCACGTCCAGGCCGACGGCGATCTTGTCGCCGTGCTCGGCGATGACCTTGGCGACCCACTCGGGGCTCTCCAGGGCGGCCGTGCCCAGGTTGACCCGCGTGCAGCCGGTGGCCAGGGCGGCGGCCAGCGAGGCGTCGTCGCGGATGCCGCCGGACAGCTCCACCTTGATGTCCATCACCCGGGTGACCTCGGCGATCAGCTCGCGGTTGTCGCCGGTGCCGAAGGCCGCGTCGAGGTCGACCAGGTGCAGCCACTCGGCGCCCGCGCTCTGCCAGGCGAGGGCGGCCTCCAGGGGGGAGCCGTACGAGGTCTCCGTGCCGGACTCGCCGTGCACGAGGCGTACGGCCTGGCCGTCGCGGACGTCGACGGCGGGGAGGAGTTCGAGCTTGGCCATGTCTCTACAGGGTTCCGATCCAGTTGGTGAGGAGCTGGGCGCCGGCGTCGCCGGACTTCTCGGGGTGGAACTGCGTGGCCCACAGGGCGCCGTTCTCCACGGCGGCCACGAACGGCTTGCCGTGCGTCGACCAGGTCACCTTGGGGGCGTCGATCCGGGGGTTGTGGCTCTCCAGCTGCCAGTCGTGGACGGCGTAGGAGTGCACGAAGTAGAACCGGGCGTCGGCGTCGAGGCCGGCGAACAGCTGGGAGTCGGCGGGGGCGTCCACGGTGTTCCAGCCCATGTGGGGCACGATCTCGGCCTGCAGCGGCTCGACCGCGCCGGGCCACTCGTCCAGGCCCTCGGCCTCCACGCCGTGCTCGATGCCGCGCGCGAAGAGGATCTGCATGCCGACGCAGATGCCCATGACGGGGCGCCCGCCGGACAGCCGGCGGTCGACCACCCAGTCGCCGCGCGCGGCGCGCAGGCCCTGCATGCAGGCGGCGAAGGCGCCGACGCCCGGCACCAGCAGTCCGTCGGCGTTCATGGCCGCGTCGAAGTCACGCGTGATCTCGACGTCGGCGCCCACGCGCGCGAGGGCACGCTCGGCGGAACGGACGTTGCCGAAGCCGTAGTCGAAGACCACGACTTTCTTGCCGGTCAATTCCACACCCCCAGCCGCATGACGCCCGCGACCAGGCACATGCCCGCGCCGATGGAGAGCAGCACGATCAGGCTCCTGGGCATCTTCTGCTTGACGAAGGAGAAGATGCCGCCGGCCAGGAACAGACCGACGACGATCAGCAGGGAGGAGAGGCTGTTCATGGCTCTACAGCGCGCCCTTCGTGGAGGGGAGGATGCCGGCCGCGCGCGGGTCGCGCTCGGAGGCGTACCGCAGCGCCCTTGCGAGGGCCTTGAACTGGCACTCCACGATGTGGTGCGCGTTGCGCCCGTACGGCACGTGCACGTGCAGCGCGATCTGCGCCTGGGCGACGAAGGACTCCAGGATGTGCCGGGTCATGGTGGTGTCGTACTCGCCGATCATCGGCGCCATGTTCTCGGGCTCGGTGTGCACCAGGTACGGGCGGCCGGAGAGGTCGACGGTGACCTGGGCGAGGGACTCGTCCAGCGGGACCGTGCAGTTGCCGAAGCGGTAGATCCCCACCTTGTCGCCGAGCGCCTGCTTGAAGGCGGCGCCGAGCGCGAGGGCGGTGTCCTCGATGGTGTGGTGGGAGTCGATGTGCAGGTCGCCGTCGGTCTTCACGGTCAGGTCGAACAGACCGTGCCGGCCGAGCTGGTCGAGCATGTGGTCGTAGAAGCCGACGCCGGTGGCGATGTCGGTTCTGCCGGTGCCGTCGAGGTCGATCTCGACCAGGACGGAGGTCTCCTTGGTCGTACGCTCCACGCGTCCAACGCGGCTCATGCCTCAAGCTCCTTCTTCACATCACGGACCGCGTCGAGGAACGCGTCGTTCTCCTCCGGGGTGCCGGCGGACACCCGCAGCCACCCCGGTACGCCGTTGTCCCGGACCAGGACGCCCCGGTCGAGGATCCTCTGCCAGGCCTCGTGGGCGTCCGGGAACCGGCCGAACTGCACGAAGTTGGCGTCGGACTCGGTGACCTCGTAGCCGATCGCGCGCAGCTCGGCGACGAGCCGGTCCCGCTCCGCCTTCAGCTGCTCGACGTAGCCCAGCAGCGTGTCGGTGTGCTCCAGCGCGGCCAGGGCGGTCGCCTGGGTGATCGCCGACAGATGGTACGGCAGCCGGACCAGCTGCACGGCGTCCACGACCGCCGGGTCGGCGGCGAGGTAGCCGAGGCGCAGGCCCGCCGCGCCGAACGCCTTGGACATCGTGCGCGAGATCACCAGGTGCGGGCGGCCCTGCAGCAGCGGCAGCAGCGAGGCGCCGTGGCTGAACTCGATGTACGCCTCGTCCACGACCACCATAGACGGCTTGGCCGCCTGCGCCGCCTCGTACAGCGCGAGGACCGTCTCCGGCGGAACGGCGTTGCCGGTGGGGTTGTTGGGCGTGGTGATGAAGACGACGTCCGGCTTGTGCGTGGCGACGGCCCGCTCGGCGGCGGCGAGGTCGATCGTGAAGTCCTCGCTGCGCGGCCCGGAGATCCAGCCGGTGCCGGTCCCGCGCGCGATGAGCGCGTGCATCGAGTACGACGGCTCGAAGCCGATCGCCGTACGGCCCGGTCCGCCGAAGGTCTGCAGCAGCTGCTGGATGACCTCGTTGGAGCCGTTGGCGGCCCACACGTTCTCGACTCCGAGCGGGTGGTTGCCGGTCTTCGTCAGGTACGTGGCCAGCTCGGTGCGCAACTGCACCGCGTCCCGGTCGGGGTAGCGGTTCAGGTCGCGGGCGGCCTCCCGCACCCGCTCCGTGATCCGCTCGACCAGCGGCTCGGGCAGCGGGTAGGGGTTCTCGTTGGTGTTCAGCCGCACGGGGACGTCCAACTGGGGCGCGCCGTAGGGGGACTTGCCGCGCAGCTCGTCCCGTACGGGGAGATCGTCGATGCCGGTCACTTGCTCTCGGGTACCTTCCAGCCGAACCGTGCCTTGACCGCCGCGCCGTGCGCCGGCAGGTCCTCCGCCTCCGCCAGCGTCACCACGTGGTGGGCGACCTCGGCGAGCGCGTCCTTCGTGTAGTCCACGATGTGGATGCCGCGCAGGAAGGACTGGACGGACAGGCCCGAGGAGTGGCAGGCGCAGCCGCCGGTGGGCAGGACGTGGTTGGAGCCGGCCGCGTAGTCGCCGAGCGAGACGGGGGCCCAGGGGCCGATGAAGATCGCGCCCGCGTTCTTCACCCGGTCGGCCACCGCGGCGGCGTCGGCGGTCTGGATCTCCAGGTGCTCGGCGCCGTACGCGTCGACCACGCGCAGGCCCTCCTCGACGCCGTCGACCAGGACGATCGCGGACTGCCGGCCCTTGAGGGCGGGCACGATCCGGTCGTCGACGTGCTTGGTGGCCGCGACCTGCGGCTGCAGCTCCTGCTCCACCGCGTCCGCCAGCTCGACGGAGTCGGTGACGAGGACGGCCGCCGCGAGCGGGTCGTGCTCGGCCTGGCTGATCAGGTCGGAGGCGACGTGCACGGGGTCGGCGGTGGAGTCCGCGAGGATCGCGATCTCGGTGGGGCCGGCCTCGGCGTCGATGCCGATCCGGCCGGTGAAGAACCGCTTGGCGGCGGCGACCCAGATGTTGCCGGGGCCGGTGACCATGTTCGCCGGCGGGCAGGACTCGGTGCCGTAGGCGAACATCGCGACGGCGGTGGCGCCGCCCGCGGCGTAGACCTCGTCCACGCCGAGCAGGGCGCAGGCGGCCAGGATGGTCGGGTGGGGCAGCCCGCCGAACTCGGCCTGGGCCGGCGAGGCGAGCGCGATGGACCCGACCCCGGCCTCCTGGGCCGGTACGACGTTCATGATCACGGAGGAGGGGTAGACCGACCGGCCGCCCGGTGCGTACAGCCCGACGCGCTCGACCGGCACCCACTTCTCGGTCACCGAGCCGCCCGGGACGACCTGGGTGGTGTGGGTGCTGCGGCGCTGCTCGCGGTGGACCAGGCGGGCGCGGCGGATGGACTCCTCCAGCGCGGCGCGCACGGCCGGGTCGAGGGCCTCGAGGGCGTCGGTGAGCGCCTGGGCCGGGACACGGACGGATTCCAGCCGTACTCCGTCGAACTTCTCGGCGAAGTCGATCAGCGCCGCGTCGCCCCGATGATGCACGGCCTCGCAGATCGGACGCACCTTCTCCAGGGCGGTCGACACGTCGAAGTCGGCTCGGGGCAGCAGGTCGCGCAGGGCGAGGCCCTCGGGAAGGGCGTCGCCGCGCAGATCGATTCGGGAAATCACAGTCTCAATACTCTCAGACCGCCGTCCGGAGCCGGTGGCGCGTATCAATGGCTGATACAGAACGTGGCGCGACTTGGAAGATCACCTTCACCTTGAGTGTTCCGGACGTCACCCAGCGGGCATGAACGGCTGTACGAAAGCACAGCACAGCACGGGGACCGGGAGAGGACAGAGGTGACCGAGGAGGCCGGCTTCGCGGCCGGGGACCTGCCGGACGACCTGACCGCGGCCGAGGCGGGCATGTGGCAGGCCTTCCGCAACGGCAGTGTGTACGACCTGAGCTGCGGCGACGCCGGGGTGGACGATCCGCACGGCGGACACCCGTGGGGTCCGGAGCGCACGGTGCGGGCGCGGACCGTGGCGTGGCTGCTGCTGGACGGCCCGCCGGCGCTCGCGGGCCGGGTGTCGTCGCTCAAGCTGGCCGGCGTGCGGATCACCGGCCCACTGGACCTGTCGGGCGGGACGGTACGGCCGTACGTCGAGCTGCGCGGCTGCCGCTTCGACGACGAGGTGCTGCTGCCGGAGGCCCGGTTCACCACGCTGCGCCTGGTGGACTGCGCGGTGCCCCGGCTGGAGGCGGCCCGCGTGCACACCGAGGGCGACCTGCATCTGCCGCGCTGCCGCTTCCAGAACGGGGTGCGGCTGACGGACGCGCACATAGGCACCGATCTGCTGCTCAACGAGGCGGTGGTGTACCGCGACCGCAGCGGGCGGTCGATCTCCGGGGACGGCGTGACCGTCGGCCAGGACCTGCAGGCGGAGATGCTGCAGTCGCACGGCGAGCTGCGGCTGCGCGGCGCCAAGGTCGGTGTGTCGCTGAGCCTGCGCGGGGCGAGCCTGGACAACCCGTACTCCCGCTACGCCCTGAACGCCCCCCAGCTGACCGTCGAGCGCACCCTGTACCTCACCCCGGCCGGCGTCGGCAGCCCCCTGCTGAGCGGCACCACACCGGCGCGCGGGACGCGGATCCAGCGCTTCGACTGCCGGGGCGGGATACGCCTGGACGACGGGCGGTTCGGGGACGCCGTCGACTTCGAGCGGGCCCGGTTCACCCTCACCGACGACCAGGAGCTGTCGCTGCGCCGGGTGCACGCCTCGGAGCTGCGCTTCCTGGGCGACGGACCGCAGCGGGGGAAGGTGGTGCTGTCCGGCGCGCGGATCGTCAACCTGGTGGACCGGGCGGCGAGCTGGCCGGGGCCGGGCAATCTGCACATGGGCGGCTTCGTGTACGAGAACCTCGTGCCGCGCGGCCCGTTCCCGCTCACCGGCCGGCTGGACTGGGTGGCGGCGGCCACCGCCGAGTACGCTCCGGAACCGTACGAGCGCCTGGCGGCGGTGCTGCGGGCGGCGGGCGAGGACGAGGACGCGCGGGAGGTGCTGCTCGCCAAGCAGCGCCGGCGCCGCGAGACGCTGCCGCTGGCCGGGAAGTTCCTGGGGTACGTGCAGGACTGGACGGTCGCCTACGGCTACCGGCCCGGCCGGGCCGCCGTGTGGATGGCGGTGCTGTGGGCGGCGGGCACGCTGGCGTTCGCGCACGCCGACCATCCGCCGACGAACCACGACTCCCATCCCGCCTGGAGCCCGGCCCTGTTCACGCTGGACCTGCTGCTGCCGGTGATCGACCTGGGCCAGGCCGGCCAGTGGCAGCTGCGCGGCGGCTGGCAGTGGCTGGCGGCCGCGATGATCCTGCTCGGCTGGATCCTGGCGACGACCGTGGCGGCGGGGGCGACACGGCTGCTGCGCCGGAGCTGAACGCCGGTGGCGGAGCCTGTGAGGGCAGGGGGGCGCACGGCCACGGCTGTGACATAAGTTGCACCCTCACCTTTACCGGTCCTTGACCGTCTGTCGTACAACTTTCCATTACTTGCCGGAAGCCTCTGGCGCGCCGCCGACCTGCGGACTTTCAATAGTCGGCACGATGGTTCCGCTCCCCCCGTTCATCCGCCCCACCCGGATGGCCAGACGCTTCACCCGCCCGGCCGGCCCCCCGCCCGCCGGGGACGAGGTCCTGCTCGACGCCCCCGACGACCGCCTCTCGCCCGCACTGGTCGCGGCCGGCCGAGGCGAGTACCCGGCCGCCGCCGCTCTGCTCGCCGCCACCCGCGCCGGTGCCGAGTGGGAGAACCACGACCGGTACGTCCGGCACCTGGCCGCCTTCGCCCGCTCCCGCCCCGAGTGGTTCGACGCCTGGCGCGCCGCCGTGCCCGAGGATCCCGGCGTCCTGCTGGTCGGGGCGCAGCTGGCGGTGGACCGGGCCTGGCCGTCGCCGGCCCGGGCCGAGCTGCTGCGCGAGGCGAGCCCGCTGATCACCGCCGCCGCCCGCGCCGACGACCGCGATCCGGTGCCCTGGCGGATCGCCCTGGACCACGCGCGCGGCTCGCGCGCCGGGCACCGGTACTTCGAGGAGCTGTGGGAGGCGGCGGTCCGGCGCGCCCCGCACCACTACGGCTGCCATGTGGCCGCGCTGCGCTATCTCGCCGCGAGCTGGCGCGGCTCCCACCCCGAGTGCTTCGACTTCGCCGACGGGGCCGCGCAGGACGCCCCGGCGGACTCGCTCGTCCAGGCCCTGCCGGCCCGGGCCGCCTTCGGCTACCTGGTCGGCGGCGGCGCCGGGATCCCGCGGGCCCGGCTGGACGCCGCGGCCGACCGGGCGCTCGCGCTGTCCGCCCGCTTCCCGGCGGCCGACCCGTGGCCCGCGCAGGTCCGCAACAAGCTCCTGTACGTGCTGATCCGCCTGGACCGCTGGGAGGACGCCCGGGCCCAGCTCCGGCTGATCGGCCCGTACGCCACGTCGTTCCCCTGGGAGCGGTTCTCCGAGGATCCGCTCGGGCACTTCCTGCGGGTGCGCGAGCATCTGCTGACGCCGGGGCGGCGGCCGGTGCCCGCGGCGCTGGCGGGCCTGATGAGCGGGCCCCCGGCGCCGCTCGGCGAGCGCGGCGGACACACGCGCGCCGGTGACCACTAGGCTGGGGCGTCGTGACCACCGTCCGTCTTCCGCTCTTCCCGCTGAACACCGTGCTGTTCCCGGGACTCGTGCTGCCGCTGAACGTCTTCGAGGAGCGCTATCGCGCGATGATGCGCGAGTTGCTCAAGACACCGGAGGACGAGCCGCGCCGGTTCGCCGTCGTGGCCATCCGCGACGGCCACGAGGTGGCGCCGAGCGCCCCCGGCATGCCGGACCCCACGGCGCAGCCGGAGCGGGGGCCGGGCGCGGGCTTCGGCCCTGACCCGGTCAAGGCCTTCCACGGGGTGGGCTGTGTGGCGGACGCGGCGACCGTCCGGGAGCGCGCCGACGGCACCTTCGAGGTGCTGGCGACGGGGACGACCCGGGTGCGGCTGCTCTCCGTCGACGCGTCGGGTCCGTTCCTGACGGCGGAGCTGGAGGAGCTGACGGAGGAGCCGGGCGACGAGGCGGGCGCGCTGGCCGAGGGGGTGCTGCGCTCGTTCCGCCAGTACCAGAAGCGGCTGGCGGGCGCGCGGGAGCGCTCGCTGTCCACGGGCGCGGAGCTGCCCGACGACCCGTCGGTGGTGTCGTACCTGGTGGCGGCGGCGATGGTGCACGACACGCCGACGAAGCAGCGGCTGCTGCAGGCCCCCGACACCGCCTCCCGGCTGCGGGACGAGCTGAAACTCCTTCGCGCGGAGACGGCCATCATCCGTAGCCTGCCGTCACTGCCCGCGTTCGAGCTGACGCGGACGCCGACCAGTCTGAACTGAGGGGTCCACCACTCACCGATGGCGAAGAAGTCGAAGAAGCAGCAGTCCGCCGGCACCCCCGCGACGGTCGCCCTGTCGTCGGCCGGTGTGGCCTTCACGGTCCACTCCTACGACCACGACCCCTCCCACCCCTCCTACGGCGAGGAGGCGGCGGAGGCGATGGGCGTTTCCCCCGACCGCGTCTTCAAGACCCTGGTCGCGGATGTCGACGGCGCCCTGACCGTGGCCGTGGTCCCCGTCTCCGGCTCCCTCGACCTCAAGGCCCTGGCGGCGGCGGTGGGCGGCAAGCGGGCGACGATGGCCGACCCGACGCTGGCGGAGCGCACGACCGGCTACGTCCGCGGCGGCATCTCCCCGCTCGGCCAGCGCAAGCGGCTGCCGACGGTCCTGGACGACTCCGCCGAGGCCCACGAGACGATCTGCGTCTCGGCGGGACGCCGCGGCCTGGAGGTCGAACTGTCCCCGCAGGACCTGGCGAAGCTGACGCAAGCGGTGCTGGCGCCGATCGGGCGGGGCTGAGACGCGGGGCCTGCGGCGAGCGGGGCGCGTCCTACGCCGTTGAGGCGGTGGGAGGGGCGCGTCCCACGCCATTGAGGCAGCGGGAGGGGGCGCGTCCCACACCGCTGAGGCACGGCGTCGCGGCGGACGGGAAGGGCCGGACGGCGGACGGGAAGGGCCGGACAGGCCCTAGCCCTGCTGCTGCGGATACGGCGGCTCGGGGTCGCGGGGGCCGAACAGCGCCGTGAGTCCGAGGTGCACCAGCAGCGCGGCCAGCGGCCACGCCAGCAGCGCGCCCTTCGCCGAGAGCTTCAGGGGGGCGGAGAAGGTGACGCCCTTGCCCACCTGCTTGGCATGGGCGAGCACGTCGGTCGAGGGCCCGAGCCACACCCCGAGCCGCCACGCCAGCAGCGACCCGAGCAGCGCGCCGAGCCCCAGCGCCACGACGACCGGCACTCCCCCGCGCCGCCGCAGCAGAAAGACCAGCACCGCGCTGAGGAGCCCGAAGCCCAGCGCCAGCAGGATGAACGTGCCGTCCACCCCCACCGCCTGCTCGCCCTCGCTGTCCTTGAGATAGACGACCCAGCTGCGGTCCACCTGGTCGCCGACCAGCGGCACGTGCGGCGCTAGCCACCACCACAGCAGCCCCAGCAGCACCCCGCCCAACGCCACGGCCACCGTGATCACGGCGGCCTGTCGCAGTTCGGTCTTCATACCGGGGCCGTCCTGTTCGTACACGCCCCCGGGGACACCGGCGGGCGGCGGGGCCTGCCAGACGTCGTCCGGGGACTGGTTGTGCGGCGGCGTAGGCGGAGTCAACGGTGCGGTCACCCTGACATCGTGCCAGGTCGTGCTGTGCGCCGCGTCACCGGACGGCGGCCCTGCGGTACGCCCACGTCGCCACGGCCAGCGAGACGACTCCGACACCCGCGCACACCCCCAGATCGACAAGGACGACGGCCCAGTCCGGGTGTGCCCCGAAGGTCCGGGCGTACGCCTCCACGCCGTACGTCGACGGCAGCAGATCCCGCGCCAGCCGTACGATCTCCGGCATCCGGTCGGCCGGCAGCACGCCCAGCAGCAGCGCCGCCGACATGCCGAGCTGGCCGAGCAGCGTGGCCAGCTCGGGACGCGGGGCGAGCAGCCCGCAGGCGGCGCCGAGCCCGGACAGCGCGGCCCCGGCGAGCGGGATCACGGCCAGCAGGACCCACAGACTGCCCAGCGGCAGCCCGAACAGCACACATCCGAAGACGGCCGTCACCAGCGTCCCCGGCACGGTGAAGGAGGCGTAGGCCGCCGCGGCGCCCAGCACCACGGCGGCCGGCGGCACCGGCAGCGTGGCGTAGTGGTCGAGCCCGCCGCTCGCCCGCAGCTGCCCGAAGTACTGCGCCAGCAGATTCAGCGCCACATACGCGACGACCAGCACCGACGACCCGGCCACCACGGACCGGGCCTCCCCCGTGCTGTCGACGACGCCCCGCATCATCACGGTGATGCCGACGGACTGGAAGGTGGCCACGAACAGCAGCGGGATCCGCGCCACCCGGGCCCGGGACAGCTGCGCCCGGTAGACGGCCGCCAGCGACGGCCACAGCCGCGCGGCCGGAGCGAGTCCGGCCGCGCCCCGCGCCGGCTCGGGCACGACCCGGCCGCCGCCCGGCAGCACCTCCGCGGGTACGACACTCACGACGAGCTGCTCCCCTTCCCTACGGCGGTCGCCCCCACCCATACGGATGCGGCGCCCCGCGCGCTCACGCCTTCACCAGTCCCTGCCGGGCCGCTCCGCCCAGCGCCAGGTAGACATCCTCCAGGCTGGGCGTGGCCAGCGTGAAGTCGTCCAGGGCGGCGAAGGCGGCCCCGCCGGTCACGGTGGCGACGGCGGCACGGGCCTCCTCGGGCGCGAGCCGCAGCGTCCAGCGCCGGCCGGACTCCACCGCGCGCTCCCGCAGCACGGCCACCTCGGGCACCTCCAGCGGCGCCCGCTCCCGCCACACCAGCTCGACCCGCACCTCGCCGGCCACCTGTTCCTTCAGGCCGGCCGGGGTGTCGCAGGCGATGACCCGGCCCCGGTCGATGACGGCGACCCGGTCCAGCACGGTCTCCGCCTCGATGACGTTGTGGGTGACCAGCAGCACGGTCGTACCGCGCTCGGCGCGCCGCCGGTCCACGGCCGCCCAGACCGCGCGCCGGGCCACCGGGTCCATGCCGGTGGTCGGCTCGTCCAGCACGAGCAGCGGCCGCTCCCCGACCAGGGCGGCGGCGAAGCAGGCCAGCCGCCGCTGCCCGCCGGACAGCTTCTTCAGCGCCCGCCCGGCGATCGAGGTGAGCCCCAGCTCCTCCAGTACGGCGTCCCGCTCGGCCCGCGCCCGCGTCACGTCCAGGCCGCGCAGGCGACCGGTGGTCTCGGCGGCGAGGGAGACGGTCAGCTCGTCCAGCGCGGACGACTCCTGGCCCAGGTAGGCCAGCAGGCGCGCGGCCCGCTCGGGGTGCCGGACGATGTCGTGCCCGAGGATCTCGACGCTGCCGGTGTCCGGCCGCAGCAGCCCGGTGAGCTGCCGGACGAGCGTGGACTTGCCGGCGCCGTTCGGCCCGAGCAGTCCGAAGACCTCGCCGCGCCGCACGTCCAGCTCGACGCCGTCGGTGGCCCGCACCGCGGGGGTGCCGGGCGCGCCGCGCCGGCCCTTCACGGCCGGATAGGTCTTGCCGAGCCCGCGCACACGGACGACCTCGTCCTGCCGAAGTGCCTGTGCCGCGCGCGTACTCACAAGGGACGAGGGTACGGGGTCGGGGCCCTTTACTCGCCTTTGGGGCCGGTTCCGTACGCGACCGGTAAGGAGCCCTGCCCGCCCGGTGGGGAACCCCGCGTCACTCCCCCGTCGCGCTCTCCGCGGCCGCCGGCACGTCGATCTCCCGCCAGAAGCCCGCCCGAATGGCGTAGCGGTCGTGCTCGTCGATCTGGTCGTCCTTGTGGGCGAGCAGCCCGAACCGCGCGGCGTACCGCAGCAGCTCCCCGTCGATGCGGTGCGGGATGCGCGGGTACATCTGCGACAGCTTCTGCAGATGGCTCTGGTCGCCGAGCCGGGACATCCAGCGGCGGGCGAAGACCTGCCCCACCTCGTACGGGTCGCCGCCGACGGTGGTGATGTCCTCCTCCCGGTCGGCCCACCGCTGCTCGGCGGTGGTGAGCTGGGCCAGTGTCGGCATGGCGGCGACGTCGGGCGGCTCGGCGACGGCGCCCGGCCGGTCCACCCAGCCCTTGTCGGAGGACCAGCGCAGGGTCGCGGTCGCCGGGTGCTGGGCGGGCTGGGCGCCGGGGGCGCGCAGGGCGGCCAGGTCCTTGGGGGTGGGGACGCCCTTGTGGGCGGTGACCCGCTCCTGGGAGCCGTTCTCCGTGGCGGCGGCCGGCTGGGGCGCGCCCTGGTCGGCCGGCCGCTCGGCCGCCGTGCCGAGCGCGGACTCGGGCAGCGGCGCGGAGAGGATCGCGGCGATCTCGGGCCGGGGCGCCGGCGGCGGGGCGCAGACGCCGGTCAGTTCCTTGGCGCGGACGGCCTGGATGATCCAGGCGCGGTCCAGCACGCGCCGCTCGTCGGCCTCGGCGACCAGGTCCTCGGACTGGTTGTAGTCGCCGTCGGCGGCCTGTACGGCCCACAGGTGGACGGCGACGCCGTGCTCCTTGGCGGCCATCATGCCGGGCAGCAGATCGCCGTCGCCGGTGACGAGGACGATGTCGGAGCAGGCGCGGTTGCGGGCCAGCTCGGTCAGCTCGGCGTGCATGGCGGCGTCCACCCCCTTCTGGGCCCAGCGTCCGTCGCTGCGGGTGAGGGCGCCGAGCCGGACGGTGACCCGGGGCATCACGCGCAGCCGGCGATGCTCCGGTTGGGGGACCCGGTCCGGGGCGCCGTCGAACCAGTAGATGCGCAGCAGCGGGCGCTCGGTCTCCGACTCGGCGCGTACCCGCAGTGCCTGGATCAGTGCGGTGTGGTCGACGGTGATCCGGGACCGCGAGGGCTCACCGGCGAGGAGGCTGGCGGCGGCTCCCAGCAAGTACCCGGCGTCCACCAGGACGATGCAGCGGTCCACGCGACTCACCCTCTTCCCGGCAGGTTTTGCTTCGGACTTCCTTCGAGTCTGCCCGACCGCGCGGGGGTTAACGGCCCGAACTCGATCTTCGGCGTGGCGTTTGCGGGGCCCGCTCGCCCACCTGCCCTGTCACACACGGTAATTATCCGACATGCGCTTGATGTCAGCGTATGTGAATCTGGTCCCGGCCCTGGCCCCTAGATCCCCCACAGGAGGCAGATCACCATGGCCAAGAACAAGAACCGCAAGCAGGCTGGCCCGCAGAACCGCGCTCAGCACAGCGAGCACACGCAGGAGCGCGCACAGCGTCCGTCGGCGGAGGAGCACGAGTCCCCGATGGCGGGCGTCGCGAGCAGCCCCGCGGATGCTGCTGGTAAGAAGCGGAAGAGCTTCGGCCACAACTAAGGGCAGTTGAAGCCCGGCACACAGGAGGGGCGCACCCTTGACGGGTGCGCCCCTTCGCGCGTGCTCGTGCGGCGACGTGTGGGGTGACGCCTGTGGTGACGCTTGTGGTGACGGGTCAGCCGGCCAGGCAGGACGGGCCGAGCAGCACCTTCAAGTCGCCGAAGAGCGCCGGGTCGGGCTTGACCCGGTGCCGGTCCAGGCGCAGCACCGTGGTCTTGCGCGGGCCCTGGAGCTTGATGCGGACCTCGCTGTCGCCCTTGTGGTGGCTGAGGATCTCACCGAGGCGGCTGACCATGGGCGGAGTGACCTTCACGGCCGGGATGGTGAGGACCACGGGCGCGTTGGTGCCCGCGTTGGACAGGTCCGGGACCATCAGCTCCATGGCGACGAGCCGGGGCACGTCCTCGCGCTTGTCGAGGCGGCCCTTGACGAACACCACGGCGTCCTCGACGAGTTGGGTGGACACCAGCTGGTAGGTCGCCGGGAAGAACATGCACTCGATGGAGCCGGCGAGGTCCTCGACCGTGGCGATGGCCCAGGCGTTGCCCTGCTTGGTCATCTTGCGCTGCAGGCCGGAGATGATGCCGCCGATGGTGACGACCGCGCCGTCCGCGTGCTCGCCACCGGTGAGCTGCGCGATGCCCGCGTCGGCCTTGTCGGCGAGGACGTGTTCCAGGCCGAAGAGCGGGTGGTCGGAGACGTACAGACCGAGCATCTCCCGCTCCTGGGCGAGCAGATACGTCTTGTCCCACTCGTCGGGGGAGAACTCCACGTCGAGTCCGAAGCCGGGCTCGCTGCTGGTGTCCTCGCCCATGCCGCCGAAGAGGTCGAACTGCCCTTCGGCCTCCTTGCGTTTGACCGCGACCACGTTGTCGATCATCGGCTCGTACTGCGCCATGAGGCCCTTGCGGGTGTGGCCCATGGTGTCGAACGCGCCCGCCTTGATCAGCGATTCGGTGGTGCGCTTGTTGCAGACCACGGCCTCGACCTTGTCGAGGTAGTCGGGGAAGGAGATGTACTTCCCCTTGGCCTTGCGGGTCTTGATGATCGACTCGACGACGTTGGTGCCGACGTTGCGGACGGCGGAGAGGCCGAAGAGGATCACGTCGTCGCCCTGGGCCGCGAAGTTCGCCTCGGACTCGTTGACGTTCGGCGGGAGCACCCGGATGCCCATGCGGCGGCACTCGTTGAGGTAGACCGCCGACTTGTCCTTGTCGTCCTTGACGGAGGTCAGCAGCGCGGCCATGTACTCGGCGGGGTGGTTCGCCTTGAGGTAGGCGGTCCAGTACGACACCAGGCCGTACGCGGCGGAGTGCGCCTTGTTGAACGCGTAGCCGGCGAAGGGGACCAGCACGTCCCACAGGGCCTGGATGGCCTCGTCGCTGAAGCCCTTCTTACGAGCGCCCTCCTGGAAGAGGACGAAGTTCTTCGCCAGCTCGTCGGGCTTCTTCTTGCCCATGACGCGGCGGAGGATGTCGGCCTCGCCGAGCGAGTAGCCCGCGATGATCTGGGCGGCCTTCTGCACCTGCTCCTGGTAGACGATCAGGCCGTAGGTGACGTCCAGGACCTCCTTGAGCGGCTCCTCCAGCTCCGGGTGGATCGGCGTGATCTCCTGCTGCCCGTTCTTGCGCAGCGCGTAGTTCGTGTGGGAGTTCATGCCCATCGGGCCCGGGCGGTACAGGGCCGACACGGCGGAGATGTCTTCGAAGTTGTCCGGCTTCATCAGCCGCAGCAGCGAGCGCATGGGGCCGCCGTCGAACTGGAAGACGCCGAGGGTGTCGCCGCGCTGGAGCAGCTCGAAGGTCGTGGGGTCGTCGAGCGGCAGGGACAGCAGGTCGATGTCGAGGCCCTTGTTGGCCTTCACCATCTTGACCGCGTCGTCCATGATCGTCAGGTTGCGCAGGCCCAGGAAGTCCATCTTCAGCAGGCCGAGCGACTCACAGCTCGGGTAGTCCCACTGCGTGATGGTCACGCCGTCGGTGTGCCTCACCCAGACCGGGACGTGCTCGGTGATGGTCTCGCTGGACATGATCACGCCGGCGGCGTGCACGCCCATCTGCCGCACCAGGCCCTCGACGCCGCGCGCGGTGTCGATGACCTTCTTCACGTCCGGCTCGTTCTCGTACATCGCGCGGACCTCGCCCGCCTCCGAGTAGCGGGGGTGGCTGGGGTCGGTGATGCCGGACAGCGGGATGCCCTTGCCGAGGACGTCGGCGGGCATGGCCTTGGTGATGCGGTCGCCCATCGCGTACGGATAGCCCAGCACGCGCGCGGAGTCCTTGATGGCGTTCTTGGCCTTGATGGTGCCGTAGGTGCCGATCATGGCGACCTTGTCGGCGCCGTACTTCTCGGTCACGTACCGGATCACCTCGACGCGCCTGCGCTCGTCGAAGTCGATGTCGACGTCGGGCATCGAGATGCGCTCGGGGTTGAGGAACCGCTCGAAGATCAGGCCGTGCGGGATCGGGTCCAGGTCGGTGATGCCGAGGGCGTAGGCGACGATCGAACCCGCGGCGGAGCCTCGGCCGGGGCCGACCGCGATGCCCTGGCGCTTGGCCCACATGATGAAGTCGGCGACCACGAGGAAGTAGCCCGGGAACCCCATCTGGATGATGACGTCCATCTCGTACTCGGCCTGCTTCTGGCGGTCCTCGGGGATGCCGCCCGGGAAGCGGCGCTCCATGCCGCGGCGGACCTCCTCCTGGAACCAGGTGACCTCGGTGTAGCCCTCGGGGATGTCGAACTTGGGCATGAGGTCGCGCTTCTCGAACATGCCGGTGGTGTCGACCATCTCGGCGACGAGGAGCGTGTTGGCGCAGCCCTCCTGCCAGGCGTCCGAGGAGTCGATGGCGTACATCTCGTCCGTGGACTTCAGGTAGTAGCCGGTGCCGTCGAACTTGAAGCGGTCCGGGTCGGAGAGGTTCTTGCCGGTCTGGATGCACAGCAGGGCGTCGTGCGCCCCCGCCTCGTGCGCGTACGTGTAGTGCGAGTCGTTGGTGACCAGCGGGGGGATGCCGAGCTTCTTGCCGATCTCCAGCAGGCCGTCGCGGACCCGGCGCTCGATCTCGATGCCGTGGTCCATCAGCTCCAGGAAGTACCGGTCCTTGCCGAAGATGTCCTGGTAGTCGGCGGCGGCCTTCAGGGCCTCGTCGAAGTGGCCGAGGCGCAGCCGGGTCTGCACCTCGCCCGAGGGACAGCCGGTGGAGGCGACGATGCCCTCGGACCACTGGGCGATGGTCTCCTTGTCCATCCGGGGCCACTTCTGCAGCCAGCCCTCGGCGTAGGCGTCGGAGGAGAGCCGGAAGAGGTTGTGCAGGCCGGTCTTGTTCACCGCCCACATCGTCTTGTGGGTGTAACCGCCGGAACCGGAGACGTCGTCCCGCTTCTGGTGCGGCTGGCCCCAGAGGATCTTGCGCTTGTTGCGCCGGGACTCGGGGGCGACATACGCCTCGATCCCGATGATCGGGGTGATTCCGGCCTTCTTCGCGGAGTGGAAGAAGTCGTACGCCCCGTGGAGGTTGCCGTGGTCGGACATGGCGATGTGCGTCATGCCCATCTCGTTGCAGGCGTTGAACATGTCCTTGAGCCGCGCGGCACCGTCCAGCAGCGAGTACTGGGTGTGGACGTGCAGGTGCGTGAAGGGCGGCTTCGACACGGTTGAGCCTCCGGGGGAAACACTCGGCGACGGGCTGGCGGACAGTTCTGGGGTCAGCGTCGAAGTCTATGCCCGGGCACTGACACTCGGCGGTCTTCCCCGCGTACCTTCATCCGGGAACCGGGCACTCCCGCGTGGCGTCGCCCGTTGAAGACGGCAGAAACGCTGTCGTACAGGTCATACAGGCAAGCACCAGGAGGCACCCAGCGATGTCGGTCCACCGGCTCAACGACGAGCAGCGCGGCGAGGAGATCCTCGCCGTCTTCGACACCGCCTTCGGCCGGCTCCTGGCCGCCGACCCGGCCGCGTTCCGGGTGAAGTTCCGGAAGATGGCGGCATCGGCCTTCGCGTTCTACCGGGGCACGGCGTGCCTCTTCTACCACGACCTCGACGCGGACAAGCGCGGCGGCCCGTACCTGGACGACCGCACCTCGCGCGTGTGGATCCACGGCGATCTGCACGCGGAGAACTTCGGCACGTACATGGACGCGGGCGGCCGCCTGGTCTTCAACGTCAACGACTTCGACGAGGCCTACGTCGGCCCGTTCACCTGGGACCTGAAGCGCTTCGCGGCGTCGGTCGCGCTCATCGGGTACGCGAAGGCGCTCAGTGACGAGCAGATCACCGAGCTGGTGCGGATCTACGCCGGCGCCTACCGCGAGCGCATCCACGCCCTGGCCACGGGCGCGAAGAGCGACGAGGTGCCGCCGTTCACGCTGGACACCGCCGAGGGTCCGCTGCTGGGCGCCCTGCGCGCCGCCCGCTCGATGACCCGTTTCGAGCTGCTGGAGTCGATGACGGAGATCCGCGACTACGAGCGCCGCTTCGCGCCGGGCGGCGGCTCCATCGAGCTGGACGCGGCGACGCGCTACAAGGTGCTGGCCGCCTTCGACGGCTACCTGGAGACGCTGCCGGACTCCTCGCTGGCCCGCCCGGACTCCTACCGCGTGAAGGACGTCGTCGGACGCCGCGGCATCGGCATCGGCTCGGCGGGGCTGCCGTCGTACAACATCCTCCTGGAGGGGCACAGCGACGCCCTGGAGAACGATGTCGTCATCTACATCAAGCAGGCCCAGACCCCGGCCGTCTCCCGGCACGTCACGGATCCGGCCATCGCCGGCTACTTCCAGCACGAGGGCCACCGCACCGTGATCTCCCAGCGCGCCCTGCAGGCGCACGCCGACCCGTGGCTGGGCTGGACCGAGCTGGACGGGGCGGGCCAGCTGGTGGCCGAGGTCTCGCCGTACGCGGTCGACCTGGACTGGGGCGACATCGACGACCCCGAGGAGATCGCGCAGGTCGTCGCCGACCTGGGCCGGGCCACGGCGGCGATGCACGCGGCGGCGGACGACACCTCCGGCGAGTCCCTGGTGCCGTTCTCCACCGAGCGGGCCATCGACGCGGCCATCGCGGCCGACGAGGAGGGCTTCGCACCCCTTCTGGTGGACTTCGCGCACGCCTACGGCGCACGCGCGCGTGCCGACCACCAGATCTTCGTCGACCTGTTCCGCAACGGCCGGATTCCGGGGCTGTAAGCTCCGCACACTCACAGGCACCCTTTAAGGGTCGCTTACCCGCCCACGTGCCAGACTCTCTCTCGTTATGGACATATCCGGGACCCAGCTCAGAGCCGTGCGCGCGGCGCTGTTCACGGCTGTCGTCGTGACGCTCAGCACCGCGTCGCACGTCCTGCTGTCCCGGGCCCCGCTGCCGGTGGCTACGGTGTTGGTGGTCTGCGCCGGGGTCTTCGTCACCGCGTACGCGCTGGCGGGCCGCGAGCGCGGCTTCGGCCGGATCGCGGCCCTGCTGGTCCCGGTGGAACTGGCCGCCGACACCGTCTTCACCACCGGCCAGAACACCTGTTACGGCCGGGCGGGCGGCCCGGTCGCCGGACCGCTGCACGCGTTCGGTTTCAACGTGCTGTGCCAGGGCGGCGCCGTCGGCTCCCCGCTGGCCCGGATGACCGCGGCGCAGGGCCGCCCCGACGCGCTGCTCGCGCACGCCACCCCGGCGGCCGCCTGGCTGCTGCTCGCCGCGCACGTCGGCGTGGGCCTGCTCGCCGCCGCCTGGCTGCGCCGGGGCGAGCGGGCGCTGGTGCAGCTGCTGCGCGCGGTCGCCGCCGGCACCTTCCGGCCGCTGCTGCTCGCGGTGGCCTCGGTCGCCGTGCGGCCCGCGCCGGTGCGCCGGCTGCCGCGCCCGGCCCCGCGCCGGGCCGCCGCCCGCGACCGGCTCCTCGTGCACTCCCTGGGACGGCGTGGACCGCCGTGCTCCCCCGCCCTCGCCCTCCGCTGAGCGGCGCCGCCTGAGCGACATCCGCTCCGCGGCGCCCGTCCGGACGGCGGCACCGAGCACCCCAGTCCCACACCTTTCCCGCGTACGGCATGTGCGCGTCCCATACGGAGATCACCACCATGAGCAAGCGGAACAACCAGTCGGCGAAGACGGCGGCCCGGGAGCGGCTGCGCCAGGAGCGCGAGCGGCAGGCCAAGCGCGCCAAGGCCAAGCGGCAGATCATCGTGGCCGCCTCGGTGGTGGCCGTGCTGGCCGCCGCCGGCGGCATCGGCTACGCCGTCGTCCAGGCCAACAAGCCCACCGGGTGGGACGCCGCGAAGAGCAAGCCGCTCGTGAAGCCGGCCAACACCACGGGCGCGGACGGGACGACCGTCCTCATAGGCAAGAGCACCGCCAAGAAGACCCTCACCATCTACGAGGACCCGCGCTGCCCGGTGTGCGCGCAGTTCGAGCAGACGGTCGGCGCGACCGTGAAGAAGGACGTCGACGACGGCACGTTCAAGCTGCGCTACGTCGGCGCCACCTTCCTCGACAAGAACCTGCCCGGGGTGGGCTCCAAGAACGGCCTGAGCGCCCTCGGCGCCGCGCTCAACGTCAGCCCCGAGGCGTTCCTCGAGTACAAGGCCGCGATGTACTCGACGAAGTGGCACCCCGACGAGAACGACGACAAGTTCAAGGACGACTCCTACCTGATCAAGATCGCCGACACGGTGCCCGCCCTGAAGGGCAACGCGGCGTTCCAGAAGGCGGTGAAGGACGGCACCTACGACCGGTGGGCGCTGGAGGAGTCCAAGATCTTCGACAAGGACGGCATCCAGGGCACCCCGACCCTGAAGATGGACGGCAAGACGCTGACGGGCGCCGACGGCAAGAACCCGCCGATGACCGTGGCCGAGTTCAACACGGCCGTCGACGCGGCCCTGAAGGGCTGATGACGCTGGTGACCGGCTCCGTGGGCTGACGGCCCGTCGGAAACCGGCCTTCGCGCCGCGTGAAGAGCGGGCGAACTTTGGGAGTTCGCCCGCTCGTGCGCATACCGATCAGTAACCTGATCGGTCGTGACCAGTCGATACAGATCGCTTCCGGCCTCCGAGGGCCGCAACTCCCTTTCGCCCCGCCGCCGTACGGTCGTCAAGGCCGCGGCGGCGACCGCTGTCCTGGCCGGCCCGCTCGCCGCCTCCCTTCCGGCGCGCGCCGCCGCCCAGGCCCCCGCCTTCCTGCACGGCGTCGCCTCCGGTGACCCGCTGCCCGACGGCGTCCTGCTGTGGACCCGGGTGACCCCGGCCCCGGAGGCCGTACCCGGCTCCGGGCTCGGCCCGGACACCGAGGTGAGCTGGGTCGTCGCCAGGGACAAGGCGCTCACCAGCATCGTCGCCAAGGGCTCGGTCACCGCGACCGCGGCCTCCGACCACACCGTGAAGGCCGACGTCCGCGGTCTCGCGCCGGCGACCGACTACTGGTTCCGCTTCTCGGCCGGCGGCACCGACTCCCCGGTGGCCCGCACCCGCACCGCACCCGCGGCGGACGCGAACGTGTCCTCCCTGCGCTTCGGCGTGGTCACCTGCGCCAACTGGGAGGCCGGCTACTTCGCCGCCTACCGCCACCTCGCCGCCCGGAGTGACCTGGACGCCTGGCTGCATCTCGGCGACTACGTCTACGAGTACAAGTCCGGCGAGTACGCGGCGCGCGGCACGGTCGTCCGCCCGCACGCGCCGGCCAACGAGACCATCACGCTCGCCGACTACCGGATCCGGCACGCCAGGTACAAGACCGACCCCGACCTTCAGGCCCTGCACCTGAAGGCGCCGGTCATCGCGATCTGGGACGACCACGAGTTCGCCGACAACGCCTGGTCGGGCGGCGCCGTCAACCACACCGAGGGCGCCGAGGGCACCTGGACCGCCCGCAAGGCCGCCGCCAAGCAGGCCTACTTCGAGTGGATGCCGGTCCGCCCCGCGATCGAGGGCACCACCTACCGCCGGCTGCGCTTCGGCAAGCTCGCCGATCTGTCGCTGCTGGACCTGCGGTCCTTCCGCTCCCAGCAGGCCTCCACGGGCAGCGGCTCGGTGGACGACCCGGACCGGACGATCACCGGCCGGGCCCAACTGGACTGGCTCAAGGCGGGGTTGAAGGCCTCCGACACCAGGTGGCGGCTGGTCGGCAACTCGGTGATGATCGCGCCGTTCGTCATCGGCTCCCTCACCGCCGACCTCCTCAAGCCGCTGGCCAAGCTGCTGGACCTGCCGCAGGACGGCGTCGGCGTCAACACCGACCAGTGGGACGGCTACACCCACGACCGCCGCGAACTCCTGGACCATCTGCGCTCGAACGGCATCGGCAACACCGTCTTCCTGACCGGCGACATCCACATGTCCTGGGCCAACGACGTGCCGGTGGACGCGGGCACCTACCCGCTGTCGCCGTCGGCGGCCACCGAGTTCGTGATCACCTCGGTCACCTCCGACAATCTCGACGACATCGTCAAGGTTCCCGAGGGCACGCTCTCCGCCGTCGCCGCGCCGCTCATCGAGGCCGCCAACCGGCATGTGCACTGGGTGGACACCGACCGGCACGGCTACGGCGTACTCGACATCACCGCCGACCGCGCGCAGATGGACTACTACGTCCTGTCCGACCGCACCGACCCGGACGCGACCGCGCAGTGGGTGCGCTCCTACCGCACCCGCAGCGGCACGCAGAAGGTCGAGCGGACCTACGACCCGGTGTAGCCGGCGCCGGCCGGCCTGCGGCTACCCGGCCGGCAGGGCGTCGAGGAAGCCGAGCGCCACCCGCCAGGTGGCCTCGGCGGCCTCGCGGTCGTAGTCCGGGAGACCGGGGTCGGTGTAGAGGTGCCCGGCGGCGGGGTACCGGTAGACCTCCACATCGGCTCCGGCCCGGCCCATCTGCAGATACCAGGCGGTCAGCCAGTCGTCCGTCTCGAACGGGTCCGGCTCGGCCACGTGCAGCTGCACCGGCAGACCGTCCGTGGAGGCGTTCGGCGCGATGTCCGAGGTGCCGTGCAGAAGCAGCAGCCCGCGCGCCTTGTCGTCGCCGAGCGCGAGGGTCTGGGCGACGGACGCGCCGAGCGAGAACCCGGCGTACACCAGCCCGCGGTCGGAGTACGGGGCCGCCGCCAGCACGGCCCGCTTCAGCAGCTCCTCCTTGCCGACCGACTCGTTGAACTCCATGCCCTCCTCGACGGTGTCGAACGTGCGCCCCTCGAAGAGGTCCGGCGTCCACACCTCGTGGCCCGCCCTGCGCAGCCGGTCCGCGGCGTCGCGCACCGCGGGCCTGAGCCCGTACGCCGAGTGAAAAAGCATGATGTTCATGAGGCCATGGTGCCAGCCGATGCCGGAGCGCCGGGGCCGCCGTACCCGGGAACAGCCAGAACTCACATGTTCATGCCCGCCGACCACCGGTTAGGAGCGGTGGCATGATGAATCTGGTCCGCCCCGTGATCGTGATCGGTGGCTCGGTGCTGCTCACCCTGGCCGTCGGCTGGGTCACCGACCGGCTGCTGCGCAAGGCCGACGAACGCGACCACGACTCACCCCTGTGGGAACTGCTGCGCCGCGGCCGCATCCCCTACCAGCTCGTGCTCTGCGCCGCCCTGCTCCGCGGCTCCTACGACCAGGCGAAGGTGCTGGAGCGGCACCAGGTGGGCATCGGCCGGACACTGACCCTGGTGCTGATCGGCTCCGCCGCCTGGCTGGTGATCCGCATCGCCGCGGCGATCGTCGAGACCACCTACAGCCGCTACGCCCGCGCGCACCGGGATCCGGCCCGGGTGCGCAGGGTGCGCACCCAGGTGGAGCTGATCATGCGGGTGGTGTCCGCGATCGTCATCGTGGTCGCCGTCGCGTCCATGCTGCTGACGTTCCCGGCGATGCGCGCCGCCGGCGCCTCGCTGCTGGCCTCGGCGGGCATCATCGCCGCCATCGCCGGTGTGGCCGCCCAGTCGACCCTGTCGAACATGTTCGCCGGGCTGCAGATCGCCTTCGGCGACATGGTGCGCATCGGCGACACGGTCGTCGTGGACGGCGAGTGGGGCACGGTCGAGGAGATCACCCTGACCTTTCTGACGGTACGGACCTGGGACGAGCGCCGGATCACGATGCCTGTGTCGTACTTCACCTCCAAACCCTTCGAGAACTGGTCGCGGGGCACCCCGCAGATGACCGGCACCGTCTTCTGGCACCTCGACCACACCGCGCCCGTCGAGGCGATGCGCGAGAAGCTGCGCGACATCCTGCGCGAGTGTCCGGCCTGGGACGGCCGCGCCTACGGCCTGGTGGTGACCGACAGCACACCCAACACCATCGAGGTGCGCGCCCTGGTGACCGCCAAGGACGCCGACGACATCTGGACGGTGCGGGTCGCGGTCCGCGAGGAGATGATCTCGTGGCTGGTGGCCGAGCACCCCTACGCGCTTCCCCGCGTCAACCACTCCGACGCGGTGCTCCCGCCGCAGCGGCGCCCGTCGCCCGACGGCACGTCGCTGCGCAAGGACTACGACCTGCCGCGCACCGGCCGGGGCTGACCGGCGCCGCCGTCTCAATGACCGCGCTCGGCACCGCCGTTGACCTGGATGATCTGCGAGGTGACATGCGCGGCGCCGGGCGAGGACAGCCAGTGCAGGGTCGCGGCGACGTCGCCCGGTATCCCGGGGCGGCCGTTCAGCGTCTCGGCGATGAGCCGCGCCCGCCGCTCCTCGCCCATGGAGTCCCCGAAGAACTCGGTGTCCTCGACGTATCCCGGCGCGACCACGTTCACGGTGATGCCGCGCGGTCCCAGCTGCCGGGCCAGGTCGTGCGCGTAGGGATGCAGCCCGGCCTTGGCCGCCGCGTAGGCGCCGCTGCCGGAACCGCGGTAGGCGGCGATGGAGCTGATGAACAGCACCCGGCCGCCGGGCGCGGCGAGCCGGTCCTTGAGCGCCTCGGTCAGGAGGGCGGCGGTCAGGACGTTCTGCCGGAAGGCGGCGGTCCAGTCGTGGGCCACCCGGTCCAGAGGGTCGTCCCCCGCGGCCGGCTGCTCCCGGTACCCGGCGCCGCCGGCCGCGTGCACGAGGACGTCCACGGTGCCCAGCTCCTGGGCCACGAACCGCGCCGCCCGGCGCACCTGGTCCGGCTCGGAGAGATCCGCGGCGTGGGTCAGGGCCCCGGGCACCGCGGCCTTCTCCAGCACCTCCGCGCGCCGCCCGAGCAACAGCACCCGGTCGCCGTCCGCCGCGAACGTCTGCGCCGTCGCCCGCCCGATGCCCGTGCCGCCCCCACTGATCACGATGTTGCGAGTCATGATCCGAGAGTAGGAGCGAGTCACCGGCCGCGCCCGGATTTATCCACAGGCTCGGCATGTTCATATGACTATTCATCCACAGGGGCTATGCGTGCCCCTGATCACCGCAGGCTGCGGACGTCGAGATGCCTGAGCACCCGGTCCACGATCTCCGGATCCGCGCCCGGCTCGCTCCGCGCCGCCAGCACCTCGTGCCGCGCCGCGCTCAGCATCTCGTTCTGGATCTTCCGGATCCGCTTCAGCCGCCTGACCCGCTGGTGCTGCGCCTCGCGCCGCTCCTCCTCCCCCATGTCGGGGCTGATCCGGATCCCGATGTCGAAGGCGCGCCGCAGCATCTGCTCGGACAGCTCCTCGGGCAGCTCCTCCACCTGCTCGATCTCCCGCAGCCGGCGCTTGGCCGCCTTCGCGGCGCGTACCGCCAGCTCCTTCTCGAACTCCTTCTCCCGCTCGGAGTCGGCCCGCACCCCGAGCCACCTGACGAGCGACGGCAGGGTGAGCCCCTGCAGGACCAGCGTGACGATGATGACCCCGAAGGCGATGAAGACGATCTCGTCCCGGTCGGGGAACGGGGAGCCGTCGTCGGTCTTCAGCGGGACGGCCAGCGCCAGCGCCACCGAGGCCACCCCGCGCATCCCGGACCACCACATCACGACGGTCTCGCGCCAGCTCACCGGGATCTCCTCGTCGGAGTCCCGCCGCGCGTGCAGCCGCTTGGTCAGCCAGGTCGCGGGCAGCAGCCACACCAGCCGTACGACGATCACCACGCCCACGACGACGGCGGCCCAGCCGAGCAACTCGCCCCAGCGTCCCTGGGCCGTGCGGATGGCGTTGTGCAGTTCCAGACCGATGAGCCCGAAGGCCACCCCGGTGACCAGGGTGTCGATGATGTCCCAGAAGGCGTGCCCGGCCAGCCGGGTCATCACGTCGTCGGCGTCGGTGGCGTACTCGGCCAGGAACAGCGCCGTGGTGAGCACCGCGAGCACCCCGGAGCCGTGCAGCTTCTCCGCGAGCACGTAGGAGGCGTACGGCACCAGCAGGGTCATGCCGATCTGCAGGGTCGGATCGCCCAGCAGGTCCATCAGCCTGTTCGCGCCCCAGCCCAGCACCAGGCCCACGACCACGGCGACGACGGCGGACAGCACGAAGTCCGCGCCGGCCCGCCAGGCCGAGAACGACCCGCTCAGCACCGCGGCGATCGCCACGTGGTACAGCACGATGGCGGTGACGTCGTTGAAGAGCCCCTCGCCCTCGAGGATGGACACCAGGCGGCGCGGCAGCCCGAGCTGCCCGGCGACGCTGGTCGCGGCGACCGGGTCGGGCGGGGCGATCAGCGCGCCGAGCGCGACGGCGGCGGCGACCGTCAGGCCCGGCACGATCGCGTGGGCGACGACCGCCACACACACCGTCGTCATGAAGACCAGGGCGACGGCCAGCAGGAGGATCGGGCGGATGTTGGCCGCGAACTGCCGCCATGAGGTGCGCCGTACGGCGGCGTAGAGCAGGGGCGGAAGCAGCCCCGGCAGGATGAGCTCCGGCGGGATGTTCACGTCGGGCACGAAGTCGGCCACCGCGAGGACCCCGCCCAACAGGGTCATCAGGACCGGCGCCGGCACCCCGAACCGGTCTCCCAGCGGGACGCTCACCAGGGCCCCGAGCAGCAGGACGAACAGCAGAGCCAACTGATCCACGGACGGCGCTCCGGGGTCGACGATCATCTCGCAGGCTTCAAGACTGCCATCCGGCCGGCGGGAACGCCCGCCGCCCCCGGGCCCGGCTCGGGCCTCTACAGGGCGCGGCGCATCGCCCGGTGCGGTATCCCGGCGTCCGGGAACTCCGGGCCGTACGCCGTGTAGCCGAGGCGCTCGTAGAAACCCAGCGCGTGGGTCTGGGCGTGCAGGTCGACCGCGGTGAGGCCTCGCGTGCGTGCCGCGTCCTCGACGGCCCGCACCAGGGCCGCGCCGACGCCGAGCCCGCGGGCCTCGCGGGTCACGGCGAGCCGCCCCAGGGAGCCCACCGAGGCATCCCCGCCCGTCTTGGCCGCGGCGGCCTCGCCGTGCAGCAGCCGCCCGGTGCCCAGCGGCACGCCGTCGTCGCGGACCGCCAGCACATGCACGGCGACCGCGTCGTAGGCGTCGTACTCGATGTCCTCGGCGACGCCCTGCTCGCGGACGAAGACCTCCTTGCGGACCGCGAAGCAGGCCTCGCGGTCGGCGGGATCCTCGGCGACCCGGACGGTGTACGGCACGCTCATGCGTACGTCTCCTCGCGTACCTGGTCGAGGGCCTCCTGCAGGTCCGCGGGGTACTCACTCTCGAACTCCGCCCACTGGCCGTCGCCGGGGTGCTCGAAGCCGAGGCGCACGGCGTGCAGCCACTGGCGGGTCAGGCGCAGCCGCTTGGCGAGGGTCGGGTCGGCGCCGTAGGTGAGGTCACCGACGCAGGGGTGGCGGTGGGCGGCCATGTGGACGCGGATCTGGTGGGTACGGCCGGTCTCCAGCTTCACGTCCAGCAGCGAGGCCGCGCGGAACGCCTCGATGAGGTCGTAGTGCGTGACGGAGGGCTTGCCGTCGGCCGTGACCGCCCACTTGTAGTCGTGGTTCGGGTGGCGGCCGATCGGCGCGTCGATCGTGCCGCTCGTGGGGTCCGGGTGGCCCTGGACCAGGGTGTGGTAGCGCTTGTCGACCGTGCGCTCCTTGAACTGGCGCTTGAGCGAGGTGTAGGCCCGCTCCGACTTGGCGACCACCATCAGACCCGACGTGCCCACGTCGAGGCGGTGCACGATGCCCTGGCGCTCGGCGGCGCCGGAGGTGGAGATCCGGTATCCGGCGGCGGCGAGACCGCCGATGACGGTGGGGCCGCTCCAGCCCGGCGACGGGTGCGCGGCCACGCCGACCGGCTTGACGATCACGACCACGTCCTCGTCGTCGTGCACGATCTCCATGCCCTCGACCGGCTCGGCGACGATCTGCACCGGCGCGGGCGCCTGGGGCATCTCGACCTCGAGCCAGGCGCCGCCGCGCACCCGCTCGGACTTGCCGACCACCGCGCCGTCGACCTGGACCTTGCCGGCGGCGGCCAGCTCAGCCGCCTTGCTGCGGGAGAAGCCGAACATGCGGGAGATGGCGGCGTCGACGCGCTCGCCCTCCAGGCCGTCGGGCACGGGCAGGGTACGGATCTCGGGAATCGTGCTCACCCGTCGAGTATGCCGGACGGGCGGAACCGGCCCGCACGAGCCTGTGGAAAACCTGCCGTGGACGGCCCCGGGCTCAGTCCTTGTGGAGCGTGCCGTCCGGGTCGAGGCCCCGGAAGGACAGCAGCACGATCAGGATGCCGCCGCACACGATCGCCGAGTCGGCCAGGTTGAACACCGCGAAGCCCTTGGGCGCGATGAAGTCGACGACCTTGCCCTCGAAGACGCCGGGCGACCGGAAGATCCGGTCGGTGAGGTTGCCGATCGCGCCGCCGAGCAGCAGGCCGAGCGCGATGGCCCAGGGGTAGCTGTAGAGCTTGCGGGCCAGCCGGATGATCACCACGATCACCGCCGCGGCGATCAGGGTGAAGATGATCGTGAAGGCCTGGCCGAAGCCGAAGGCCGCACCCGGGTTGCGGGTGGCGTTCAGCTCCAGCCAGTCCCCGAGCAGCTTGACCGGCTCACGGCCCTCCAGCTTGGCGACCACGAGCAGCTTGCTGATCAGATCGAGGGCGTACGCGAAGGCGGCCACCGCGAACAGCAGGGCGATCCGGCGCCCGCGACGCCCCCGCTCCTGGGCCGGGGCCTGCTCGCCGCTTCCGTCCGGGGTGTCCGGCGTACCGATGATGCGCTCCGCCTCTGCCACGTGAGTCCCTCAACCTAGGTGCCTGACTGAGGACGAGACTACGACACGGCCGCGCGCATTCAGGAGCGGCGTTCCTGCTTCTGCTTGCACTCGACGCACAGGGTGGCCCGGGGGAAGGCCTGCATCCGGGCCTTGCCGATGGGGTTGCCGCAGCTCTCGCACAGGCCGTAGGTGCCCGCGTCCAGCCGCTCCAGGGCGCGCTCGGTCTGGACCAGCATGTCGCGCGCGCCCGCGGCCAGCGCCATCTCGTGCTCACGGGTGATGTTCTTGGCGCCGATGTCGGCCTGGTCGTCGCCCGCGCCGTCCCCGGAGTCCCGCATCAGACCCGCGAGCGACGCCTCGGAGGAGCTGATCTCCTCCTGCAGCCGTTCCGCCTCGGACAGCAGTTCGGCACGGGCCCCGGCGACCTCGTCCGCGGTCCAGGGGTCCTCGCCGGGGCGCACCGCCAGCTCGCCGGGCTCCACCGCGGCGCCCCGCGCCTTGGGGACGGCGGTCTCCGCCGTGGCCGTGCCAGGAGTCTTCTTCGCAACCACTGTCGTGGCTCCCGTCTGCTTGGCGGCCCGCGCCGCGCCCGCTTTCTTGGCCCTGCTCGTGTCGGCCGCCTCCGCGGAGACGCCCACTGCGGCCGCCTTCCCGCCGCCGGCCTTCTTCGCCACCGGCTTCTCCACGGCCGTCTCGCCCACCGCTCCCTTCACCACCGGCTTCTCCACGGCCGTCTCGCCCACCGCTCTCTTCGTCACCGGCTTCCTGCCGCCGGTCTTCTTGACCGCCGTCTTCTCCGGCACAGCCGCTCCGGCCGCCGCGACGCCGGGTCCCGTCTTCACGGCCGACGCGCTCTTGGCCGCCGTCTTCTTGCCGGCCTCCGAGGTCTTCTCGCCGGCCGCCGTCTTCTTCCCGGCCGTCGTCTTGGCAGCGGCTTTTCCGGCCGTGGCCTTCCGGGCCGCGGCCTTCTGCGCCGCGGTCTTCTGCGCCGTGGCCTTCCCGGCCGAGATCTCCTTGGCGGGCGGCTTCTCAGCAGCCGTCTTCTTGGCGGCCGTTTCCTTCACTGCCGCCTTCTTGGCAGCCGTCTCCTTGGCGGTGCTCTTCTCGGCGGTGCTCTTCTCGGCGGTGGCCCTTCCGGTCGAGGGCTTCTTGGCCGCGGTCCTCTTGGACGACGTGGTCTTCCCAGCGGCCGAGTCCACGGCAGCGGACTTCTTCGCCGCGGACTTCCCGAGCGCCGACGTCTTGGCAGCGGCCGTCTTGGCAGCGGCTGTCCTACCAGAGGCCGTCTTGGCGGCAGGCATCTTGGCGGCGGCGGACTTCTCAGCGGCCGTCTTCCTCCCAGCCGTCGCCCTCGTACCGGCGCCGGCCGTCGCCCCGCTGTCCGTCGTCCTCCTGGCGGCCGGCTCCTTCGGGGCCGGGTCTCTCAGCGCTGTCCTCCTCGCGGCCGGCTCCGCGCCCCTTCCCCCGGTCAGGCTCTTCCTGCCGGCCGCTCCCTTGGCCTGGCCACCCGTGGCGGCCGCAGCGCCGGAGGCGGCCGCGCCCCGGCGCCGGCCGGTCGCCGGCTGCTGTACGGCGGTCTTTTTCGCCACCATGGCCGCGACCCCTTCACATATTGTGATCATGTTCGCGAATCGTGCTGGGACGATAAATCGACTTGAGTCCCACGGCAACGGGGCGCACCGCCCGATTCGCCCGCCCGCACCCCCGCGCAGCGGGCCTGCATCCGTTGTGCCCAGCTCCCCGCCGGGTAATCCGCCGCGCCCGGCCTCCCCGGATCCGGGCGCCCGGCCTCTGGCCATTCGGGTCACCCCGGGCCGCCGCCGAGCCCTCGGCCGCACCGCGGGGAAAACCGGTCGGCCGCTGTCCGCGCGGAGCCGTACACTGGGCGAAGCGAAAAGCGTGGATGGGGACGAGTAGCGGCGTACGCAGCCCAGAGCGACCCGGGGACGGTGTGAGCCCGGGGGCGAGCGCGACGTGAAGATCACCCCGGAGCCGCCGGAAGAAAGCCCAGCACGGGTCAGTAGAACCGGCTTCGCGACCCCAATGAGGGGGCTCACCGGCGCGTACGGCGCGGCGGAGGGCCAAGGAGGGTGGTACCGCGGGAGCGCGCCGCACACGGCGTAGGCAGGATCGAAGGCTCTCGTCCCTCCGACGGAAGGCAGCAAGTCCGTTGGAGGATGCTCGCAGATGACAGCGCCGACGTACCGCCAGGTGCCCGCACAGGTCGACCTGCCCGCTCTTGAGCACGCCGTGCTCGACTTCTGGCGCGAGCAGAAGATCTTCGCCAAGAGCCTGGAGCAGTCGCAGGGCCGCCCGGAATGGGTGTTCTACGAGGGCCCGCCCACCGCCAACGGCATGCCCGGCGCCCACCACATCGAGGCGCGCGTCTTCAAGGACGTTTTCCCCCGCTTCCGCACCATGCGCGGCTACCACGTGGCCCGCAAGGCCGGCTGGGACTGCCACGGCCTGCCCGTGGAGCTGGCCGTCGAGAAGGAGCTGGGCTTCTCCGGCAAGCAGGACATCGAGGCGTACGGCATCGCCGAGTTCAACGCCAAGTGCCGCGAGTCCGTGACCCGGCACACCGACGCCTTCGCCGAGCTGACGACCCGGATGGGCTACTGGGTCGACCTGGACGACGCCTACCGGACCATGGACCCCGAGTACGTGGAGTCGGTCTGGTGGTCGCTGAAGGAGATCTTCAACAAGGGTCTGCTGGTCCAGGACCACCGCGTCGCCCCCTGGTGCCCGCGCTGCGGCACCGGCCTGTCCGACCACGAGCTGGCGCAGGGCTACGAGACGGTCGTCGACCCCTCGGTGTACGTCCGCTTCCCGCTCACCTCCGGTCCGCTCGCCGGCGAGGCCGCGCTCCTGGTGTGGACGACGACCCCTTGGACCCTGGTGTCCAACACGGCGGTCGCCGCCCACCCCGAGGTCACCTACGTCGTCGCGACCGACGGTGAGGAGAAGCTCGTCGTCGCCGAGCCGCTGCTCGCCAAGGCGCTCGGCGAGGGCTGGGAGCCGACGGGCCAGACCTTCACCGGCACCGAGATGGAGCGCTGGACGTACCAACGTCCGTTCGAGCTGGTGGAGTTCCCGGCGCCGGCCCACTTCGTGGTGAACGCCGAGTACGTCACCACCGAGGACGGTACGGGTCTGGTCCACCAGTCCCCCGCCTTCGGTGAGGACGACCTCAAGGTCTGCCGTTCCTACGGTCTGCCGGTGGTCAACCCCGTCCGCCCGGACGGCACCTTCGAGGAGGACGTCCCGCTGGTCGGCGGCGTCTTCTTCAAGAAGGCGGACGAAAAGCTCACCGAGGACCTCAAGCAGCGCGGCCTGCTGTTCAAGCACCTGCCGTACGAGCACAGCTACCCGCACTGCTGGCGCTGCCACACCGCGCTGCTCTACTACGCGCAGCCCTCCTGGTACATCCGCACCACGGCGATCAAGGACCGCCTGATCCAGGAGAACGAGAAGACCAACTGGTTCCCCGACACGGTCAAGCACGGCCGGTACGGCGACTGGCTGAACAACAACATCGACTGGGCCCTGTCCCGCAACCGCTACTGGGGCACCCCGCTGCCGATCTGGCGCTGCGAGGAAGGCCACCTCACCTGCGTCGGCTCCCGCGCGGAGCTGACCGAGCTGTCCGGCGCCGACCAGTCGGACCTGGACCCGCACCGCCCGTACATCGACGAGATCACCTTCGCCTGCCCGCACGAGGGCTGCGGGGCGACGGCCACGCGCGTGCCGGAGGTCATCGACGCCTGGTACGACTCGGGTTCGATGCCGTTCGCGCAGTGGGGCTACCCGTACAAGAACAAGGAGCTGTTCGAGAGCCGCTACCCGGCGCAGTTCATCTCCGAGGCGATCGACCAGACCCGCGGCTGGTTCTACACGCTGATGGCCGTCGGCACGCTGGTCTTCGACAAGTCGTCGTACGAGAACGTCGTCTGCCTGGGCCACATCCTGGCCGAGGACGGCCGCAAGATGTCCAAGCACCTGGGCAACATCCTGCAGCCGATCCCGCTCATGGACCAGCACGGCGCGGACGCGGTGCGCTGGTTCATGGCGGCCGGCGGCTCCCCGTGGGCGGCACGGCGTGTCGGCCACGGCACCATCCAGGAGGTCGTCCGCAAGACCCTGCTGACGTACTGGAACACGGTCGCCTTCCAGGCGCTGTACGCGCGTACGTCCGCGTGGGCGCCGAGCGAGGCCGACCCGGCCCCGGCCGACCGCCCGCTGATCGACCGCTGGCTGCTGTCCGAGCTGCACGCGCTGACCGACCAGGTGACGCAGTCGCTGGAGGCGTACGACACCCAGCGCGCCGGCAAGCTGCTGTCCGCGTTCGTCGACGACCTGTCGAACTGGTACGTCCGCCGCTCCCGGCGCCGCTTCTGGCAGGGCGACAAGGCCGCGCTGCGCACCCTGCACGAGGTGCTGGAGACGGTCACCAGGCTGATGGCGCCGATCACCCCGTTCATCACCGAGCGGGTGTGGCAGGACCTGGTCGTGCCGGTGACCCCGGGCGCGCCGGAGTCGGTGCACCTGACCGCCTGGCCGGAGGCGGACCTGTCCGCGATCGACCCCGAGCTGTCGAAGCAGATGGTCCTGGTCCGCCGGCTCGTCGAGCTGGGCCGCGCCACGCGCGCGGAGTCGGGCGTCAAGACGCGTCAGCCGCTGTCCCGCGCCCTGATCGCGGCGGCCGGCTTCGAGTCCCTGGACCCCGAGCTGCACACGCAGATCACCGAGGAGCTGAACGTGTCCTCGCTGGCGTCGCTGTCCGAGGTGGGCGGCTCGCTGGTGGACACCACCGCCAAGGCCAACTTCCGGGCGCTGGGCAAGCGGTTCGGCAAGCGGGTGCAGGACGTGGCGAAGGCGGTCGCGAACGCGGACGCCGCCGCGCTGTCGCTGGCGCTGCGCGAGGGCACGGCCTCGGTCGAGGTCGACGGCGAGACGGTCGCCCTGGCTCCCGACGAGGTGATCATCACCGAGACCCCGCGCGAGGGCTGGTCGGTGGCCTCCGACTCGGGTGCCACGGTCGCCCTGGACCTGGAGATCACGGAGGAGCTGCGGCAGGCGGGCCTGGCCCGTGACGCGATCCGGCTGATCCAGGAGGCCCGGAAGAACAGCGGGCTGGATGTGGCCGACCGGATCGCTCTGCGCTGGACCTCGACCGACCCGGCGGTGGTCGCGGCGCTGACCGAGCACAGCGCGCTGATCGCCGAGGAGGTCCTGTCGACCGACTTCGCGCAGGGCGAGGCCGACGACACCTTCGGCGAGCCGTTCACCGACGAGGGCCTGTCGCTGACGTTCCGCCTGCGCAAGGCGTAAGCACCGAGCGAGCCAAGAGGGGCCCGGTCTCCGTGGGGAGGCCGGGCCCCTCTTCATGCGCGGGCCCTGGAACACGGCCTCGTGGCGAGGAGCCGCCCCTTCTTCGTGGACGCCGGTCCCGCAAGGTGGCCCGACCTCTGCGGCGCGCTCCGCGCCCATGTCACGGGCGAGGTCCCTGCACGGCGGCCCGATCTCCGTAGCGGGGACCGACCGCGCCCTCTCAACAGGAGCCGGTCCTGCAAGACGGCCCCGCCCCCGTGACCCTGGCCACCCCCTCTTCATGGCACCCCCTGATCTCACCGTGCCGGACCGCCGTCCCCCGTGCCCGGCACTTGCCTCGCAACCCGCGTAAAACAGGGCGGGCCCCCCGGGACCGAAGTCCGGGGGGCCCGCCCTGATGAGCGCTGCCGACGCCGTTGTCGTACTAGTGCCCGGTGCTCAGTTGTCGTCCTCGTCGATCAGGAACCCGCGCATCGGCGAGGGCGCCTGGCCCATCGGGGACGGGCCCTGCGGGCGGACCGGGGCCATGGGCTGGGTCATGGCCGGGGTCATCTGCTGCTGGCCGCCGTAGGACGGGGCGGACGGGCCGGGGTTGCCGCCCATCGTCTGGTTGCCGCCGTAGGACGGGGCGCTCGCGCCGGCCGGGGCCATGGAGGGCGCCGGGGACGGCGGCAGCGACGCGGTCGCCGGGGTGCGCGGCGGGGCCAGGGAGTCGTCGGCCTGGGTCTCCAGCTGGCGCAGCTGGGACTCGAGGTACGACTTCAGGCGCGTGCGGTACTCGCGCTCGAAGCCGCGCAGGTCCTCGACCTTGCGCTCCAGCGTGGCGCGGGCGGACTCCAGGGAGCCCATCGCGACGCGGTGCTTCTCCTGCGCGTCCCGCTCCAGGGCGTCGGCCTTGGCACGGGCGTCACGCTCCAGACCCTCGGCGCGGCTGCGGGCCTCGCCGACGATCTTGTTGGCCTCGGAGCGGGCCTCGGCGATCGCCTGGTCGGCGGTCTGCTGGGCCAGCGAGAGGACTCGGGCGGCGCTGTCGCCGCCGGGGCCCTGACCGGGCATGCCCATGGGACCACCCATGGGGCCGCCCATCTGCTGCTGCATGGGCGGCTGGCCGCCCATCGGGCCCTGGCCCATCGGACCCTGGCCCATCGGGCCGGGACCCTGCGGGCCGCCCTGACCGCCGGGGCCGGCGGGCAGCTGCGGGGCGCCGCTCGGCAGCTGGGGCGGGCCACCCATGGGGCCGCCCATCTGCTGCTGCGGCGGGCCCGATATCCCGGCGGGCACCGGCGCGCCGGGACCTCGCATGCCCTGCTGCGGGTGCTGCTGCGGGTGCTGCTGCTGGTCCTGCTCCGGCGGGCCCTTGCGCATGTTCTGCTGGTTCTGGGCGGCCGCACGGGTCGCCGCGGCCAGCTTGGCGCGCAGGTCCTCGTTCTCGCGGAGCAGACGGGTCAGTTCGGCTTCGACCTCGTCGAGGAAGGCATCGACCTCGTCCTCGTCATAGCCTTCTCGGAGGCGGACGGTCGTGAACTGCTTGTTCCGCACGTCCTCGGGGGTCAACGGCATCTCTTCACCTCAACGTAGTCATCGGCAGTCGGCAAGACCGTATCGTCCACCCTCATCACATGAAGCTCCCCGTGATGGAGAGGAGGATGTAGACGATGATCATCAGTACGAAGAAGGACAGGTCGAGCGCCACGCCCCCGAGACGCAGCGGCGGGATGAACCGCCGCAGAAGCTTCAGCGGTGGATCGGTGACAGTGTAGGTGGCCTCCAGTACGACCACCATCGCCTTGCCGGGTTGCCACGAGCGGGCGAACTGGAACACGTAGTCCATCACGAGCCGGAAGATGAGCACGACGAGGAACACAAGCAGCGCGGTGTGGACCACCGTGATGAACACGCTCATGGCCTGCGCTTCCCTCTCCCCTGTCCGTGCTCTTCCGAACCTGATCCGGTTGTCTGCGTCTCAGCTCTGGTTGAAGAACCCGCCCTCTGCGATGCGGGCCTTGTCCTCCGCCGTGACATCGACGTTAGCAGGAGACAACAGGAACACCTTCTGCGTCACCCGCTCGATGCTGCCGTGAAGACCAAACACCAAACCGGCCGCAAAGTCGACAAGTCGCTTCGCGTCTGTGTCATCCATCTCAGTCAGATTCATGATCACCGGGGTGCCCTCACGGAAGTGTTCCCCGATGGTACGGGCCTCGTTGTAGGTCCGGGGGTGAAGCGTGGTGATCCGGTAAGGCTCTCGCTCGGACACAACCTTGGGCATGATCACCGGTGCGTTCTTCTCGAGGGACTGACGTTCTTGTGTGATGGATGCCACGGGCGCGATCCGCGCCGGACGCCCGGATTCCGCGGCGAGCGAAGTCGAACGGGCCACCGGCTCGCGCGGCGCGGGCGGTTGCACGATACGCACCTCTTCGTCCCTTTGGGACTGATGTGCGCTGTGTGACTGGTGTGACGATTCGTGCCGTCGATGGTCCCGCTCCGGCTCCGGGTCCAACTCGGGCTCGAAGTCGTCGTCGGGGTCGAATCCGCGGCCGTCGTACCCATCGTCCTCCACGAGGCCGAGGTAGACCGCCATCTTGCGCATCGCGCCGGCCATGCTCTGAGTCCTCCGCTCTGTGGTGGATCGGCTGACGACTGCCAAGTGCCCGCGATCCACGAGGTCGTTGTGCCCGCCTTCGCAGGCACTGACCATATTTTCTGCTGTGGTCCGACTTCTTGGCGACGTTACCCGAGCCTGGGGCGGACTCCGAGTACCGCAGTGCCGACGCGTACATGTGTCGCTCCGGCGGCCACGGCCTGTTCGAGGTCCGCACTCATCCCTGCCGACACCATGGTTGCAGCCGGATGGGCTCGGCGCAGGTCGGTCGACAAATCCATGAGCCGTTCAAACGCCGCCCGTTCGCGCCCCGCGTACTCCCCCGTGAGCGGAGCGACGGTCATCAGCCCGTCGAGCCGCAGCCCCGGCGCCTGTCCGACGCGGTCGGCCAACTCTTCGATTCCGCCCGGCGCCACGCCTCCGCGCTCACCCCGAGCGCTCTCCCCGGCGTCCAGCGCCACCTGGATCAGGCAGCCGATCTCACGTCCCGCCCGCACGGCCTCCTTCGACAGGGCCGTGACGAGCCTGGCGCGATCGACGGACTGCACGACATCGGCATAACCGACCACGGAACGGACTTTGTTGGTCTGCAACTGACCGACAAAATGCCACTTAAGAGGCAGATCCGAGCATGCGGCGGCCTTCGGCGCCGCGTCCTGGTCGCGGTTCTCGGCGACATGGCGCACACCGAGTTCCGACAGGATCCGCACATCGCTCGCCGGATAGGTCTTGGTGACCACGATCAGGGTCACCTCCTCCCGCTTGCGCCCGGCCGCCACGCACGCGGCGGTGATGCGCTCCTCCACTTTCGCCAGATTTGCGGCGAGTTCGGTCTTACGGTCCGTCATGCCCCATCAGTCCAGCCAGACATAGCCCGCGAGCCGCCCGGTGGTGCGGTCTCGGCGGTACGAGAAGTGATCGACCGACTCCAGCGTGCACTCCGGCGCCTGCGCCCGGTCGCACACCCCGAGCCGGTCGAGCTGCGCGTGCACCCCGGCGCTCACATCGACCGCCGGCGTGCCCCAGCTCGTCTCGGCGTACGCCGCCGGCTCGACGGCGGCCACCTCGGCGCGCATCGCCTCGGGTACTTCGTAACACCGGCCGCACACGGCCGGTCCGGTGCGGGCGACGATCCGCCCCGGCTCGGCGCCGAGTTCCACCATGGCCCGTACGGCGGCCGGGACGACGCCCTCGACCATGCCGGGCCGGCCCGCGTGCGCCGCGGCGGCGACCCCGGCGACCGGATCGGCGAGCAGCACCGGCACGCAGTCGGCGGTGAGGACGGCGAGGGCGAGTCCGCGGCGGACGGTGACGATGGCGTCGACCTCCGGGACCGGGCGGTCGCCCCAGGGCTCGTCGACGACGGCCACCTCGGCGCCGTGCACCTGGTTCATCCACACGACCCGGTCCGTCTCGATGCCGAGCGCCTTGGCCGCGATGTCCCGGTTGGCCCGTACGGCCTCCGGGTCGTCGCCGACCGCGCCGCCGAGGTTGAGCTCCTCATACGGAGCGGCGCTCACCCCGCCCCACCGGTCGGTGAAGGCGAAGTGCGCGCCGCTCACGCTCTCGCGCCGTCTTATCACTTGAGGAAGTCCGGGACGTCCAGCTCCTCGGCCGCGCTGTCCGTGTAGGCCGGCCGCGGCGCCGGGGTGACCGGCGGCGCGGGGGCCGGGATGTCGGCCACCGGCTCGGGCGCCGGCTCCGGCTCCTCCTTGGGCTTGACGCTGCCGAGCGAGCCGAAGGACGGGCGGCTGGGCTCGGGCTGCCGTACCGGGGCGGAGTCCTCGCGGCGGGAGCCCGCCGACGCCGAGGACGAGCCGAGGACGTTGTCCCGGCGGGCCGGGGGCTGGCCGCCGTCGAAGCCGGCCGCGATCACGGTGACCCGCACCTCGTCGCCGAGGGCGTCGTCGATGACCGCGCCGAAGATGATGTTGGCCTCGGGGTGGGCGGCCTCGCTGACCAGCTGGGCGGCCTCGTTGATCTCGAACAGGCCGAGGTCGGAGCCGCCGGAGATGGAAAGCAGCACACCGCGGGCGCCGTCGATGGACGCCTCCAGCAGCGGAGAGGAGATGGCCATCTCGGCCGCGGCCACCGCGCGGTCGTCGCCGCGGGCGGAGCCGATGCCCATGAGGGCCGAACCGGCCTCGGACATGACGGACTTCACGTCGGCGAAGTCGAGGTTGATCAGACCGGGGGTGGTGATGAGGTCGGTGATGCCCTGGACACCGGAGAGCAGGACCTGGTCGGCGGACTTGAAGGCGTCCAGGACCGAGACCTGGCGGTCCGAGATGGACAGCAGCCGGTCGTTGGGGATGACGATGAGGGTGTCGACCTCTTCGCGCAGTTCGGCGATGCCGTCCTCGGCCTGGTTCGCGCGGCGGCGTCCCTCGAAGGTGAACGGGCGCGTGACCACGCCGATGGTGAGGGCGCCCAGCGAGCGCGCGATGTTGGCCACGACGGGCGCGCCGCCGGTGCCGGTGCCGCCGCCTTCACCGGCCGTCACGAAGACCATGTCGGCCCCCTTGAGGACCTCCTCGATCTCCTCGCGGTGGTCCTCGGCGGCCTTGCGGCCGACGGCCGGGTTGGCTCCGGCGCCGAGTCCGCGGGTGAGTTCGCGGCCGACGTCCAGCTTGACGTCGGCGTCGCTCATCAACAGCGCCTGTGCGTCGGTGTTGATGGCGATGAACTCGACGCCCTTGAGACCGACCTCGATCATCCGGTTGATGGCATTGACACCACCGCCGCCGACACCGATGACCTTGATGACTGCGAGGTAGTTCTGCGGTGCTGCCACGTCGAAGGCCTCTCGCCTCGAATTACGTTGCCGTCGCCGTGCGGTGCCCCGCGCGGGGACGACGGATGCCGAATGGGACGGTCCGTAGCGCCGACCCGAACCCTAACCCTGAAGTTTAGGGTTACCAGTGTGTCTGTTCCCTGGAGTCTTCTGAACAGGACACTAAGTCGACAAGTGGCGCCCGTTCAACGAACACGCCGAACCTCCCGTTTTTCTTTTCACCCTATGTGATCAGGCGAAGCAGTGCCCAACCAGGGTGCTGGCCTGCGCTGATGCGCGTCAACTCCCCGAAGAGGCCGGGGCGGTGGGAACGCTGACATCCAAGTGCCCTGCGCGGGGAGCTGCTTTCATGAGAGCTGCGAGGGTCCGTGCCTTGGCGCGGCCGTTCTCGCTGCTGCCCCAGGCGACCGTGCGACCGCCGGCCAACTCCAGCGAGATGTCGTCGTAGGAACGGACTTGGACGGTCCGGGTCTCCCGCGCCACCGCTGCCGGCAGGTCGCCCGCGACCCGGACGGCCTCGCGCACGAGCCGGTCGGTGCCGAAGCGGCGGAAGCTCGCGGCGCCCGTACCCGTGCGGGACACGGACATTTCCAGCAGGGGAATACCGTCCGGCGCCTGCGAAACCGTAGCGAACCGGACACCTTCGTGGTCGACTTCGATGAAGTCCCGTCCTTTTCGGACCAGCAGCACCGGACTGCGCTCGGTCACTTTCAGACCGATCCCATGGGGCCAGGCGCGCACGACGCGGGCGGTGTCAATTCGGGGCAATTTCCGGCGAAGTCGGGCTTCGATGCGGTCGGTGTCGACGGACATCATCGGCGCTCCGACCGGTACGGCCGCCGCGGCCCGCACCTCCGCGGGAGTCAGCACGCGCGTGCCGGACACCGAGACATGCCGGACGCGCACCCAGGACGAGCCGTACAGCACCCAGACGCCGCCGGCCCCGAGCAGCACGGCAACTACCGCCAGGATGACGATCGTACGAAGGCGCGGCCGCCGGAGCCTGCGGGCGGGCGGCGGGCCGGACGACTCCTGCTGGCGTTCACCGCGCTCGGCGGTCGTCTGTCCGGCCACACTCACTGCCCCTTCGTCATATGGTCCTAACGGCGTGAGGCGATCGCCTCGTACACCATGCCGACGAGCAGTTCGTCGGCGTCCCGGCGGCCGAACTCGCTTGCCGCGCGGGACATCTCGTACAGCCGGTGCGGATCGGCGAGCACGGGCAGGACGTTCTGCTGCACCCACTCGGGCGTGAGTTCCGCGTCGTCGACGAGGAGTCCGCCGCCGGCCTTCACCACCGGCTGGGCGTTGAGCCGCTGTTCGCCGTTGCCGATCGGCAGCGGGACGTACGCGGCCGGGAGCCCGACGGCGGAGAGTTCGGCGACGGTCATCGCGCCCGCGCGGCAGAGCATCATGTCCGCCGCGGCGTACGCGAGGTCCATCCGGTCCAGGTAACTTACCGGGACATAGGGGGGCATTCCCGGCATCTGGTGCACCTGCGGCAGTTCGTTCTTCGGGCCGACCGCGTGCAGGATCTGGATGCCGGCCTGCTGGAGCCAGGGGGCGACCGCCTGCGTCACCTCGTTCAGGCGCCGGGCGCCCTGGGAGCCTCCAGAGACCAGCAGCGTGGGCAGGTTCGGGTCGAGGCCGAAGCGGTGGCGGGCCTCGGGGCGGACGGCGGCGCGGTCCAGCGTGGCGATGGAGCGGCGCAGCGGGATGCCGATGTAGCGGGCGTCGCGCAGCTTGCTGTCCGGCGTGGAGACGGCGACCCGGGCCGCGTACCGCGAGCCGATCTTGTTGGCCAGGCCGGGGCGGGCGTTGGCCTCGTGGATCACGATGGGCACACCGAGCCGCTTGGCGGCCAGATAGCCGGGCAGGGCGACATAGCCGCCGAAACCGACCACGCAGTCCGCCTTGGTGCGCTCCAGGATCTGCTCGGCGGCCTTGATGGTGCCGCGCAGCCGGCCCGGGACGGTGATCAGCTCGGGCGTCGGCTTGCGGGGCAGCGGCACCGCCGGGATCAGCGCGAGTTCGTAGCCGCGCTCGGGGACGAGCCGGGTCTCCAGGCCGCGCTCCGTGCCCAGGGCCGTGATCCCCACGGTCGGGTCCTGCCTGCGCAGGGCGTCCGCGAGGGCGAGCGCGGGCTCGATGTGGCCGGCGGTCCCCCCACCGGCGAGTACGACATGCACCGAAATTCACCGCTCTCCGGACGGACGCGCCGCCGAGGCACGCCGTCGCATCGTGTTCCATCTCCGGGGACTCCGACCGGACCCGGAGCCCCCAGTCCCCCGCTTTCTACCAAAGCGAGGTTGCCGCATCGCAAGCGCCGCCCGCGCAGCGGGCTCGTCGCGCGCGAAGGCGATCAGCAGCCCGATGGCGAACATGGTCGGCAGCAGGGCGGACCCTCCGTAGGAGAACAGCGGGAGGGGCACGCCGGCGATCGGCAGCAGACCGAGCACCGCACCGATGTTGATCACCGCCTGGGCGGTGATCCAGGTGGTCACGCCTCCCGCGGCGTACCTCACGAAGGGGTCCTCCGTGCGTCCGGCCACGCGGATACCCGCATAGCCTAGAGCCGCGAACAGGGCGAGCACCGACAGCGTCCCCGCCAGGCCCAGTTCCTCACCGGTGACGGCGAAGATGAAGTCGGTGTGCGCTTCCGGGAGTTGCCCCCATTTTTCCACACTCGCGCCGAGACCGGATCCGAAGAGTCCGCCGGAGGCGAGGGCGTAGATGCCGTGCGCGCCCTGCCAGCACATGTCGTTCGGGCCGGGGTCGGTGGCGGCGATGCAGCTGAGCCGGTTCAGCCGGTGCGGGCTGGACCAGATGGCGAGCGCGGCGAGCAGCCCGGCGACGCTCAGCACCCCGGAGAACAGCCGGGTCGGCGCCCCCGCGAGCCAGAGCAGCCCGAACAGGATCGCCGTCAGGATGATCGTCGTACCCATGTCGCCGCCGAGCATGATCAGCCCGAGCAGCATGAACGCGACCGGGACCAGCGGCACCAGCATGTGCTTCCACTGGGTCAGCAGCTTCTTCTCCTGCTTGCGGGCGATCAGGTCAGCGCCCCACAGCACCAGGGCCAGCTTGCCGAACTCGCTGGGCTGGATCTGGAACGAGCCGCCGAGGGAGATCCAGTTCTGGTTGCCGTTGACCGCCATCCCTATCCCGGGGATCTGCACCAGGACCATCAGGAAGACGGCGGCGGCGAGGATCGGGTAGGCGAGCGCCCGGTGCAGCTTCACCGGCATGCGGGAGGCCGCGAACAGCAGCACGCCGCCGATGAGCGCGGCGAGGAACTGCTTGCGGAAGAAGTACGACCCGGGCAGCGAGAGCTGCAGCGCGGTGATCTGGGAGGCCGAGTAGACCATCACCAGACCCAGTACGGTGATCAGCAGGGTGCCGCCGACGATCAGGTAGTAGGCGGTCAGCGGCCGGTCCCAGGCCCGGCGGGCGCGGGTGTAGAGGCGCTGTACGGGGTTCTCGCGCGGAAGGCGCGGCGCGGGGGGCCGCTTGACGGCCCGCCCGGCCGGAGGACGACCTGTACGGCTACCGGACATCACCGGCTCCTCCCGACCTCAGCCACATCCGAGTCTCCCGTTCCTTCGAGGGTCCCGAAGCACCCTGTGTGGCCGAGACCCGCGGTCAGGCGCCCGCTTCGAGTTCGCGGACCGCCGCCGCGAACGCGTCACCGCGCTGGTTGTAGTTGGTGAACATGTCCATGGAGGCGCATGCCGGGGCCAGCAGCACCGTGTCGCCGGGCTGTGCGAGCCGCTTCGCTTCCGTCACCGCCTGGAGCATCGCCCCAGTGTCGGTCCGGTCGACGTCGACCACGGGGACTTCCGGCGCGTGTCGCGCGAGGGCGTCGCGGATCAGGGCACGATCGGCGCCGATCAGGACGGCGCCGCGCAGCCGCTTGGCCGACTTGGCGACCAGCTCGTCGAAGGTCGCGCCCTTCGCCAGACCGCCCGCAATCCATACGATCGGTTCATATGCCGCCAACGAGGCTTCCGCGGCATGGGTGTTGGTCGCCTTGGAGTCGTCCACGTACGCCACCCCGTCGAGGTCGGCGACGTGCGCGATGCGGTGCGCGTCCGGCCGGAAGGCCCGCAGGCCCTCGCGTACGGCCCTGGCGGGCACCCCGAAGGCACGCGCGAGGGCCGCCGCGGCAAGGGCGTTGGCGATGTTGTGCGGGGCCGGCGGGTTGACGTCGCAGACCTCGGCCAGCTCCTGGGCGTTCTTCTGCCGGTCCGCCACGAAGGCGCGGTCGACCAGGATGCCGTCCACGACGCCGAGTTGGGAGGGCGCGGGGGTGCCGAGGGTGAAGCCGACGGCACGGCAGCCCTCCTCGACGTCGGCCTCGCGCACCAGCTCCTCGGTGCGCTTGTCGGCCGCGTTGTAGACGCAGGCGACCCGATTGCCTTCGTAGATGCGGCCCTTGTCGCGCGCGTACGCCTCCATGGAGCCGTGCCAGTCGAGGTGGTCCGGGGCGAGGTTGAGGACCGCGGCCGAGTGGGCGCGCAGCGAGGGCGCCCAGTGCAGCTGGTAGCTGGACAGCTCCACGGCGAGGACGTCGTACTCCTCCTCGCCGAGGACCACGTCCAGCAGGGAGACGCCGATGTTGCCGACGGCGGCCGTGCGCAGCCCGGCGGCCTTCAGGATCGACGCGAGCATCTGGACGGTGGTGGTCTTGCCGTTGGTGCCCGTGACGGCGAGCCAGGGGGCCGCGCCGGGGCCGCGCAGCCGCCAGGCCAGCTCCACATCGCCCCAGACGGGCACACCGGCCTTCTCGGCCGCCTGGAACAGCGGCTTGTCGGGCTTCCAGCCGGGCGCGGTGACGATCAGCTCGGTGCCCTGCGGCAGGGTCGCGCCGTCACCGAGGCGCACGGTGATGCCGAGCGCCTGGAGCTCCGCGGCCTGTTCACGCGCGCGTGCGTCGTCGCCGTCGTTGACGACCGTGACGATCGCCCCGCGCGCGTGCAGCGCCTTCGCCGCCGGGATGCCGGAGACGCCGAGCCCGGCGACGGTGACGCGCTTGCCCTGGAAGTCGGCAAGCTCCGAGGTGGGGGTCACTTGTCCGCTGCCCATCCTGCGTAGAAGAGGCCCAGTCCGACGATGACACAGATGCCCTGGATGATCCAGAAGCGGACCACCACCAGGACTTCGGACCAGCCCTTGAGTTCGAAGTGGTGCTGGAGCGGTGCCATCCGGAAGACGCGCTTTCCGGTGAGCCGGAAGGAGCCGACCTGGATGACGACCGACATGGTGATGAGGACGAACAGGCCGCCCATGATGGCCAGCAGCAGCTCCGTGCGGGAGAGGATGGCCAGGCCGGTGAGGACGCCGCCGAGGGCGAGCGAGCCGGTGTCACCCATGAAGATCTTCGCCGGCGAGGTGTTCCACCACAGGAAGCCCAGGCAGGCGCCCATCAGCGCGGAGGCGATCACCGCGAGGTCGAGCGGGTCGCGCACCTCGTAGCAGGCGGCCGGGTTGGTCAGGGTCTGCGCGTTGGCGCAGGACTCCTGGAACTGCCAGACGCCGATGAACGTGTAGGCGCCGAAGACGAGCACGGAGGCGCCGGTGGCCAGGCCGTCCAGACCGTCGGTGAGGTTCACGCCGTTCGACATCGCGAGGATCATGAACAGCGCCCAGATCACGAACAGCACCGGGCCGATCGACCAGCCGAAGTCGGTGATGAAGGACAGCTTGGTGGAGGCCGGGGTGTTGCCGCGCGCGTCGGAGAACATCAGCGACAGCACCGCGAAGGAGATGCCGACGATGAGCTGGCCGGCCATCTTCGCCTTGGCCCGCAGGCCCAGCGAACGCCGCTTGACGATCTTGATGTAGTCGTCGAGGAAGCCGACCAGGCCCATGCCGAACATCAGGCCGAGGACGAGCAGCCCGGAGTAGGTGGGCGGGTAACCGGTGATGAGCTTGCTCAGGAAGTACGCCGCGATGGTCGCCAGGATGAAGGCGATACCGCCCATGGTCGGCGTACCGCGCTTGCTGGCGTGCTCGCGCGGTCCGTCGTCACGGATGTACTGGCCGTAGCCCTTGCGGGCGAGGAGCTTGATCAGCAGCGGGGTGCCGATCAGCGTCAGGAAGAGGCCAATGACTCCTGAGAACAGGATCTGCTTCATCATCGGGCGGCAACCTCGCCCTCGGCACCGGTCTCGGCGAGCGCCTGGGCAACGCTCTCCAGACCCACCGAACGGGACGCCTTCACGAGCACGACGTCCCCCGGGCGCAACTCGCTGCGCAACAGGTCGATCGCCGCCTGTGCGTCGGACACGTGCACCGACTCCTCACCCCACGAACCCTCGTTATATGCGCCCAGTTGCAGCCAGGAGGCCTCAATCCCCCCGACGGCGACGAGCTTGCTGACGTTGAGCCGGACGGCGAGCCGTCCGACGGCGTCGTGCTCGGCGAGCGCCTCGTCCCCCAGCTCGGCCATCTTGCCGAGCACCGCCCACGTGCGGCGCCCCTTGCCCATGGCCGCGAGCGCCCGAAGGGCGGCCCGCATGGACTCGGGGTTGGCGTTGTAGGCGTCGTTGACGATGGTCACGCCGTCCGGGCGCTCGGTGACCTCCATGCGCCAGCGGGAGAGGGAGCCCGCCTCGGAGAGCGCGGTGGCGATCTCTTCCGCGGACATGCCCAGCTCATGGGCGACGGCGGCCGCGGCGAGCGCGTTCGACACGTGGTGCTCACCGTACAGGCGCATGGTCACATCGCTTGCACCGGAGGGTGTGTGAAGCCTGAAGGACGGCTGTCCGCTGTCCGTGAGTCGCACGTTCTCGGCGCGTACGTCCGCTTCGGCCGACTCTCCGAAAAGGACCACCTTCGCCTTGGTACGGGAGGCCATGGCCCGCACCAGCGGGTCGTCGGCGTTGAGGACCGCGATCCCGCCCTCGTCGGCGGCGGGCAGCGCCTCCACCAACTCGCCCTTGGCCTGGGCGATCTGCTCCCGGCCGCCGAACTCGCCGATGTGGGCGGTGCCGACGTTGAGGACCAGACCGATCCGCGGCGGGGTCAGCTCGGTGAGGTAGCGGATGTGCCCGATCCCGCGGGCGCCCATCTCCAGTACCAGGAACCGGGTTTCCTCGGTGGCGGACAGGGCGGTCAGCGGCAGCCCGATCTCGTTGTTGAGCGAGCCGGGCGTGAACACCGTCGGCGCCTTGCGCCCGAGGACCTGGGCGATCAGGTCCTTGGTGCTGGTCTTGCCCGCCGAGCCGGTCAGGGCGACGAGGGTCGCGCCGAGCCGGCGTACGACGTGCCGGGCGAGGGCGCCGAGCGCGGTCTGCACGTCCTCGACCACGATCGCGGGCACGCCGACCGGTCGGGACGCCAGTACGGCGGCCGCGCCGGCCTCGATCACCTGCGCGGCGAAGTCGTGGCCGTCCACGCGTTCGCCGACGAAGGCGACGAACAGGCTGCCGGGCGCCACGTCACGGGAGTCCCGGACGACCGGTCCCGTGACCTGGACGGACGGATCCGGTATGTCGTGCGTCTGCCCGCCGACGACTGCTGCGATCTCGGCGAGGGAGAGGGCGATCACAAGTTCATCCCCTGGATCTTCGGGATTTTCATCCCTGGGTCTTCTGGATGGCTTCGCGGAGCACCTGGCGGTCGTCGAAGGGACGGACCACGCCGGCGATGTCCTGGCCCTGCTCGTGGCCCTTGCCCGCGACCAGCACGGTGTCGCCGGCCCGGGCGCGCCCCACGGCGGCGGCGATCGCGGCGGCCCGGTCCTCGAACAGGAGCACCTCGCCGCGCTCGTGCGCGGGCACCGAGGCGGCGCCCTGGAGCATGGTCGCGAGGATCGCGAGCGGGTCCTCGGAGCGGGGGTTGTCGGAGGTCAGTACGGCCGTGTCGGCGAGCCGGGCCACGGCGGCGCCCATCGGCGCCCGCTTGGTCCGGTCGCGGTCGCCGCCGCAGCCGAGGACGACGTGCAGCCGGCCCTTGGTGACCTTGCGCAGCGCCTTGAGCACGGACTCGACGGCGTCGGTCTTGTGGGCGTAGTCGACGACCGCGAGGTAGGGCTGCCCGGCGTCGACGCGCTCCAGCCGGCCGGGGACGCCCGGGACGGCGGCGACGCCGTCGGCGGCGGTCTGCGGGTCGAGACCGGCGGCGGCGAGGGCGACGACGGCGGCGAGGGTGTTCGCCACGTTGAAGGGGCCCGGCAGCGGCGACTTGGCCTGGATCCGCTCGCCGTTCGGGCCGAGCACGGTGAACGTCGAGTCCATGGGGCCGACCTGGACGTGCTCGGCGCGCCAGTCGGCGTCGGGGTGGCCCTCGGCGGAGTAGGTGACGACCGGCACGGTGGCCTCCTGGGCGAGCCGGCGGCCGTACTCGTCGTCGGCGTTGACCACACCCAGTTTGCTGCGCTCCGGCGTGAACAACTGTGCCTTGGCCCGGAAGTAGTCCTCCATGTCGGAGTGGAACTCCATGTGTTCCGGGCTGAGGTTGGTGAACACGGCGACGTCGAAGACGCAGCCGTCGACCCGGCCGAGCACCAGGGCGTGGCTGGAGACCTCCATGGCGACCGCCTCGACGCCACGCTCGCGCATGACGGCGAACAGGGCCTGCAGGTCGGTGGCCTCGGGGGTGGTGCGCTCGGACTTGATGCGCTCGTCGCCGATGCGCATCTCGACCGTGCCGACGAGACCGGTGGACTTCGCGGTCCTCAGCCCGCCCTCGACGAGGTAGGCGGTGGTGGTCTTGCCGGAGGTGCCGGTGATGCCGATCTGGAGCAGGTCGCGGCCCGGGTGGCCGTAGATCGTCGCCGCCAGCTCGCCCATCCGCCCGCGCGGGTCGTCGACGACCAGGACCGGCAGCCCGGTGGCGGCGGCGCGCTCGGCGCCCGTCGGGTCGGTGAGCACGGCGGCCGCGCCGAGCCCGGCGGCCTGGGTGACGAAGTCGGCGCCGTGCAGGCGGGCGCCCGGGAGGGCGGCGTACAGGTCGCCGGGGCGGACGGCGCGCGAGTCGTGGGTGATCCCCGTGATCCCGGCGTCGGCCTCAGGAGCGGCGGCACCCAGCTGATCGGCCAGTTCCGCAAGGGGTGTGGCGGAGACCTCGACCGGTCGCGGCGGTCCCGGGTATGTCACGGAAGCGCCTTTCTGGGTGGTTTGGGACTGATCAGCGTGTGGCACGGCGGTGAGCGTACCGGGCGTACCCCGTCCGGAGCGAAGCGAGGGGCTGCGGGCGCCTTGGTTCCCGGGGTCCGGGGTGATCGTCGTCACGGGTTCGTTCCTGGTGTTCCGGTGCTGATCAGGGCTTGTAGTCGACGGGCAGGTTCGCGGCCGGCGCGCCGGTCGGCGGCACCTGGAGGGTCTTCAGGGCGAACTCCATCACCTGCTTGTAGATGGGGCCGCAGATCTGGCCGCCGAAGTAGTTGCCCGAGGTGGCGTTCTGGATGGCGCAGTAGACGGTGATCCGGGGGTTGTCGGCGGGCGCGAAACCGGCGAACGACGACGTGTAGCCGCGGTACCGGCCGGTGGCCGGATCCACACGGTTGGCCGTGCCGGTCTTGCCGGCGACGTTGTAGCCGGGGATGCGCGCCTTGGCGCCGGTGCCCTGCTCGTCGTCCACCACGGACTCCAGCATCTGCGCCAGCGTCTTGGCGGTCTTCTCGCTGACCACCCGCGTCTGCTTGGGCCTGGGCGCGGGGGTGAAGCGCCCGTCGGGACCCTTGGTGCCGCGCACCAGGGTCGGCTGGATCCGCACCCCGCCGTTGGCGATGGTCGAGTACACGGAGGCGGCCTGCATCGCGTTGAGGGAGAAACCCTGGCCGAAAGGAATCGTGTACTGCTGCGAGGTGGACCACTTCTGGTACGGCGCGAGGATGCCGGGCGTCTCGCCGGGGAAGCCGAGCCCGGTGTAGCCGCCGATGCCGAACCTGCGCAGGTACGAGTAGAGGACCTTGTTGGCCTCGGGCTGCGTCTTGCCGAGCTGGCCGGTGGCCAGGATGGTGCCGATGTTGCTGGACTTGGCGAGGACGCCGTTCAGCGTGAGGTACCAGGTGCCGTGGTCGACGTCGTCGGAGAAGAGCCGGTCGCCGCGGTGCAGCCGGTTGGGTACGACGACGTGGGTGAGCGGCGTCGCCGCGTTCTCCTGCAGCACGGCCGCCATGGACATCACCTTGGCGGTGGAGCCGGGCTCGTAGGCGTCCTGCAGGGCGGCGTTGCCCAGGGCGGCGCCGTCGGCCTTCGACAGGTCGTTGGGGTCGAAGCCGGGCGCGTTGGCCATGGCCAGGATCTGGCCGGTGCGGGTGTCCTGGACGATGACGTAACCGCGGTCGGCCCTGGACTTCTTCACCTGCTCGGTGATGGCGTTCTGCGCGGCCCACTGGATGTCGCGGTCGATGGTCAGCTCGACGTCGGAACCGGGCACGGCGGGCGTCTCGTTGGAGCCTGCGGTCGGCACCTCGCGGCCGCCCGACTGGGCGTACCGGATCTTGCCGTCCTTCCCCGTGAGCTGCTTGTTCAGCTCCTGCTCGATGCCGCCGCCGCCCTTGCCGTCGGCGTTGACCCAGCCCAGTATCCCGGCGGCGAGGTCGCCGTTGGGGTACACGCGCTGGCTGCTGGGGTCGGCGAAGACGCCGGCGAGCACGTTGACGGTGTTCTTGTCGGTCTCGGCCTTGTCGGCGAGCGCGGTCTTCAGGTCCTTGATCTGCTTCCAGACCTGCGGGGTCTGCCGGGTGGCGAGCCGGGCGTAGCGGGAGTCGGGGTTCTTCGGCCGCAGCTTCTTCACGAGGTCGGCCTGGCTCTGCCCAAGGATCGGCGAGAGCAGCGCGGCGGCCTGCTCCGGGCCGTCACCGATCTTCAGCTGTTTCCTGCTGAACATCGTCGGGTCGGCCGTGATGTCGTAGGCGTCCTCGCTGATGGCGAGGGCCACGCCGTTGCGGTCGGTGATCCCGCCGCGCTCGGCGGCCAGCGTGTGCACGACATACCGGTTCTGCTCGGCCCGCGCGGCGTACGCGCTCGCGTCGACGCCCTGCACCTGGAGCAGCCGTACCACGAAGGCGATCAGGACCAGGGTGAGCGTGAGGCTGACCATGCGCAGCCGGGGCCGGGGGCTGCCGAGCCGGAGCGGGGGCGCGGGCATGGGGCGGGCCCCGCTCGGGCGCCGGGCCGGACGGGCGCCGGGCACGGGCTGCCGCCGCGCGGCACTCCTCGGCCGCGGCGGCCTGGCGGGCCCGGGCACACGTCGGCGCGGCGGTTCCCTGTCGGACACTTCCGTCACCTGCCGGGGGTCGGGGTGGGGGTGGGCTGGGATCTGGCGGGGGGCGGGGGTACGGCCGCCGCGGAGACCGAGGGGGTGGGCTGGGTCAGTCCCTGGAGCGGTGTGGCGGCGCCGGGCGTGGCCGGGGCGGGGACGGCCGAGGCGGGGGCGCCGGGTGTGGCCGGGGGCAGGGAGGGGTCGGGGGCCGGGGTCAGGACCTCGGGGGCGACCGGGTCGCTGAAGGCGGCGGACTCGGGGGCGGGGCTCGGGACGCCCTTGACCCTGCCGTCGGGGCCGAGGAAGGCCGGGTCGCCGCCGGGGACCATGCCGAGCTGGCGGGCGCGGCGCTGGAGGGCGTCGGGGGACGAGTAGGCGTCGATGTCCCGCTGCAGCGCCTGTTCCTCGTCGGTGAGGTTCTTCGTCTGCTTCTGCAGGTCGGCGAGCTTGAACGAGCCTTCGCTGAGGGCGGAGTTGAGCATCAGCAGCCCGATCAGGCCGCCGCCGAGGAGCAGGACGACGAGCAGCACGAACGGGGTGCGGGCGGCCCGGGCCCGGCCGGCCGGGAGGAGCCGCGCGAGCCGGGCGGCGCGCCCCTTCAGCTGGGGTTTCCTACGCACGGCTCCCCCGGCGGGTCCGGAAGCCCGCGGAGCCTCCTCGTCGTGCCCGGGGGTCCCTCCGGCGCCCCCGGCCGGCCCGGGAACCCGCACAGGCGCCCCGGTCGGGCGGGGAGTCCACGCGGCTGCCCCCATCGGTTCGGGAATCCAACCGGCCCGTCTCGGTCACTCGGCGTCCTCCCTGATGCGTTCCGCGCCGCGCAGCCTGGCCGGGGCGGCCCGGCGGTTCTCGGCGACCTCTTCCTCGGTGGGAAGTTCGGCACCCCGGGTGAGCAGCTTGAGCCGCGGCTGGTAGCGCTCCGGCACGACCGGCAGGCCGGGGGGTGCGGTGGAGGCCGCGCCGGCCGCGAAGACCTGCTTGACCAGACGGTCCTCCAGCGAGTGGTACGACAGCACGGCGATGCGGCCGCCGACGTCCAGGGCCTTCACCGCGGCCGGGATCGCCCGCTCCAGGACGGACAGTTCGCCGTTGACCTCGATGCGCAGCGCCTGGAAGGTGCGCTTGGCCGGGTTGCCGCCGGTGCGCTTGGCGGCCTGCGGCAGCGCGTCGCGGATCAGCTCCACCAGCCGAGCGCTGTTGCTGAACGGCTCCTTCTCGCGCTCGCGCACGATCGCGGACACGATCCGCTTGGCCTGCTTCTCCTCGCCGTACGCGCGCAGGATCCGCACGAGTTCGCCCGCCGGGTAGGTGTTGAGGACCTCGGCGGCGCTGATGCCGGTCGTCTGGTCCATCCGCATGTCCAGGGGCGCGTCCTGGGCGTAGGCGAAGCCGCGCCCGGCCTCGTCCAGCTGCATGGAGGAGACCCCGAGGTCGAACAGGACGCCCTGCACGCGCGCGATTCGGAGCCGGCGCAGCACCTCGGGCAGTTCGTCGTAGACGGCGTGCACGAGGGTGGCGCGCTCGCCGTAGGGCGCCAGCCGCTCGCCGGACAGCCGCAGCGCCTCCTTGTCCCGGTCGAGCCCGATCAGCCGGGCCTCGGGGAACCGGGCCAGCAGCGCCTCGCTGTGTCCGCCGAGGCCGAGGGTGCAGTCGACGACCACCGCTCCTGGGCACTCCAGGGCGGGCGCCAGCAGATCCAGGCACCGCTGGAGCATCACCGGGACGTGCCGGCCCTGTCCCTCCTGTCGCCCACCACCGCTCTCACGCGGAAGCGCTTCGCGCTCGTTCATCGTCTGGGGGCCTCTCGTCGTCCGGCGCGGGCCGCACGCACCGCCGGGTCCCCGCCAGCTCGTCGAGGAAAGGCCTGCCGGCGCCGGAAGCGTCAGCCGGACCGGGAGCGGGAGGAGGCCGAGCCGTACGTACGCGCCGCGCACGTGGGGAGACGGTCCGGGGGCGAGCCGGGGTCTCCGGGGGTTTCACCAGCAGGGAGAGCCACGCCTCCCGCTTCGCGCCACTTTAGTCCACGGTGTCTCGCGGTCAATCAACCGGCCTGCGCGTCGCCCGCCGCATCGGGGCGGGAGCCGGGATTCGACGGGGTTCACCCGCTCGGAGCAGGTTTGCCCTCCCTGTGGAGTGGCTCACAACACGCCGCGATGACGTTTTTTGTCCCGCTCTCACCGGGAGACGGCACCGGCGGTGACCAGTAACGTCATGAGTATGACGACTTCCGCAGCAGCTCCCACTGGATCCGAAGGCGCCATAACGGACGGCGGCACCGTGACGGACCGCCTGGTCGCGGCGAACCAGGCGTACGCCGCCGAGTTCACCGACCCGGGCATGGACGCCCGCCCCGTGCTCAAGGTCGCGGTCGTGGCCTGCATGGACGCCCGGCTCGACCTGCACAAGGCGCTCGGCCTGCAGCTCGGCGACTGTCACACCATCCGCAACGCGGGCGGTGTGGTCACCGACGACGTGATCCGCTCCCTGACCATCAGCCAGCGCGCGCTCGGCACCCGCAGCGTGGTCCTCATCCACCACACCGGCTGCGGCATGGAGTCCATCACCGAGGACTTCCGGCACGACCTGGAGATGGAGGTCGGCCAGCGGCCGGCCTGGGCGGTGGAGGCCTTCCGGGACGTCGACCAGGACGTCCGCCAGTCCATGCAGCGGGTGCGCACCTCGCCGTTCCTGCTGCACACCGACGACGTGCGCGGTTTCGTGTTCGACGTGCGCACGGGTCGGCTGCGCGAGGTCGACCCGGCCTGACCGGCCGCCCCGGCCGGCCGCCCCGGGGACATCCCGCCCGCCCCGCATCGAAACCGGGATCGAAAAAGACGTAACACCGACATCCTGCGGGCAGTTGTCCACAGGCGAGTGACACGAATCGGTAACGGCAGCAAGAATGCGGGGTGTGGCGTCGCGCGGAACTTTTCCCGCGCGGTGTCCGTGTTTCGGGGTGGGCCGGTTTCGCAGACAGCGTCGGCCCGGAAAGTACGGGGCCGAGGAGGGCCGGGTGTCGACCTATGACGATCCAGCGAGCCATGGGGGCGCCCCCGCCCGAGCGTATTCGAGGGTGGGGGACGACCTGACGGCCACGGTCGAGCGGGTGCGCGCGTCCGTCGAGGGCGTGATCGAGGGCAAGCCCGAGGTCGTACGGCTCGCGCTGACCGTGCTGCTCGCCGAGGGCCACCTGCTGATCGAGGACGTCCCCGGCGTGGGCAAGACGATGCTGGCCAAGGCGCTGGCGCGGTCCATCGACTGCTCGGTGCGTCGCATCCAGTTCACGCCCGACCTGCTGCCGTCGGACATCACCGGGGTGTCCATCTGGGACCAGCAGCGCCGGGACTTCGAGTTCAAGCCGGGCGCGGTCTTCGCGCAGATCGTGATCGGCGACGAGATCAACCGCGCCTCGCCCAAGACCCAGTCGGCGCTTCTGGAGTCCATGGAGGAGCGGCAGGTCACCATCGACGGGCAGACCTACGAACTGCCCAGCCCCTTCATGGTGGTGGCCACGCAGAACCCGGTCGAGATGGAGGGCACCTACCCGCTGCCCGAGGCCCAGCGCGACCGCTTCATGGCCCGCGTCTCCGTCGGCTATCCCAGCGTGGAGGCCGAGTTGCAGATGCTCGACGTCCACGGCGGAGTCAGTCCGCTTCAGGACCTGCAGCCGGTGGCGCACGCCCACGAGATCGTGAAGCTGATCGACGCGGTGCGCGGGGTGCACGTCGCCGAGCCGGTCCGGCGGTACGCGGTGGAGCTGGTCGCCGCCACCCGCACGCACCCCGACCTCAGACTCGGCGCCTCCCCGCGCGCGACGCTGCACCTGCTGCGCGCGGCGAAGGCGTCCGCGGCCCTGGCCGGCCGGGAGTACGCGCTGCCGGACGACGTCCAGGCGCTCGCCGTCGCCGTCCTCGCACACCGCCTGCTGCCCACCGCCCAGGCCCAGCTGAACCGCCGTACGGCCGAGCAGGTCGTGCAGGAGATCCTCCAGCAGACGCCGGTGCCCGCCGCGCCGGGCCGGCAGAGCGGCTTCGGCGGTCTCGGGCGGGGCGCTCCGGCGTATCCCCAGCAGCCCCCGCGGAGTCTGTGATGGGCCCCGGGGGGGCCGGGCAGACGGAGGCCGGCCGCGAGGACGCGGGCGGCGTGCGCACGGCCCTCGCGGGCCTGACCACCCGTGGCCGCTCCTTCCTGGCGGCCGGGATCGCCGCCGCCATCTGCGCGTACGTCCTCGGCCAGCGGGATCTGCTGCGGGTCGGTCTGCTGCTGGCCGCGCTGCCCCTGATCTGCGCGACCGTGGTCTACCGCACGCGCTACCGGGTGGCCGGCACCCGCCGCCTCTCCCCCGCGCGCGTGCCGGCCGGCAGCGAGGCCCGGGTGCACCTGCGGATGGACAACGTCTCCCGGCTGCCCACCGGCCTGCTGATGCTCCAGGACCGGGTGCCGTACGTCCTCGGGCCGCGCCCCCGGTTCGTGCTGGACCGGGTGGAGCCGGGCGGCCGCCGCGAGGTGTCCTACCGGGTCCGCTCCGATCTGCGCGGCCGCTATCCGCTGGGCCCGCTGCAACTGCGGCTGACGGACCCGTTCGGGATGTGCGAACTGACCCGTTCCTTCTCCACGTTCGACACCCTCACGGTCATCCCGCGCGTGGAGCCGCTCCTCCCGGTCCGCTTCAGCGGCGAGGCGAAGGGGTACGGCGACGGGCGGCAGCGCTCCCTGGCTCTGGCCGGCGAGGACGACGTGATCCCGCGCGGCTACCGCTACGGCGACGATCTGCGCCGGGTGCACTGGCGGTCCACCGCGCGCTACGGCGAGCTGATGGTGCGGCGCGAGGAGCAGCCCCGGCGCTCGAGGTGCACGGTCCTGCTGGACACCCGGGGCGGCGCCTACGAGGGTGCGGGCCCCGACTCGGCCTTCGAGTGGGCCGTCTCCGGCACCGCCTCGGTGCTGGTGCACATGCTGGAACGCGGCTTCTCGGTACGGCTGTTGACCGACAGCGGCAGCATGGTGCCCGGTGCGGGCGCCGACGGGTTCGCGGGCGCCGGCCAGGAGACCGCGGAGGCGGCCGGGCTGATGATGGACACCCTCGCGGTGATCGACCACTCCGACGGCACGGGCCTGTCCCGGGCGTACGACATGCTGCGCGGTGGCAACGAGGGCCTGCTGATCGCCTTCCTGGGCGACCTGGACGAGGAGCAGGCGGCGACGGTCGCCAGGATGAGCCGGCGCAGCGGCGGCGCCGTCGCCTTCCTGCTGGACCCGGACACCTGGGCCCGGGAGGCGACCGACGTGCCGCGGCCTGGCGATCCGCACGCCGAGCGGCTGCGCATGCTGCGCGAGGCCGGCTGGACCGCGCTGAGCGTGCCCCGCGGCGGCGCGCTGAACGCGCTGTGGCAGCAGGCCGACCGGGAGCGCTCGGGCCTGGCCACGATGAGCGCGGAGGCGACGCGATGAGCGGGCGGGCACGACTGGCGCTGTGCGCGGCGGCGGCCACACTGAGCGTGCCCCGCGGCGGCGCGCTGAACGCGCTGTGGCAGCAGGCCGACCGGGAGCGCTCAGGCCTGGCCACGATGAGCGCGGAGGCGACGCGATGAGCGGGCGGGCACGACTGGCGCTGTGCGCGGCGGCGGCCACACTGAGCGTGCCCCGCGGCGG
>NZ_JBEYEY010000006.1:365308-436482 GCF_040703635.1 Streptomyces sp. NPDC007189
GCGGCGCGCTGAACGCGCTGTGGCAGCAGGCCGACCGGGAGCGCTCAGGCCTGGCCACGATAAGCGCGGAGGCGACGCGATGAGCGGGCGGGCACGACTGGCCCTGTGCGCGGCGGCGGCCACACTGATGGCGTCCTGCGCGCTGCTGCCCCTGGTGGCCGCGCCGACGTGGCTGCTGCAGCTCGTCCCGCTGCTCGCGGTGCAGACCGGGGTGGGCGCGGCGGCCCGCCGGGTGCCGCTGGGCCGGACCATGACGGTGCTGGCGCAGGCGCTGGTCACGCTGGTGCTGCTGACCCTGGTCTTCGCGCGGGAGCACGCGGTCATCGGGCTGCTGCCGGGCCCGGACGCCTTCCGGCACTTCGGCGACCTGCTCCAGCAGGGCTCGAACGACGTCAGCGAGTACGCGATACCGGCGCCGCTGACCGACGGCATCAAGCTGATGCTGATCGGCGGGGTGCTGCTGATCGGTCTGCTGGTGGACACGCTCGCGGTGACCTTCCGCAGCGCGGCCCCGGCCGGGCTGCCGCTGCTCGCGCTGTACTCGGTGGCCGCCGGGCTGTCCGGCGGCGGGGCGGACTGGCTGTGGTTCCTGGTGGCGGCGGCCGGTTATCTGATGCTGCTGCTCGCGGAGGGCCGGGACCGGCTGGCGCAGTGGGGCCGGGTCTTCGGCGGCGCGCCCCGCTCCGCGGGGACCACGGAGAGCAGCGCGGTGGCCCCGGTGCGCGCCGGACGCCGGATCGGCGCGCTCGCGCTCGGCGCGGCCCTGGTGGTGCCGCTCGCCCTGCCCGCGATGCAGGGAGGCCTGCTGGACGCCGCCGGCACGGGCGTGGGAGCGGGCGACGGCAACGGCGGCACGATCTCCGCGGTCAACCCCCTGGTGTCCCTGCGCGACAGCCTGAACACGAACACCGACCGCCAGGTGCTGTCCCTGAGGACCAGCTCGACCGACATCTCGGACCTGTATCTGCGGATAGTGTCCCTGGACGACTTCGACGGCACCACGTGGAAGCCGGCCCAGCGGCACATCGTCGGCGTACCGGACCGGTTTCCCACCCCCATCGGCCTCGCCGGGGACGTCAAGCGGGCCACGGAGACGACGACGGTCTCGGCGTCGGACTGGTACGCCCAGGACTGGCTGCCGATGCCGTACCCGCCGAGCAGGGTGAGGATCGGCGGCCGCTGGCGTTACGAGCCGGTCGGGATGACGCTCGTCGGCGACCACGGCCAGACCACGCGCGGCGAGACCTACCAGGTGACCAGCCTGGACGTGCGGCCGACCGCGGCGCAACTGGCCACGGCGCCCGAGCCGCCCTCCGCCCTGGAGCGGGAGTACACGAAGGTGCCGTCCTCGGTGCCGAAGGTGGTGGCCAGGACCGCCCGGCAGATCACGGCGGGCGCCCGGAGCCACTACGAGGAGGCGGTCAAGCTCCAGGACTACTTCGCGGTCTCGGGCGGCTTCCAGTACGACACCCAGGTGGAGGTCGGCCGCGGTCCGAACGCCATCGCGACCTTCCTGAAGAAGAAGGAGGGCTTCTGCGTCCACTTCTCCTTCGCCATGGCGGCGATGGCCCGCACCCTCGGCATCCCGGCCCGGGTCGCGGTGGGCTTCGCGCCCGGCACCCCGCAGGCCGACGGCACGGTCACGGTGAGCCAGAAGGACGCGCACGCCTGGCCCGAGCTGTACTTCGAAGGCGTGGGCTGGACCCGCTTCGAGCCGACCCCGACCCGGGGCACCATGCCGTCGTACACCCAGTCGGACACGCCCGGCACCTCGCTGCCCAACCCGGACCTGCCGTCGCACGAGGCGTCCGCGGCGCCCTCGGCGTCGGCCTCGCAGGGCCAGAGCTGCGCGCCCGACCTGGCCAGGGTGCAGGGCTGCGACACCGCGTCCGCGGCGGCGGCCCCGCACAGCGGCGGCGGTGGCGCGGGCCCGTGGTGGTATCTGCTGATCGGTCTGGCCGCGCTGGTGGTCCTGGCGGTTCCGCTGGCGCCGATGCTGTGGCGGCTGCGGGTGCGTGCGGTGCGGCTCGGCGGGCACGCCCGGACCGAGGAGGGCGCGGTCGCGCACACCCTGGCGGCCTGGCAGGAGTTGACGGACAGCGCCTGGGACCACGGCATCGCGCCCGACGAGTCCCTGACCCCGCGCCGGGCGGCCGCCCGGATCGCCGGGCGGGGCCGGCTGGATCCGGCGGCCGGTGCCGCGGTGCACCGGCTCGCGGACGCGGTGGAGCAGGCGCTGTACGCGCCCCGGCCGCGTCCGGCGGCGGGTGCGGCCGAGGACGTGCGCCGGGTGATCGCGGGACTGCGCGGCACGGTGAGCGCGGGCGCGCGGCTGCGGGCGCTGCTCCTGCCCCGCTCGTCGGTACGGGTGCTGTGGGCGGCGTCGGCCCGCTGGTCGGCGCTCAGGGCCCGGCTCGCGGGGGCCCGGCCCGGCCTGCGCCGGCCGTCGCAGCAGCGGGGCTGAGACAACGGGTGAGGGGCGGCCACCGCTGGTGGCCGCCCCTCACCCGTTGTCTGTGTCTGTCGACGTCATCGTCCGGTCGCTTCCTCGAAGCCGCCGGACGGCTGCTGCTACTGCCCCTGTCCGTCCCGGCGGCGCTGCCAGCGCTCCTCGATGCGGTCCATCATGGAGCGCTTCGGCCGCACCGGGCGTCGGACGGCGCCCGCCGGCTGTTCGCCCGGCTTGGGCGCCTTGCGCCAGCCGGTGACCGCGAGTACGGCACAGCCCAGCATGACGAGGAAACCCACCACGCTGACCCAGATCAGCTGTGCGACCATTCCGGCCATGAGGAGCGCGATACCCACGAGGAAGCCCGCGACCGCCTGGTAGACCCGCCGCCGGGTGTACGTCCGCAGCCCGTTTCCCTCAAGCGCCGACGCGAACTTGGGATCTTCGGCGTACAGCGCTCGCTCCATTTGCTCGAGCATGCGCTGCTCGTGCTCCGAGAGCGGCACGGAGTCCTCCTCATCGTGCAGTCGCCGGGGCGACCCGGGGGGTCCCTTCAGGATAGGCAGGGAATCGCCCCCGTGAAACCCGCCCCTCTACGCCAATTGGCCAACCGGAGTCCGTCATGGCTGTCGCGGCTCGCTGAGGCTTGCATTCCCCGGCGGCCGACCCGTCATGCCGGGCGGCTTACCTCGATCATACGGCGCAAACCCCACGATCGGGGGGCTTGTGGCGTACTCCATCCGCCGACGAGCCCCTGATCAGCGGCGGGTCACGGCGGTGCGCTCAGCCCTCGGCGGCACCCGGCGTCTGGCCGAGCACGTGCAGCTGGGTGGCGACGGAGTGGAAGGCGGGTAGCTCGGCCGCCGCGGACTCCAGCTTGAGGAGTGCGTCGAGGGCGCCGGGCTCGGTGTCCACGAGGACTCCGGGCACCAGGTCGGCGAAGACCCGCACGCCGTGCACGGCGCCGACCCTGAGGCCCGCGCCCTCGACGAGCGCGGTGAGCTGCTCGGCGGTGAACCGGCGCGGCATCGGGTCCCCGGAGCCCCAGCGGCCCTCGGGGTCCTGCAGCGCCTGCCGGGCCTCCGTGAAGTGACCGGCGAGGGCGCGGGCCAGCACCGCGCCGCCGAGGCCCGCGGCGAGCAGGCTGAGGACGCCTTCGGAGCGCAGCGCGGCAACCGCGTTGCGGACGCCCTCGGCCGGGTCGTCCACGTACTCCAGGACGCCATGGCACAGCACGGCGTCGTAGCCCCCGCGCTCGACCACGTCGAACAGGCCGTGCGCATCTCCCTGGACGCCCTTGACCCGGTCGGCGACGCCGGCCTCGGCGGCCCGGCGCTCCAGCGCGAACAGCGCGTTGGGGCTGGGGTCGACGACGGTGACGCGGTGGCCGAGCCGGGCGAGGGGCACGGCGAAGTTGCCGCTGCCGCCTCCGGTGTCGAGGACGTCCAGCGCCTCGCGTCCCGTGGCCTTGACCCGGCGGTCGAGGGCGTCCTGGAGGACCTCCCAGACGACGGCGGTGCGCAGGGAGGCGCGGGAGCGGGGGGTGTCGGAGCGCGGCGACGCCGGGTGCGGGTGCTGGTGGGAGGCGGGCGGGCGCATCGGGTCCGACACGGCGGTTGACTCCTCGGCAGGGCTGGACGGCTTCAGGCGACTCCACCCTATTGCCTCCGCCGCTTCGCCGGTCACCGCAGGCGGGCCGGACTCGGCGCGTCTCGCACGCCGGGACCCGCGGTGGTCAGCCCGCGTCCGGAAGGTCATCGCGCGCTCTCGGGCCGCCCGGTTCTCCCGGGTCCTGGCGGGGCTGGGGCAGGACCGGCTGGAGGACGAGCATCCGCTCGACGATGCGCAGGAACATCGCCACGTCGCGTATCAGGTCGTCGGCGTCCCGGCGGCTGGCCGCGCCCTGGATGCCGGCCTCGGCGCGGGCGCGGCGGGCGGCGCCGGAGGCGAACAGCGCGCTCCACTCGGTCAGTTCGGGGGCGATCTCGGGCAGCACCTCCCAGGCGCTGCGGATGCGGGCGCGGCGCCGGGGCGAGGTCTCGGGGCGGCCGCGGGCGGCGAGCACGGCGGCGGCGGTGCGCAGGGCGGCGAGGTGGGCCGTCGCATAGCGCTCGTTCGGCGTTTCCAGGACGGCGGCCTCGTCCAGTCCGGCGCGGGCCTGGGCGAGCAGGTCGAGAGCGGCGGGCGGGGCCGTGGCCCGGCGGAGCACGGGGTGCACATCGCTCGCCGGGCCGGTCAGTGAGGGGGCAGGGCCGGTGGCGCGGCGCCGGCGGGCGGCGGCTGCGGACGGGTTGGCCATGACGAACCTCCTGTCGTCTGGGTGACGGCATGGGTGCCGTATGTGCCCATCGTGAGGTATGGCACTGACAATCCGTTCTGACCTGCGGCTTTGCATCGATCGTGGGTTCGGGCTTATTTTTGCACTGACCAGTCAGTGCAAAAATGGCTTCACCGGCACGAAGGGACAGGGGGGCTTGTGGACGGCGCGGACGGCGTGGACGTCAGGGCAGAGGGCCTGGGGCTCAAGGGGCCGCGGGGGTGGGCCTTCCGGGGCGTCGCCGTCGACGCGGAACCCGGCTCGCTCATCGCGATCGAGGGGCCGTCCGGCTCCGGCCGGACCTGTCTGCTGCTCACGCTCACCGGACGGATGAAGCCCACCGAGGGGACGGCCGCCGTGGGGGGGTTCCGGCTGCCCCGGCACATGGCCAGGCTGCGCCGGGTCAGCGCGGTGGCCAACGTGGCCGGGGTGACCGATCTCGAGCCCGCGCTGACCGTCGGCGAGCATCTGCGGGAGCGGGCCCTGCTGCAGAGCCGCTTCGGCGACTCCGTTCGCGAGCTGCTGCGCCCCCGCACCCAGCGCGTGCACGAGGCCCGGCTGCGCGTCGACGCGGCCCTCGCCGCCGCCGGGCTCGACCTCGAAACTCTGCCCAAGGGCTCCCGGACGGCCGTACGCGACCTGGAACGACCCCAGGAGCTGCGCCTGTCCATCGCCCTGGCGCTGCTCGGCCGGCCCGGACTGCTCGCCGTCGACGACATCGACACCAAGCTCTCCGACACCGAGCGCGCCGAACTCTGGGCGCTGCTGCGCTCGCTCACGCGCGCGGGCACGACGGTGGCGGCCGTCTGCCGCACCGCCCCCGACGACTGCGTGGTCGTACGGACCGGGGCGGAGGACACCACGGCGACGGGCGGTAAGGCCGGCACGGACACCGGCGCGAAGAGCAGCGAGCAGAGCCACGCGAACAGCAGCACGCAGGCCCGGAACAGCGATCCGAAGGAGGACGTCGATGCGCACGCCTAGGCTGGCCGCACTCGAGTTGAGGCGGTTCGGGCGCGGGCGGCTGCCGCGCGCGGCGCTGGTCGCGCTGCTCGTGCTGCCGCTGCTCTACGGCGCCCTGTACCTGTGGTCGTTCTGGGACCCGTACGGCCGCCTGGACCGCATCCCGGTGGCCCTGGTGAACGACGACAAGGGCGCCACGGCCGGCGGGAAGCGGATCACCGCCGGTGACGACATCGTGGCCGGGCTGCGCGACAGCCGGACCTTCGCGTGGCACGAGGTGAGCGACGAGGAGGCCCGTGACGGCGTCGAGGACGGCACGTACTACCTGTCGCTGACCATGCCCGCCGACTTCAGCCGGCGCATCGCCTCCAGTTCCGGCGACTCCCCGGAGACCGGCGCGCTCCAGGTGCGCACCAACGACGCGAACAACTACATCGTCGGCCAGATCTCCCGGACCGTCTTCAACGAGGTCCGTTCGGCCGCCTCCGCCAAGACCTCCCGCACCTTCCTGGACAAGATCTTCGTCTCGTTCTCCGACATCCACGACCAGACCGTCACCGCGGCCAAGGGCGCCGACCGGCTGAACACCGGCATCGGGAAGGCGGAGAAGGGATCGAAGGACCTCGCCGACGGGCTGAAGGACGCCAAGAGCGGCAGCGACAAGCTGGCCAAGGGCCTGAAGAAGCTGAACACCGGCGCCGGCGACCTCCAGGACGGGTCCCGGCAGGTCGCCGACGGCACCCAGGCGCTCGCCGACAAGGTCGACGGCGTCTACGGCAAGGCCGGTCCCTACCTGAAGGACAACGAGAAGACGATCGGGGACACCGCCCGCCTGGTCGCCGACTCGGCCAAGACCGTCAAGGACAACCTGGACGTCATGGTGAAGCTCGCCCCGGGCGCCGCGAAAACCGCCCACGCGTCCTCGGACGTGCTGGACGAGGTCTACCGGACGCGCTGCGAGAAGGCCGCGGTCCCGGACCCGGCCTGCCCCGACCTGAAGCGGGCCAGGACGGCCGCCGCCGACGTGGCGGCCGTGGCCGACGACCTCAACACGCTGATCGCCGACCAGGACGGCGACCTGAAGACGATGCGGGACAACCTCGGCACCCTCCAGCAGCAGGCCAAGGCCCTCCAAGCGCGGTCACCGCACCTGTACGAGGACGTCAGCGACGCGGTTGCGAAGATCGACAAGCTGAACTCCGGTGCGCAGAAGGTCGCCGCGGGCGCCAAGAAGCTGCACACCGGGCTCGGCACCGCACAGACCGGCGCGGCCACGCTGGACAAGGGCATCGGCACGGCCGCGTCGGGCGCCCGGACCCTGAACGGCGGCCTCTACAAGCTGTCCGACGGCTCCGGAAAGCTCGCCGGCGGGCTCCACGACGGCGCCGGGAAGATCCCGGACTACGACAAGAAGGACCGCGACCGGCGCACCGGCGTGATGTCCGACCCGGTCCAGCTGGCCTCCCACGACCTGCACAAGGCGCCGAACTACGGCACCGGTTTCGCCCCGTACTTCATCCCGCTGTCCCTGTGGGTGGGCGCGATGGTGGCCTACATGCTGATCCCGCCGCTCAACCGGCGTGCTCTGGCGGCCGGTTCGCCGGCCTGGCGGATCGCGCTCGCGGGCTGGCTGCCGGTGGCCGCGGTCGGCGTGCTCCAGGTGGGCGCGCTGATGGCCGTGCTGCACTGGGCGATCGGCCTGCAGATGCTGCGCGCGGCCGGCACGATCGGCTTCCTGTTCCTGGTCGCGGCGTGCTTCGCGGCGATCGTGCAGTGGCTCAACGCCCGCTTCGGCGCGGCGGGCCGGATCCTGGTGCTGGCACTGCTGATGCTCCAGCTGACCTCGGCGGGCGGCACCTATCCCGTGCAGACCAGTCCGGGCTTCTTCAACGCCATCCACCCGTTCCTGCCGATGAGCTACATCGTGGCGGCGCTGCGCCGGCTGATCACGGGCGGCGGGCTCGGCCCGGTCTGGCAGGCGTGCGGGGTGCTGGCCGCCTTCACCGCGGCCGCGCTCGCGCTGACCGCCGTCGCGGCCCGGCGCCGCCAGGTCTGGACGCCGGACCGGCTGCACCCGGAGCTGAGTCTGTGACGTCCGTGATCCCCGCGCTGTCACCGCACGCGCGCGTACCTGTGAGAATCGGGGCCATGGAACGCAGCAGCACCAGGTCCGGCGGCAGCACCCGCCGCGAGGCCACCCGGCAGAAGCTCTACGAGGCGGCCGTGACACTCATCGCCGAGCAGGGCTTCTCCGCGACCACCGTGGACGAGATCGCCGAGCGGGCCGGGGTCGCGAAGGGCACGGTCTACTACAACTTCGCGAGCAAGTCGGTCCTCTTCGAGGAGCTGCTGCGGCACGGCGTCGGTCTGCTCACGGCATCTTTGAAGGAGGCGGCGGAGCGGACCGCGCGGGCGGGCGGCAGCCGGGTGGACGCGCTGGACGCGATGGTCCGCGCGGGCCTGGTCTTCATCGACCGCTATCCGGCCTTCACGCAGCTGTACGTGGCCGAGCTGTGGCGCACCAACCGGGCCTGGCAGTCCACGTTGATGGTGGTCCGGCAGGAGGCCGTCGCGGTGGTCGAGCAGGTGCTGCGCGAGGGCGTGGCGGCCGGCGAGTTCAGCGAGGAGATCGACATCCAGCTGACGGCGGCGGCGCTGGTCGGCATGGTGCTGGTGGCCGCGCTGGACTGGAAGTCCTTCCAGCCGGAGCGCTCCCTGGACGACGTCCACGCGGCCCTGTCCAGGCTGCTGCAGGGGCGCGTGAGCGGGAAGGGCTGAGCGGGCCCGCACCCCGGGGGGCTGCGGGGGACATGAGGAAGGCGCCGGTCCGCGTGCGGACCGGCGCCTTCCCGACTCCCCCGTACTCCCCCGTTCTCCCCCGTACGGTCTTCCCCCTGTGCTCCCCCGTGGGCGGTCGTCCCCCGGGTCCCCCGGTCTCGCTTCCGCCGACGGATCGGCGGAAGGAGCGGCCGGGTGGCGGGCGCCGTTCCGCCGCCCCGTGTCGGCGGTGCCGGGCCGCGCCCCCTTGCCGTGTCTCCACTGTCCCGTTCACACAGGTCGCGGCCCATCCGCGCACGTACTCATCTCGCGGCCTAGGTACGGATACTCAGCCGTACGCGCGCGTGCCCACGTACGCGGCCAACGGCCCGGTGCGGGGCGCGTCCGCGCCGGCCTCCCGCGGGCCGGATTGTCAGTGGCGGTCGGTAAAGTCGCAGGCATGGCACGGATTGCGGTGATCGGCGCCGGGATGGGCGCGATGGCGGCCGCCGCCCGGCTGGCCGTCGCGGGCCACCGGGTGGCGGTGTACGAGCGCACGGACACGTACGGCGGTGCGGTGCGCCGCTTCGAGCGGGACGGGTTCGGCTTCGACACCGGCCCGGGGCTGCTGACGCTGCCCGCCGTGTACCGCGATCTGTTCGTCAAGACCGGCAAGGAGCCGCTGGAGGACTGCGTCGAGCTGGTCCAGGTCGATCCGTCGGCCCGGCATGTGTTCGCGGACGGCACCGAGGTGTCGCTGCCGAACGCCTCGCGCGCGGGTGTGGTCGCGGCCCTGGACGAGGCGCTGGGCGCGGGCGCGGGCGAGCGCTGGGGCGACTTCCTGGTGCGGGCCCGGGAGGCCTGGGACCGCACCCGCAGACCGCTGCTGGAGGAGCCGCTGTGGCCCGACTGGCAGGTGCTGGCGGAGAAGGAGCCGTATCCGGCCGTCCCGCACAAGCGGCTGCTGCGCACGCGGCGGGCGGGCACGCTGTCCGAGATCGGCGCCTGGGAGCTGCGCGACGAGCGCCTGGCCGCGCTGCTGCACAGTGCCGCGCTCGGCCACGGCCTGGATCCGCGGACCACCCCGGCGAGCGCGGCCGTGCTGCCCTACATGGAGCACGCCTTCGGCACCTGGTATGTGCGCGGCGGCGTCCGGGAGTTGGCGCGCGCGGTGTACGAGCGGTGCGTGCGGCGGCGGGTGGAGTTCGTCTTCGGCGCGGAGGTCGCCCGGATCCTGGAGAAGGACGGCCGGGCGGCGGGCGTGGAGTTGACGGACGGCACCGTGGCCGAGGCGGACTTCGTGGTGGCCGGTGTGGCTCCGGACGCCCTCGGCCGGTTCGTGCCGGGCACGGCCCTGCGCGGCGGGGGCGAGGTCCCGCCGCAGCCCGGGAGGACGAGCCGGCTCACGGTGCTGCTGGCGCTGCGCGGCGGCCGGCCGGGCGGCACGGCCCACCGGACCGTGGTGCACGCGCAGGATCAGCAGGCCGAGTGGGAGCTGGTGTTCGGCGGCTCGGGCGAGGCGGTCGCGCGCCCGACCGTCACCGTGCTGCGCCCGGACGACCCGGCACTGGTGCCGGACGCCGCCCATGAGGCGGTCGTCCTGTCCTCGGTGATCCCCGCCGGCCCGCCGCAGGGGGCCCGGGAGGTGCTCGACCGCCACGCGGAGAACATGATCGAGGCGGCCGGGCGGGCCGTGCCCGGGGTGCGGGACCGCATCCTCTGGACGGAGGTGCTCACCCCCGCCGCCGTCGAGGAGGCCACGGGCGCGGTGGGCGGCGCGATACCGGCCCCGGCGCTCGCGGCGGGCGCCGGACGCCTGCTGCATCCGGGCAACGCCACCACTCTGACCGGCCTCTTCACCGTCGGCGGCTGGTCGCACCCGGGTGGCGGCCTGCCGCACGCGGGCATGTCGGGCGCGCTGGTGGCGGGGCTGATCGTGGAGGGCCCGGGGTTCCGCGGCTCGCAGTGAGCAGGGCGCCGGGCCCGGGGAAGCGCTGCGCGCCTCAGAAGCGGTACTGCTCGTCGTAGCCGGCACCGGGCTGCGGCTGCTCGGCGTAGCCCTGGTCCTGGCCCTGGTAGGGATACGGCTGCTCCTGCGGGAGTTCGCCGCCGTAGGTCTCGTCGGTGCGCTGCTGGGGCACCCAGACCCCGCCGGCCGGGGTCTCGCCGTAGCCGCCGCCGTACGGCTCCTGGGTGTAGCCCTGCTGGGCGTACTGCTGCGCGTAGCCGGTGTCGTACGCGGCGCCGTCGTAGGACTGGCTGCCGATGTACGGGTCGGAGTAGTTGGCGTACGCCTGCTGGCCCCCGGCGTCGTAGCCGTAGCCCTGCTGGGCGTAGCCGGAGTAGTCGTAGGCGTAACTCTGCTGGTCGGTGCCCTGGGACTGGGTGGCGCCCGCGTAGGCGGTGTCGCCGTAGACGCCGTAGGAGCCGGTGTCGTCGGGCAGGGGCTGCGGTTCGTAGACGGCGGTGGTCTCGGCGGCGGTGGGCTCGGCGCCGCGGGACGCCGGGGTGAAGACGTCGTCGCGGTCGTAGCCCTCGTCGTAGCCGCCGGGGTCCTGGTGGTAGCGGCCCTCGGCGTCCCGGTCGTCCTCCGGGCCTGCGGGCTCGGCGCCGTCGAGGTCCGGGTCGTGCCGGTCGGCCTTGCCGCGGCGGCGCTTGCTGCCGCCCTCGCTGTCCGTGTCGGGGCGCTTGACGGCCCAGCCGGCGGCGAAGCCGCGGCGGAACGACAGCGTGACGTAGGTCTGGCCGACCGCGAAGGCGATCGCGCCCAGCCCGATGACGACGACGGACGGCATCAGCACACCCAGCACGACGCCGAGGAAGCCGGCGAAGGCGAGCAGCCGCCAGCGCAGTCGCGCCTTGTACTGCAGCAGCACCTCGCCCAGCAACCACAGTGCGACGATGCCGAACGCGATGTAGAGGACCGTCCAGCCCATGTACGCCCCTCTCCCAGTGACCGCTACGCAGTGTGTCGTATCGCGGTGCGGCCGGTCTAGGCCTGCGGGGGGTGGTGCAGGCCCAGGTTCTCGTAGATTTCCAGGGTCGCCGTGGAGTTGTTGAGCGTGATGAAGTGCAGTCCGGGCACTCCCTCGGCGAGCAGCCGTGCGCAGAACTCCGTGGCGAAGTCGATACCGATGGAGCGTACCGCCGCCGGATCGTCCTTGGCTGTGAGGATCCGCTCCTTCAGGGCGTCCGGGAAGCGGGCGTTGCTGAGCTTCGGCAACCGTTCCAGCATCTTCACGCTGGTGACGGGCAGGACCTCGGGGATCACCGGGGTGTCACAGCCCGCGGCCTCCACGCGGTCGCGCAGGCGGAGATACGACTCCGGCTGGAAGAACATCTGTGTGATGGCGTAGTCGGCGCCCGCACGGCACTTGTCCACGAAGTGGGCGACGTCGGCGTCCCAGTCCATGGAGCGGGGGTGCATCTCCGGGAAGGCGGCGACGCCCACGCAGAAGTCGCCCGACTCCTTGATGAGCCGGACGAGTTCGGCCGCGTAGGTCAGACCCTGCGGGTGCGGGACCCATTCGCCCATGGGATCGCCGGGCGGGTCGCCGCGCACGGCGAGCATGTTGCGGATCCCGGCGTCCGCATACTGGCCGATGATGTTCCGCAGTTCGGCGATGGAGTGGTCGACCGCGGTGAGGTGGGCGACCGGGGTGAGCGTGGTGTCGGCGACGATCTGCTCGGTCTCCTTGACGGTGCCGGCGCGGGTGGAGCCGCCGGCGCCGTAGGTCACGGAGACGAAGTCGGGCGCAACCGCCTCGACCCGCCGGAGCGCGCTCCACAGGTTCCGCTCGCCCTTGGGGGTCTTCGGCGCCGAGAACTCGAAGGAGTACGTCGTCTTGCCGCTGGCGAGGATGTCGCGCACGGTGCGTGCGCGATCAGTCCTGGTGGAGGGGGTTCCGAGGGCCATACGGGCAGGTTAGCCAGGGGCGGGCGGTCCCCCAACCGGAGGACGGGGATTTGCCCGAATTGCCGAGTTGCTGTCCATCCCTTGGACAAAACCCCGGACAACGGTGCCGCTGGACCTGCCGCAGCCGCTGCTAGAACTGCCGGAGCCGCTTCGCGAACTCGGCCGCGGCCGCTCCCGGGTCGTCGGCCTCGGTGATCGCACGGACCACGACCACCCGGCGGCCGCCCGCGTCCAGCACCTCGTCGAGGTTGGTCAGGTCGATCCCGCCGATCGCGAACCAGGGGCGGTCGGTGGCCAGACCGGCCGTGTACCGGACCAGGCCGAGGCCGGGCGCGTGCCGGCCGGGCTTGGTGGGGGTGGGCCAGCAGGGGCCGGTGCAGAAGTAGTCCACGCCCTCCTGCGCGGCGGCCGCCGCGGCCTCGGGCTCGGCGTGCGTGGAGCGGCCGATCAGCACCTCGTCGCCGAGGATGGCGCGGGCGGCCGGGACCGGCAGGTCGCCCTGGCCGAGGTGCAGGACGTCGGCGCGGGCCGCGTGGGCGACGTCCGCGCGGTCGTTCACCGCGAGCAGCTTGCCGTGCCGGGCGCAGGCGTCCGCGAAGACCTCCAGGTGCGTCAGCTCCTCGGCGGCCTCCGTGCCCTTGTCGCGCAGCTGCACGATGTCGACGCCGCCGGCCAGGACCGCGTCCAGGAACTCGGGGAGGTCGCCCTGGCGGGTGCGCGCGTCCGTGCACAGGTACAGACGGGCGTCGGCGAGCGCGGCGCGCGCGGTGTCGGACATACGTGGGTCCCCCTGATCGGTGTCCCTGGCTGGTGTCACGGGTGGCGTACGGGCGCTGCGGCCCGCACGCCACCCCTTGTGGTGCGGGTCGGCTCAGACGGCGAGCGCCTGGGCGCGGCGCTTCACCTCCGTGCCGCGATTCTCGCTCAGGGCCTGCGCGGGGGTGCCGGGCAGGGTGTCGTCGGGGGTGAAGAGCCACTCGATCATCTCTTCGACCGTGAAGCCGTCGTCCCGCAGGAGCGTCAGGGTGCCGGACAGGCCCTTGACGACCTTGTCCCCGTCGATGAAGGCGGCGGGGACGTGCAGCGCCCGGTTCTCACCGCGGCGGACGGCGATGAGCTGGCCCTCCTTGACCAGCTGCCGCACGCGCGTCACCTCCACGCCGAGCCTTTCGGCGATGTCGGGGAGGGTGAGCCAGGCGGGGACGAGAGCATCGATCTTTGCGTCAATCTCGGTCACGGCACCAGGGTAGGCGCTCCGCCGGTTCGGTCGCGATGCGTCATGCCGGGTTGTGTCGCCGGGCGGGCCGGGCGTGGCGGCGGCCGGTCGCTCCCCCGCGGCGGCACGGCGGAACAACCCCGCGCCCCTTTCGGGGCAGCGCCGGTCACTCGGCCTTCGCGTCCTTCAGCGGCTTGCCGGGGTCGGCCAGGGCCGCCGCGTCCATGCGGGCGCCCGCCTCGATCAGTCTCCGCCCCTGGGCGAGATCACGCGGTCGGCCCACGGCCAGCAGGGCCACCAGGCGGTCCTCGCACAGCCAGCACACCGTCCAGGCCGGGCCCGCCGGGTCGCCGCGCCAGATCAGCCGGTCGGCGGCGGGGTGGTGGCCGGCGTACTGGACGAAGCGGCCGAACTGCTCGGACCAGAAGTACGGCACCGGGTCGTAGGCCGCCGGGGTCTCGCCGAGGATGTTCGCGGCGACCGTGCGCGGGCCCTGCAGGGCGTTGTCCCAGTGGTGGACCATCAGCCGTTCGCCGTAGCGGCCGGAGGGGAAGGAGGCGCAGTCGCCGACGGCGTACACATCGGGCACGGACGTGCACAGCCGGGCGTCGGCGAGGACGTCCCCGTGCGGGCCCAGTTCGACGCCGGAGCCGGCCAGCCAGGCGGTGGCGGGGCGGGCGCCGATGCCGACGACGACGGCGTCCGCGGGCAGCCGGGTGCCGTCGGCGAGGAGCACCGCGCCGGGCTCGACGCGCTCCACGCGCGCGTGCGTGCGCAGTTCGGCGCCCGCGTCGGCGTACCAGGCGGCCATGGGGGCGGCGACCTCGGCGGGCAGAGCGCCGGCGAGCGGCCGGCCGGCGGCCTCCACGACGGTCACCGCGCACCCGGCCTCCCGGGCGGCCGTGGCGAACTCGGCGCCGATCCAGCCGGCCCCGACCACCACGATCTCGTGCTGCCGGGCCAGCACCGGCCGCAGCCGTTCGGCGTCGTCCAGGGTGCGCAGCAGATGCACGCCGGGCACGCCCTCGGTGCCCGGCAGGGTGACCGGCTCGGCGCCGGTGGCGAGGACGAGGACGTCGTACGGCACCGGGCCCTGCTCGGTGTCCAGCTCCCGCTCGGCGGGGCGCAGGCCCAGCACCTCGCAGCCGAGCCGCAGCTCGACCCCGAGGGAGTCGAAGTCCACGTCGAAGGCCGAGTCCTCGGCCTTGCCGAGCAGCACGGCCTTGGACAGCGGCGGCCGGTCGTACGGCTGGTGCGGTTCGGCGCCGATCACGGTGATCACGCCCCTGAAGCCCTGCTCCCGCAGCGCGACCGCGGTCTGCACGCCGGCCATGCCCGCGCCGGCGACGACCACGCGCCGCCCCTGTGACGTGCCCTCTTGTGCTGTCTGTTCGCCCACCCGATCACCATAGACACGTGACGGAGCGTCAGTCAGCGGCCATGCCCGGTGACCTGCTCCACACCGCAGGTACCGGTGGGAGAACGCCCGGCGGCTCACCCTCCCGGGTGCCGACCGGACGGCCGCGCACGGCCGGGGCGCTCTTACGGGCGGTGCGGGCGGCGGGCTAGGGTGGCCCCCGTACACGCACTCGCGGGAGCCCGGACGCACCGGGCTGAGAGGGAGGCTGGCGGCCTCCGACCGTACGAACCTGATCCGGGTCATGCCGGCGAAGGGAGGGGCTGGACGCCCATGTCGTCACGTACGTCCGACGTCCTCGTCATCGGGGGCGGGATCATCGGCCTGGTCACGGCCTGGCGCGCGGCGCAGCGCGGGCTGGCCACGGCCGTGGTGGACCCCGAGCCCGGCGGCGGGGCCGCGCGGGTCGCGGCCGGGATGCTGGCCGCCGTCACCGAACTGCACTACGGCGAGGAGACGCTGCTCGCCCTGAACCTGGAGTCGGCCCGCCGCTACCCGCGCTTCGCGGCCGAGCTGACCGAGCTGACCGGCCACGACCTCGGCTACCGCCGCTGCGGCACCCTCGCGGTCGCGCTCGACGCCGACGACCGCGCCCACCTGCGCGAACTGCACGCGCTGCAGCAGCGCTCGGGGCTGGACGCGCAGTGGCTGTCCGGGCGGGAGTGCCGGCGCCTGGAGCCGATGCTGGCGCCCGGGGTGCGCGGCGGGCTGCGGGTCGACGGCGACCACCAGATCGACCCGCGACGGCTCGCGGCGGCTTTGGTGGCCGCGTGCGAGCGGACGGGCGTCGTCTTCCACCGCGCGTGGGCCGAGCGGCTGGACGTCACGGGCGACCGGGCGGCCGGGGTGACCACCGCCGACGGCACCGCGCTGCGCGCCGGGCAGGTGGTGCTCGCCGCCGGGAGCCTGAGCGGGCGGCTCGCGGGCGTGCCGGAGGCGCTGCTGCCGCCGGTGCGCCCGGTGAAGGGGCAGGTGCTGCGGCTCACCGTGCCGCGCCGGTACGCGCCCTTCCTCAGCCGTACCGTCCGCGCCGTGGTCCGCGGCAGCCAGGTGTACCTGGTGCCCCGGGAGAACGGCGAGCTGGTCGTCGGCGCCACCAGCGAGGAGCTGGGCTGGGACACGACCGTCACCGCGGGCGGGGTGTACGAGCTGCTGCGCGACGCCCACGAGCTGGTGCCGGGCATCACCGAGCTGCCGCTCACCGAGACCCGGGCCGGGCTGCGCCCCGGCTCCCCCGACAACGCGCCGCTGCTCGGCCCGTCCGGGCTGGACGGGCTGCTGCTGGCCACCGGGCACTACCGCAACGGGGTGCTGCTCACGCCGGTCACCGGGGATGTGATGGCACAGCTGCTGGCCGACGGCGAGCTGCCGGAAGAAGCCCGCCCGTTCACGCCGCGGCGCTTCGGCGCCCCCGTCCTCGTGGAGCAGCCCGCATGAGCATCTCGATCTCCGTCAACGGAGAGCGCCGGGAGATCGCTCCGGGCACCGCTCTCGAAGCCGTCGTACGGTCGCTGGTTCCGTCGCCGTCCGGGGTGGCCGCCGCCGTCAACGAGACCGTCGTCCCGCGCGCGCGGTGGGCCGCCACGGCGCTCGCCGAGGGCGACCGGATCGAAGTCCTCACCGCCGTCCAGGGAGGCTGAGCCATGGCCGACGATCCCTTGGTCCTCGGGGGTAGGCCCCTGTCGTCGCGGCTGATCATGGGCACGGGCGGGGCGCCCAGCCTGGACGTGCTGGAGCGGGCGCTGGCCGCCTCCGGCACGGAGCTGACGACGGTCGCGATGCGGCGGGTGGACCCCTCCGTGCACGGCTCGGTGCTGTCGGTGCTCGAGAAGCTGGGCATCGGGGTGCTGCCGAACACGGCGGGCTGCTTCACCGCGGGCGAGGCGGTGCTGACCGCGCGGCTGGCGCGGGAGGCGCTGGGCACGGATCTGATCAAGCTGGAGGTCATCGCCGACGAGCGGACGCTGCTGCCGGATCCGGTGGAGCTGCTGGAGGCGGCGGAGACGCTGGTCGACGACGGGTTCACAGTGCTGCCGTACACCAATGACGATCCCGTGCTGGCGCGGAGACTCGAGGACGTGGGGTGTGCCGCCGTCATGCCGCTGGGCTCGCCGATCGGGTCCGGGCTGGGCATCCGCAACCCGCACAACTTCCAGCTGATCGTCGAGCACGCGCGCGTGCCGGTGATCCTGGACGCGGGGGCCGGGACGGCGTCCGATGTGGCGTTCGCCATGGAGCTGGGGTGCGCCGGGGTGATGCTCGCCTCGGCGGTGACCCGGGCGCAGGAGCCGGAGACGATGGCCGCCGCGATGCGGCATGCCGTGGAAGGAGGCCGGCTGGCCCGGCTGGCCGGGCGGATCCCGCGCAGGCACTTCGCCCAGGCCTCCTCCCCCGCCGAGGGACGCGCCCGCCTGGATCCCGAGCGCCCGGCCTTCTGATCGCGGGGCCGTCACAGCTGTGCTGCATTCCGTCACCGGCGTCAGCGCACCGTGCGGCGCTGTCGGTCGCTCCTCGTAGACTCCCCTCTCGTGGATACGACCCTTCAGGACCCCCTCGTCGGCCAGGTGCTCGACGGCCGCTATCGCGTCGACGCGCGGATCGCGGTCGGCGGGATGGCCACGGTCTACCGGGCCCTGGACACCCGTCTGGACCGCGTGCTCGCGCTGAAGGTGATGCACCCGGCGCTCGCCGCGGACGGCTCGTTCGTGGAGCGGTTCATCCGGGAGGCGAAGTCGGTGGCCCGGCTGGCGCACCCGAACGTGGTGCAGGTCTTCGACCAGGGCACCGACGGGTCGTATGTGTACCTGGCGATGGAGTACGTCGCCGGGTGCACCCTGCGGGACGTGCTGCGCGAGCGGGGGGCGCTGCAGCCCCGCGCGGCGCTCGACATCCTCGAACCCGTCCTCGCCGCGCTCGGGGCGGCGCACCGGGCCGGGTTCGTGCACCGGGACATGAAGCCGGAGAACGTGCTGATAGGCGACGACGGCCGGGTCAAGGTCGCCGACTTCGGGCTCGTGCGGTCCGTGGACACCCAGACCAGCACGACCGGCGCCGTCCTCGGGACCGTGTCGTATCTCGCGCCCGAGCAGATCGAGCAGGGCAGCGCCGACGCGCGCGTCGACGTGTACGCGTGCGGTGTCGTGCTGTACGAGATGCTGACCGGCGCCAAGCCGCACGCGGGGGACTCCCCCGCGCAGGTGCTCTACAAGCACATCCACGAGGACGTGCCGCCGCCCTCGGCGCTGGTGCCCGGGCTGCCGTACGACCTGGACGAGCTGGTCGCGTCGGCGACCGCGCGCAGCCCGGAGATCCGGCCGCAGGACGCGGTGGCGCTGCTCGCCCGGACCCGCGAGGCGCGCCGGGGCCTGAGCGACGAGCAGCTGGACGCGATGCCGCCGCAGGCGGTCACGGCGGAACACGACAACGCCGGCGACCGTACGAGCGTGATCCCGCGCTCGCTGACGGTGCCCAGGCCGCTGCCGGTCGGCGACGAGGAGCCGGACGCGGACGGCGTGCGGCACACCAGCCGGCTGCAGGCGCCCCCGGTGCCGCCGCACAGGTCCAGGCGGCTGGTGCTGACGATCGTCGCCGCCCTGCTGGTGGTGCTCGGCGCCGGCGCCGGGGTCTGGTACATCAACTCCGGCCAGTTCACCAAGGTCCCGCCGCTGCTGGCCAAGACCGAGGCGCAGGCCCGCGCCCGGCTGGAGTCGTCCGGTCTGGAGGTCGGGCAGGTCAAGCGGGAGTACAACGACACCGTGGCCCGGGGCACGGTCGTCGGCACCGACCCGGCGCCCGGCGCCCGCATCCGTGACCACGACGCGGTGACGCTGACCATCTCGCTGGGCCCGGAGACGGTGAACGTGCCGGACGTCGAGGGCCGCACGCTGGCCGAGGCGCGGGCGCGGCTGAAGGCGGACGGCCTGGAGCCGGGCATGGTCACCCGGGAGTTCAGCGAGGACGTGCCCCGGGGCTCCGTGATCGCCACGACCCCGCAGGCCGGCACCAAGCGGCACGCCGGCTCGGCGATCGCGCTGACCGTCAGCAAGGGCAGCCCGGTCGACGTGCCGGACGTCACCGGCGACGACCTGGCCGACGCCCGGCAGGAGCTGACGGACGCCGGGCTGAAGGTGCGGGTCGCGCCCGGGCAGGTCAACTCGTCGTACGACAAGGGCAAGGTGGCCCGGCAGAGCCCGGGCGACGGCGGCCAGGCCGCCCAGGGCGACACGGTGACGCTGACGCTGTCCAAGGGCCCGGTGATGGTCGAGGTGCCGGACGTGACCGGCGACAGCGTCGACGACGCCCACAAGGCGCTGGAGGGCGCCGGCTTCAAGGTGGACGAGGACCGCGGGCTGCTCGGGCTGTTCGGCGACACCGTGAAGAAGCAGTCGGTGCGGGCCGGCGACAAGGCTCCCAAGGGCTCCACCATCACGATCACCATCCGCTGACCAGGGCGCCCGCGGGCTGCCCGGCGGCAGGGTCAACTCCCCGCCGCCGACGGCCCGTTGCCCCCTGCTTCCACCCCCTGCCAGGCCGCTACTATGGCGGCTCCGCAGACGCGCGTCCGGTCGCGGGGCAGACGGGGGGAGAGGTCTCTTGGGGGTGGAACCGGTCGCGGAGCTGACCGCAACCGACGTCTGGCAGGTGAGCATCCTCGGGCCCACGGGCGCCCCCGTGGGCGGCGGGGTCGTCATGCCGCCGCGGTACGTGCTGACCTGCGCGCACGTGGTGACGAGCGCCCTCGGCCGGCAGTGGCACGACGACCCGGGCGCCACCGTGACGATCGGCCTGAGCAACGGCCTGCGGCTGCGCGGCTCCCCCGGCGGCGGGCACCAGTACGCCGGCGGGCACTCGCACGAGGACTTCTCGGTGCTGACCCTGCACGGCGATCTGTCCCTGGTCGGCGACCGGTTCCCCACCTCGCACGGCCATCTGTCCGCCGGCTCCTACAGCGCGAAGCGGCGGATGCAGGTGTACGGCTATCCGCAGGGGCAGCCGCACGGCGTGTGGGCGGACTGCCTGATGGCCGGCCCCGGAGGGCCCGACTCGGCGCTGATCCAGCTGAACGACGCGCCCGACACCGGCCGCAGGGTCGGCAAGGGGTACAGCGGCTGCGGCGTGAAGGACGTGGCGACCTCCCGGGTGATGGGGCTGGCCGTGCTGCGGGACAAGGCGCCGGACGCGGGGGTGACGTGGATGATCCCCCTGGCGCGGCTGGCCCGGGCCTGGCCCCCGCTGCGCGCCGCCCTGGCGCTGTCCGGGGAGTTACCCCCGGACCCGCCGGGCGCCGAGCCGGACGCCGGCCCGCACCGGATGCCGTTCGACGACGGCCCGTTCGACGCGGAGGCCATGGACGACCTCTACCGTCTGCTGCTGGACGGCGCGGTGCCGCTGCCGGGTCTGGTGGGGCTGCGCGACGAGGCGCTCGGGCCGGTGCGCCGCCCCTGGCAGGGCGCGCCCGAGGACATCCTCGGGATCGTGCACGACCTGCAGCAGATCGCCCAGGCGGGCCGCCCGGTGCCGCCCCTGCTGGCCTTCGTCGCCGCGCTGTCCCAGCGGGTCCCGGGCACCCGCGGGCAGGAACTGGCCCGCTGGGTGCGCGGCCGGGCCGGGCACTGCGTGCCGGTGGTCGATCCGGGCCCGCTGCTGCAGCGGCGCTCGCGTCCGGCGCGGGCCGGCGCCCGGTGGACGTACGCCACGTTCCGCATCACGCCGGCCTCGCCGTCCCGGCACTATCTGCTCGACGTCTTCCAGGAGCACGAGGGCTCGCCGCGCGAGGCCGTGCAGCAGTACACCGACGCCCTGCGGCTGGCCGACGTCGAGCGGTTGATCAGGAAAGAGATCATCCGGATGCGCCGGGCGAAGGCCATCGACTCCCCGGATCTGTTCGTGGAGTTCGTCCTGCCCCGCGAACTGCTCGGCCGGCCCGTCGACGGGCTCCCGATCAGCACGCCCAGCGGCGCGGAGGTGCGCCTGGGGGTGGTGCATCCGGTCGCCGTGCGCAGCCTCGAGCGCCAGAACGAATCGGTTTGGCTCGGATGGGGGCATAACTGGTCCCGAAAGTGGGACAGGATGAGAGCGATGTCCGTACTCTCCGGGGAGCGGGTGGTCGATGTGTTGCCCGCCCGGAGCCAGGACACGGCGTCGTACGAAGTGCTGTTCTCCGCCCTGTACCCCGAGGACGGACCGCTCGCGCTGGTCCTCGGCTTTCCGCCGCGGGCGTCCCGGAAGCGCACGCCCGACCCGGAGTTCGACGCGGCCCTGGACGCGGGGATCCCCGCGCTGGTGTGGGCGCACGACGAGCAGGACGGGGCGCGCGTCACCCGTGAGCTGCCGGACCGGCTGCGGTCGACCGGCGTGCGGGGCCTGCCCGAGGCCGTGCTGCGGGCCCGGCGCGGCGAGTGGTCGCCGGTGCCCGCGGGCGGCGGGCCGCGCATCGCCGGCGGGCTGCGCCTGGGCTTCCTCTGGGACCCGTTCGACCGGCTGCCCCCGCAGACCCCCCTGGCCGCACCCGTTCCCGCCCCCGGAGGTGACCCCTCGTGACCGAGACCGGAAGCACGCAGACACCCGGGTGGTGGCTGTATCGCGGCGACGGCGTCCCGCACAACGCGATCGAACGGCTCCCCGACCCTCCGGGCTGGCGGCCGATCCAGCAGGGCACGCCCCCGGAAAAGGAGGAGCCCCTCGCCCCCGAGCCCGCCGACGCCCGGCGGGGCCGGGTCTTCCAGGTGGACCGGGGACTGGTCGACGTGGTCAACGCGGCGCTGCTGCTGCGCCGTCCGCTGCTGCTGACGGGCCGTCCGGGCACCGGCAAGTCGACGCTGGCCCACGCCGTCGCCTACGAGCTGGGGCTCGGGCCGGTCCTGCACTGGCCGGTGACCTCCCGCACCACCCTGCGCGACGGGCTGTACGCCTACGACGCGATCGGCCGGCTGCACGAGGCCAACCTGAAGCGGGCCGGCCTGGACACGGGCGAGGGCACCGGCGACATCGGCCGGTTCCTGCGGCTCGGGCCGCTGGGCACGGCGCTGCTGCCGCGCCGCCGGCCGCGCGTCCTGCTCGTCGACGAGCTGGACAAGAGCGACATCGACCTGCCGAACGATCTTCTGACCGTGTTCGAGGAGGGCCGCTTCGCGATCGAGGAGCTGCTGCGGCTGCCCCCGGAACAGCGCAGCGTGTCCGTGCGGACGGCGGACGGCGGCCAGGCGCGGGTGACGGACGGTCAGGTCGCCTGCTGGGCCTTCCCGTTCGTGGTCATCACCTCCAACGAGGAGCGGGAGTTCCCCGCCGCGTTCGCCCGGCGCTGCCTGCGGTACGACATCGAGCCTCCGGGTCCGGAGCGGCTCGCCGCGATCGTCGCCGCGCATCTGGGCGAGGAGGCGCTCGCGCAGGCGCGCCCGCTGGTGGAGGCGTTCCTCGTGGAGCAGGGCAACGGCAGCGTGGCGGTGGACCAGTTGCTGAGCGCCATCCAGTTGGCGCGCGCGGGTGCGGACGAGGACCGCGAGCAGTGGGAGGATCTGCTGCGCACGCTGTGGCGGCATCTCGAGACGGGGCCCTGATGGCGTACGAATCACCGGAGCGCCCCACTCCGGACGCGCGGGAGATCGCCGAAGTCCTCTGGCTCGCGGCGCGGTTGGCGCATGCCGAGGGCGCGGCGCAGGCCGGCCCGGCCGTCCGCAGGCCGCATCCGCTGACCGGGCTCACGGGCCAGCTGGAGCCGGATCCGCTCAGGCGCCGGCGCGACACCCCGGGCGACGAGGAACCGGACGAGGCGCACCCGGACGGCGCGGTGCGCGCGGGCATTCCCGCCCCGCGCACGCGGGGACCGGAGCTGCACGCCCGGGGTTTCCGCGCGCCGGCCGGCGACGCCGCGACGGCCGTACCGGCGCTGCCGGTCCGTTCGCCCGGGGTGCGGCCGCTGGCGAAGCCGGCCGAACTGGGGCGGGCGCTGCGGCCGCTGAGGCGCCGGGCCTCGTCCACGGTGCGGCACCGGATGGACGAGGAGGCCACCGCCGACCGCGCGGCGCAGACCGACGTCTGGGAGCCGGTGCTGGTCCCGGAGGAGGAGCCCTGGCTCGATCTGGTGCTGGTGGTCGACACCGGCGAGTCCATGGTGCTGTGGGACAGCGCGGTCGCCGAGCTGCGCACGGTGCTGCGCCGGGTGGGGGCCTTCCGCTCGATCACCGTGCGCTGGCTGGAGCATCTGGCGGACGGGACCCTCGCGGTGCGCACCACGGCGCCTCCCTGGTCCGGGGACGGGCCGCGCCGCCACGCCGGGCAGGGTCCGCCCGCGTACCACTCGCCGCGCGGCGCCGTACTGGTCCTCAGCGACGGCATCGGCCCCGGCTGGCGCTCGGGCGCGGCGCTCAGGCTGCTGGCCCGCTGGGCGCGCGGCCGGCCGACGGCGCTGGTGCAGCCGCTCGACCGGCGGCTGTGGCACCGCACCGCGCTGCGCCCGCTCCCCGTGACCCTGCACGCCTCCCGGCCCGGCGCCCCCAACGGCGACCTGCACGCCGGGACCGGTGTCCCCGGCGTGCTGGTGCCGGTGGTGGAACTGGCGCCCGCGGCCCTGCAGATGTGGGCCCGCCTGGTCGCCCGTCCGGAGTCGTCGCCGTTCCAGGGGTACGCCGTGGCGGCGGGCGACGCGGCGCGCCCGGCGCCGGCGCGGACGGCGCCGCCGCGGCCGGCCGAGGAGCGGCTGTCCCCGCTGGACCGGGTGCTCGCCTTCCGCGCGCAGGCCTCGCCCCAGGCCTTCGAGCTGGCCGGATACCTGGCCGCCGCCCCGCTGTTCCTGCCGGTGATGCGCCTGGTCCAGCAGGTCATGGCGCCCCGTACGACGCCGTCGCACCTCGCGGAGGTGTTCCTGTCGGGACTGCTGCACCCGGTGTCCGGTGACCGGCGGCGCCCGGCGGAGCAGACGGAGTTCGACTTCCCGCAGGACGTGCGCTCGCTGCTGCTCGGCTCCCTGCACCGGCAGGAGAGCCGCCGGGTCCTCACGGCCGTCTCGGACTACCTGGCCGAACACTCCTCGGCGCCGTACCGGTTCGACGCCACGCTGGCCGACCCGTCGGCGCGGCTGCCCTCACGCATCAGCGCGGAGAGCCTGCCCTTCGCCAAGGTGGACGCGGCGGTGGCCGACGCGCTGGGCGGGAGCTTCGCCGCCCGGGCGCGCGAGCTGCGCGGACTCATCTCCCGGCAGCAGCGCCCGGCGGGTCGCGGTGACGCTGTGCAGTCTTACGATTACGACGTGACCGACACCACATCCTTGGACAGCACTGCCGAAGCGGGGGCCGGCCGTCCCCACCCGGTCGAATCCGGCCGGGCGGCACAGACCCCCCGGCCATCAGCGGAAAGGGAATCATCCGTGGCCGAGTCCGCGTCTCGCCTGGCCGGCGTCGACGGCCCTTCGCGTACCGGGGGGCCGGGCAGCGCTCCCCTGCCGACGAACACCCGGCCGGTGCGGTTCGAGGAGAGCGTCCCGCAGGTGTGGGGCCGGCGCATCCCGCCGCGGAACCACATCTTCACCGGCCGGGACGAACTGATCACGCAGTTGCACGACCGGCTGGCCGACCGGCGCGCGGCCATCGTGCCGCAGGCGTTCTTCGGTCTGGGCGGAGTCGGCAAGACACAACTGGCTGTGGAGTACATCTACCGCTATCAGTCCCAGTACCAGCTGATCTGGTGGATCAACGCCGAGGACCCGGCGCTGGTCCGCTCCTCCATCGCCGCGCTCGCCCCGCACCTGGGCCTGGACGCGGCCCCCAGCGGCGACGAGGCGCTCCCGCTGGTCCTGGACAGCCTGCGCAGGGGAACGCCGTTCCGCAGATGGCTCCTGGTCTTCGACAACGCCGACCGGCCCGAGGACCTGGAGGAGTACTTCCCCTCCGGCGAGGGCCACATCCTGGTCACGTCACGCAACCAGAGCTGGGCGGGACACGCCCACCCCATCGCGGTGGACGTGTTCTCCCGGGCGGAGTCGGTGCGCTTCCTGCAGCGCCGGGTGCCGGGCATGCCCGCGCAGGACGCCGCGCGGCTGGCCGAGGCGCTGGGCGACCTCCCGCTCGCGGTGGAGCAGGCCGGCGCCTGGCACGCGGAGACGGCGATGTCGGTGGACGAGTACCTTCAGCTGCTGCGCGAGCACGCGGGACGGCTGCTGGACAGCTCGGTGCCGTCCGGCTATCCGCACTCCGTGGTGGCGACCTGGAACCTGGCCATGGAGCGGCTGGCCGAACGCAGCCCGGCCGCCGTGCAGTTGCTGCGGCTGTGCTCGTGCATGGCGCCGGAGCCGATCAGCTGGGCGGTGCTGCGCAGCGCGGCCTTCGCCCCGCTGCCGTCCCCGCTCGCCGAGGCGCTGCGCGACCCGGTGGAACTGGGCCTGGTCACCCGGGAGATCGGCCGGCTGGCGCTGGCCCGCATCGACCACCGCAGCAACAGCCTGCAGATGCACCGGCTGGTGCAGGCGGTGCTGTTCAACCAGATGTCCCCGCAGGAGCAGGAGGACACCTACCACCTCACCCATGTCCTGCTGGCGGCGGCCGACCCCAAGGAGCCGGAGGACGACGCCAACTGGCGGCGGTACGCCGAGCTGCGCCCGCACATCCGGCCCACCCGGGCGGTGGAGTGCGAGCACCGGGACGTCCGCGACCTGGTGATCAACGAGGTCCGCTATCTCTACCAGCACGGCGACTACACCGGCGGCGCCCAGCTCGCCGAGTTCGCGCGCGCGGAGTGGCGTGAGCGGCTCGGCGAGGACCATCCGCAGACCATGCGCATCACGCGCGCCTACGGCAACCTGATCCGCAGCTTCGGGCAGTTCCACGAGGCCCGGCGGCTCAACGCCGAGCTGCTGGAACGCACCCGCCGGGTGTACGGCGAGGACCACGAGGAGACCCTGGCGATCGCCAACAGCAACGCCGCCGACCTGCGGGTGCTGGGCGACTTCGAGGCGGCGGCGGAACGGGACGCGGACACTCTGGACCGGCTGATCACCGGTTTCGGGCCGGACCATCCGCTGGCCCTGATGTCCGCGGCCAACCGCGCGCTCGACCTGCGGCTGCTGGGCCGGTTCCAGGAGGCGCTGGAGCTGGACGCGGAGACCTACGAGCGGCGGGTGCGGATCTTCGGCCCGGACGACCCGCTGACCCTGGTGGTGGCCGCGAACTACGCCCGCGACCAGCGCGAGCTGGGCGACTACCACGGCTCCACGGAGTCGCTGCGCGCCCTGTACCCGAAGCTGCGTGACCGGCAGGGCCGCGAGCATCCGTACACCCTGGACGTGGCCAAGAACCTCGCCGTCTCGCTGCGGGCGATGGGCGCCTACGACGAGGCGTACGAGCGCTCCAGCCGTACGGTGGAACGCTGCCGGGCCCGGTACGGCGAGGGGGACCTGAACACCCTGGCCGCGATCGGCAACCACGCCGTCGACCTGCTGCTGCGCGGTGAGCTGGAGGAGTCCGAGCGGCTGGCCGCGCTGGCCGTGAACGGGTACGAGCAGCTCTTCGGCTCGGACCACCCGTATCTGCCGATGACGGAGACCAATCACGCCGTGATCCTGCGGGCGCTCGGCGAGCACGAGCGGGCGCTGTCGCTGAACCTGTCCGCCTACGAGAAGCTGGAGCGCCGGTTCGGCCCGGGGCACAACTGCACGCTGCGCTGCGGGGTGAACCTCGCCAACGACCTGCACTCCGCGGGCCGCTTCGAGGACGCGATGCGGGCGAACACCCGTCATCTGGACGCACTGCGCGACACCCTCGGTCCCGACCACCCGGTCACGCTGGTGTGCGGCGGCAACCTCGTGCACGACCTGCGGTCACTGGGCCGCGAGGAGGAGGCCGAAGCGCTCCTCGCCGACGTCCTGACGCGGTTCGCCCGGACACTGGGCCCCACCTACCCGGTGGCCGAGGTCTTCTCCCGCGGCGAGCGCGCGTTCTGCGACATCGAAACCCCGGTGTTCTGAGGGAACCGACACGGAGGCGGTGGTTCTCCTCAGCCGGTGGACCATCCGGTGTCCCGGGGGGCGCCGGTGTCCGGCCCGGCGTCGGTAGCCGCCGCAGGGTTCCCGGCCAGCCAGGCTGCGAGGGTCAGGGGGTCCGGGGGGTGGGTTCCTGCGGTGGTGGTGGCCAGTTCGTGGTGCAGGTCCCGGACGAGTTCGGTGCGGCGGCGCAGCACGGCGGCGCCCGGGAGCCGTTCCTCCGTCACGGAGGCGGCCAGGGCGGCCCAGTGTTCGAGCCGGTCGGGGGCGGCGGCGACCGCTTCGGCGGTCTGGTGAGCGGGCGGTGCCCGGTGGGCGCCGCGCTGCCGCGCCGCCCAGCGGCCGAACTCGGCGCCCGGCCCGGCCACGGGACCCGAGGCGGGCCGGATGTCACCGGACGGCAGCGGTCCGGCGGGCAGCCCGGCGCGCCACTGCTCGGCCAGCTGCTTGACGGCGGTGCCCTCGGGCACGGCCCAGCGCAGCCGCCACACCGCCTCGGTACCGGCCTCCACGCGCGCTGCGACCCGGACGGGCCCGGGATCCAGGGAGACGGCCCGCACGGTCTGCGCAGCCCGGTCGAGGAACCGGGCGCCGAGCCGGGTGAGCCTGAGCCGGCTCGCCGCCTCCGTCACGCCCCGCTCGGCCTGGGCGCGGATCAGCGCCAGCCGCCACACCGCGTCGGTGCGTTCGGGTGCGGTCCGCCCGGCGCTGCGCTGCTGCCAGAACGCCAGGTCCCCGAGGTGGGCGTAGATGCCCTGGAGCAGTCCGGCGGGCGGGCGCGGGTCGGGTCGCCAGGGTGCGTACAGGCGGGGACGGCCGTCCGGCTCGTGCAGGGTCACCAGGTCGGCGAGCGCGCTGAGCTTGCTGTGCTGGAACTCGTGCAGCAGGGTCAGCGCCAGCCGGTCGGGGTCGGCGGGCCAGGAGGCCAGGACGGTGCCGAAGGCGTGCCGTGAGGTCGCGGAGGTGACCCCGCGGGCGGGCGCGGGCAGCGGGACGACAGCGCCCAGTCCGGCCGCGAGTTCCTCGGCGCGCCCAGGATGGCTGTCGACCAGGATCCGCCAGGCCGACCGGAGCAGTTCCTGCCAGGCCGCGGGGCGGGCGCTGGCCGTGTCCAGGGAGGGCAGCCGGGGGTCCGCGGTCTCCAGCGGAAGCCGCAGCGCCAGCCCCCGGTGCCGGGCCTCCAGGAAGGCCACGGCCTGCCAGTCGTGCCCCTCCCGGCCCGGGTCGCGCGGCAGCCGCCGTACCTCTCCCGGCAGCCGGATCTCCACCTGGCAGCCGTGGCCCCGGGCGGACCGCGCGCCGTCCGCGCCAAGGTGAGCCTGGGGCCGGGGCGTGACCACGACCAGCGCCTCGCCGACCGGGCCGAGCCGGGTGGCCGTGCCCAGGCCGGACAGATACAGGGCGCCGTCGTGCACCGGTACCGCGATCTCGGCGCCGGTCCCGGCGCGTACGGCGGCGACCGCGGCGAGGGCGCCGAGGTCACCCGCACTGCATCCGCCGTGCCGGTGGGCCGGGCAGTCGCCCGCGGCGCGCGCGGCCCAGGTGCCGAACGAGGAGGCGTCGATCACGCTGCGGGCCGCGGCGGGGTCGGCGCGTTCCACCCGGGCGAGCAGGGCGGCGGCCGGCTCGGCGGCGGGCCCGCAGGGGCCGTCCAGGATCCGCCGCAGCAGCAGGAGGTTGCGGCTGCGCCGGGCCTGGCGCAGCAGCCGTACGGCCTCCGGGCCGCCCCCGCCGGCGGCGAGCGCGTCGAAGACGGGGTCCGGGATGACATGCGTGGCGATCACCCCGGACGCCCCGCGCAGCGGGCCACCCAGCGCCGGATGTGCCGGATGAGCAGCAGCAGGTCCGCGCAGTAGACGCTCGGCCGCCGGTATCCGCCGCCCGGGCCGTAGCGGTGGCCGTATTCGCCGCCGCCGCACACGGACAGCTCGGCGCAGTCAAGGCACTGCTGGGCGAGCACCCGCAGGCCGGCCTGCCGGGCGGCGAACCCGGGGTGCAGCAGGACGTCGTCGAAGGAGTGGCGGTAGACGTCCAGGCCGGTGGCGGAGGCGCCGTCGTACCCGGTGCGCAGGGCGTCGTTCTGGTGGATGCCGCCGTCGGCCTCGACGAAGGCGGACACCGAGCGGGTGACGCCGACCCAGTCCAGCCGGCTGCGGCCGCCGAGCACGGAGTGCAGCAGTTCGTCCAGCAGCCGCACCGAGGTCTCCTTGCGCGGCGCTCCGGCCCAGCGGTCGAAGACGGCCGCGAGCCAGGTGCCGTAGGCGCCGGCCGGTGCGGGCGGGCGGGCGCCCCAGTGGGCGTGCGGCAGCAGGAAGTCGATCAGCGGGGGGCGGGTCTGAAGCAGTGACTCGTAGACGGCAACAGGGTCCCGGAATGGGTCGACGGTGCACAGCAGCCCGGCGTACAGGTGCGGGTACTGGGTGGACAGGCGGTGCAGTCCGGCCGTCACCCGGTCGTAGGAGCCGGCGCCGGAGGGGGTGCGGCGGTGCGCGTCGTGCGCCTGCCGGTCCCCGTCCACGCTGACCCCGACCCGCACCCGGTGTTCGGCCAGGGTGTGCAGCATGCGGGGGCCGAGCAGCGTGCCGTTGGTCTGGACGGTGAACTCGGCCTCGGCGCCCGCCTCTTCGACGATCGCGCGCACGGTGCCCACGATTCGGCCGATACCCGTCGGTCCGGCCAGCAGCGGCTCGCCTCCGTGCAGCACGATCCGGAGCTGCCGCAGCCCGTGCCGCGTCGCGTGCTCGGCGATGCGCCGGGCCGTCTGCCGCACCGTCTGCGGGCTCATGGCGGCGGGCTGGCGGCGCCAGGTCCGGTCGGCGTGCTCGTAGATGATGCAGTAGTCGCAGGCCAGATTGCACCGGCTGCGTATCTTGACGACGAACTGGCGCAGCGGGACGGGCCGCCAGCCCTGTTCGAAAAGCGCCTCGACGTCTGCCATCGGCCCGTCAGGGGCTCGACTGCCAGCTGTTGTACGCGTCCTCGCCGGACTCCGCCGCCTCCGCCCGGAGCCGCTCCAGGGCCGCCGCGAGCACGGAGCCCGGCAGCGCGCGCAGTTCGTCGACGGTGAACGCGGCGATGTCCGGCAGTTCGCACCCGACCCCCGTCGTCTCTTCCATGCCTGTGCCCCTTCCGTCTCCGGGACATCCGGCATACGGCCCGCACCGCGGCGTCCGCGCCACTTGGGCATGGTAGGCGTCCTCCCCCGGCTGCGGGAGAAGGCCGTACGCACGCTGCGACGGATCCGGACACCTCGGCTCGGCCGCGCCGGGCCCCGCTAGTTCTCCCACACGGCCCGGACGACCAGGTGTGCCTCACCGGTCGCCTTGGCCAGGACCGCTCCGGTCTCCCCGCTGAGCTTCACTCCGAACTCCAGTTCAAGGCGGCGCGGGGCGACCGCGAGCGAGGTGATCCGGGCGTGCGCCTCCGCCGCCATCCGCCGGATGCCGTCGAGCGCCTCCCCGAGGCCCTCCTGGGCCCGTCTGACGACCGTGCCGCCGTTGACCGAGATCTCCTCCAGGCCGTAGAGGTCCTCGTCGACCGGTTCGACGAGGACCCTGCCCCCGTCCGGGAGCGAGAAGCTGACGACGTCCCCCATGTGCACCCTCCCCTGGCGTCCGCGCGGGCGCGCTGGTGCAGTCGTACCCTGATCGGGGGCGTCCCCACACGTCCTGGCATGCTGGGTGGGCCATGACCTCACCATCCTCCCCCTCGCTCCCGGCCCCCGCTGCCCGCAACCCCGTCGGCGCCCATGTGCCCGTCGCCGGTGGTCTGCACTCGGTGGGGCTGCCCTACGCCCGTGCGCTGAAGGCGGAGGCCGTGCAGGTCTTCGTGGCCAACCCGCGCGGCTGGGCCACCCCTGCGGGCAGCCCCCGGCAGGACGAGGCGTTCCGGGCGGCCTGCGCCGAGGAGTCGATCCCGGCGTACGTCCACGCCCCCTATCTGATCAACTTCGGCTCGCACACCGAGGCGACCGTGGAGCGGTCGGTGGAGTCGCTGCGGCACTCGCTGCGGCGCGGGCGCGAGATCGGCGCGCTCGGCGTGGTCGTGCACACCGGGAGCGCGACCGGCGGGCGGAGCAGGCAGGTGGCCCTGCAGCAGGTACGGGCGCGTCTGCTGCCGCTGCTGGACGAGCTGACCCACGACGACGATCCGTACCTGCTGCTGGAGTCGACGGCCGGGCAGGGCGCCTCGCTGTGCTCGCGCACCTGGGACTTCGGGCCGTACTTCGAGGCGCTGGACGCCCATCCCAGGCTCGGGGTGTGCCTGGACACCTGCCACGTCTTCGCCGCCGGCCACGACCTGACCGGGCCGAGCGGCATGCACCAGACCCTCGACCTGCTGGTGGACACGGTCGGCGAGGGCCGGCTGAAGCTGATCCACGCCAACGACTCCAAGGACGTGGCCGGCGCGCACAAGGACCGGCACGAGAACATCGGCGCCGGCCACATCGGCGAGGACCCGTTCCGGGCGCTGATGACCCACCCGGCGACCGAGGGCGTCCCCCTGATCATCGAAACGCCCGGCGGCAGGGAGGGGCACGCGGCGGACGTGGAGCGGCTGAAGAAGCTCAGGGACGGCTGACGGGCCGGGACGGGCCCGGTCCACAGCTCAGGGACGGCTGACGGACCGGAGGGTTCGGCTCACAGCTCCGGGCCCTCCCCCGGCTGCTCCTGGTAGGAGTAGCGCTGTTCCTTCCACGGGTCGCCGATGTTGTGGTAGCCGCGTTCCTCCCAGAAGCCGCGGCGGTCGGCGGTCATGTACTCCACCCCGCGGACCCACTTCGGGCCCTTCCAGGCGTACAGGTGCGGCACGATCAGGCGGACCGGGAAGCCGTGCTCGGCGGTGAGCAGCTCGCCGTCCTTGTGGGTGGCGAAGAGGGTGCGGTCGGAGGCGAAGTCCGACAGGCGGAGGTTGGAGCTGAAGCCGTACTCCGCCCAGACCATCACATGGGTGACGTCCGGCGCCGGCGGGGCCAGGTCCAGGATCACGGCGGCCGGGATGCCGCCCCACTCCGCGCCGACCATGCTGAACTTCGTCACGCAGTGCAGATCGGCCACCACGGTGGTGTACGGCAGGGCCGTGAACTCCTCGTGGTTCCAGACGTGCTTGTCACCGTCGGCGGTGGCGCCGAAGACCCGGAACTCCCAGCGCTCGGGGCGGAACTTCGGCACGGGCCCGTAGTGCGTGACCGGCCAGCCGCGCTGGAGCCGCTGACCCGGCGGAAGCTCGGACCCTGCCGTCGCTCCAGACGCTCGCTCCACCGGATGACCCATGTATCCATCCTGACAGACCCCGGGCAGTGCCCTTGACCACCCCCCGAAACCGGACAAGGGCCAGCAACTCATGACGTACGTACTAAGTGCATACTTACTGGACGATCTTCGTCGCCGGTGCCATCATGCGGCGCTATCGGCCGGGTCCGGCTTACCTGGAAGGAGTCCATTGCGATGCAGGGCGACCCCGAGATCATCGAACTGCTCAACGAGCAGCTGACCGCCGAGCTGACCGCGATCAACCAGTACTTCCTGCACGCCAAGCTCCAGGACCACAAGGGCTGGTCGAAGCTCGCCAGGTACACCCGGGCCGAGTCCTTCGACGAGATGCGGCACGCGGAGGTCCTCACCGACCGCATCCTGCTGCTCGACGGCCTGCCGAACTACCAGCGGCTCTTCCATGTCCGGGTCGGGCAGACGGTGACCGAGATGTTCCAGGCCGACCGGCAGATCGAGGTCGAGGCCATCGACCGGCTGCGCCGCGGCATCCGGCTGATGCGCGAGAAGGACGACATCACCTCGGCGAACGTCTTCGAAGCGATCCTGGCCGACGAGGAGCACCACATCGACTACCTGGACACCCAGCTGGAACTCCTGGACAAGCTGGGCGAGGCGCTCTACCTCTCGACCGTGATCGAGCAGAGCCAGCCCGACCCCTCGGGCCCCGGCACCGGCGGCTTCTCCACGCACTGAGCGGCCGGACGCGGCTGCTAGGCCGCGTCGTCCAGGCGCTCCAGCGCCGGGGCGCGCCGCTCGATCAGCTCCCGGCGGGGACAGGCGCCCCGGCCGAGGAGAGCCTGGATGCGCCGTACGCAGCCGCCGCAGTCCGTGCCCGCCTTGCAGGCGGAGGCTATCTGGCGGGGGGTGGAGGCGCCGTCCTGCGCGTGCCGCCGGACCTGGGCCTCGGTGATGCCGAAGCAGCTGCAGACGTACACGCGGCGCACCTCCCGACGGGATCGCTGTATGACTGCCATCCCGTATCTCGGTGAGGCAAACCTAACCTTACCTATCCCGTGGGCGCGCGCAAAAGGGGAAGGGGCGCGGATCCTGTGTGATCCGCGCCCCTTCCGTCCGCTCACTGGTCCCGGTACATCTCCGCGACGAGGAACGCCAGGTCCAGCGACTGGCTGCGGTTCAGCCGCGGGTCGCAGGCCGTCTCGTAGCGCTGGTGCAGGTCGTCGACGAAGATCTCGTCACCGCCGCCGACGCACTCGGTGACGTCGTCGCCGGTCAGCTCCACGTGGATGCCGCCGGGGTGGGTGCCGAGCGCCTTGTGGACCTCGAAGAAGCCCTTGACCTCGTCGAGCACGTCGTCGAAGCGGCGGGTCTTGTGCCCGGAGGCCGCCTCGAAGGTGTTGCCGTGCATCGGGTCGGTGACCCAGGCCACCGTCGCGCCGGACGCCGTGACCTTCTCCACCAGCTCGGGGAGCCGGTCGCGGATCTTGTCGGCGCCCATGCGGACGATGAAGGTCAGCCGGCCCGGCTCCCGCTCGGGGTCGAGGCGGTCGATGTACTGCAGCGCCTCCTCGGCCGTCGTCGTCGGGCCGAGCTTGATGCCGATCGGGTTGCGGATCCGCGAGGCGAACTCGATGTGCGCGCCGTCCAGCTGGCGGGTGCGCTCACCGACCCACACCATGTGCGCGGAGACGTCGTACAGCTTGCCGGTGCGCGAGTCGACCCGGGTCAGGGCGGACTCGTAGTCCAGCAGCAGCGCCTCGTGCGAGGCGAAGAACTCGACGGTCTTGAACTCCTCCGGCTCGGCGCCGCAGGCCCGCATGAAGTTCAGCGCGTTGTCGATCTCGCGGGCGAGCTGCTCGTAGCGCTGGCCCGACGGCGAGGTCTTCACGAAGTCCTGGTTCCAGGCGTGCACCTGGCGCAGGTCGGCGTAACCGCCGGTGGTGAAGGCGCGCACCAGGTTCAGCGTGGAGGCCGAGGCGTTGTACATGCGCTTCAGCCGCTCGGGGTCCGGGATGCGGGACTCGGGCGTGAACTCGAAGCCGTTGACGGAGTCGCCCCGGTACACCGGCAGCGTCACGCCGCCGCGGGTCTCGGTCGGCTTGGAGCGGGGCTTGGAGTACTGCCCGGCGATCCGGCCGACCTTCACCACGGGCACGGAGGCCGCGTAGGTGAGGACGGCGCCCATCTGGAGCAGCGTCTTCAGCTTGTTGCGGATGTGGTCGGCGGACACCGCGTCGAAGGCCTCGGCGCAGTCGCCGCCCTGGAGGAGGAACGCCTCTCCCTTGGCGACGGCCGCCATCCGGGCGCGCAGCTGGTCGCACTCGCCCGCGAAGACGAGCGGCGGATACGACTCGAGGTCCGCGATCACTGCGCGCAGAGCCTCGGGGTCGGGGTACTCGGGCTGCTGCGCCGCGGGCAGGTTTCGCCAGGTGTTGCCAGCGCCGGGGCTGGTCTTAGCGTTCACGGTCACCTCGTAAACATTACGGGGTCGTGTCGCGTGCCCCATCTTCTGGCTCGAAGGGTGAGACGCGAGGGTTGTCCTGTGGACGCGGGGGCGGGTGCGGTAGGGTTCGTGCCATGTTCGCGCTGTCGATCCAGAACTGGTGGTGGACCGCTCATCCGGCGGCCCACTGATCGCGCGTACGCAAGACTTCGCGAAGGCCGCCCGAGGGGCGGCCTTCGGCGTGTCCGGGGCCGTTCCTCCCCATCGACGGAAGAGGAACCATGGACCTGGCACAGCTGCTGCACGACGACCGCCCCTTCGCCCTGCTCCGCCGCCGCACCCCGGGCCGCGACGAGCACACGGTGGAGGTGCTGGCCGGCCCCGTGACCCGCCGCGACCGGCTCGCCGACCTGCCCGAGGAGGGCCTCGCGCTGGTGCCGTTCCGGCAGATCCGCGAGCGCGGCTTCGACGTCCGCGACGACGGCACCCCGCTGCTGGTGCTGGTCCCCGAGGAGTCGTACGAGATCCCGCTGGAGGAGGCCCTGCGTCAGCTGCCCGGTCATGACGTGCGGGTCGAGGGCGGCGGCTTCGACGTCGGCGACGAGGCGTACGGCGAGATCGTCGGCCGGGTGCTGCGCGAGGAGATCGGCCGGGGCGAGGGCGCGAACTTCGTGATCCGGCGGACGTACGAGGGCGAGATCCCGGGGTTCGGCCGGGCCGACGCGCTCGCCCTGTTCCGCCGGCTGCTGGAGGGCGAGCGGGGCGCGTACTGGACGTTCGTCGTGCACACCGGAGAGCGGACGCTGGTCGGGGCCAGTCCCGAGGTGCACGTGCGGATGTCCGGCGGGACGGTCGTCATGAACCCGATCAGCGGGACCTACCGCTATCCCGCCGAGGGCCCGACCCCCGAGCACCTGCTGGCCTTCCTCGCCGACGGCAAGGAGATCGAGGAGCTGTCGATGGTCGTCGACGAGGAACTGAAGATGATGTGCACCGTCGGCGACATGGGCGGGGTGGTCGTCGGGCCGCGCCTGAAGGAGATGGCGCACCTCGCGCACACCGAGTACGAGCTGCGCGGGAAGTCCTCGCTCGACGTCAGGGACGTGCTGCGCGAGACGATGTTCGCGGCCACCGTCACCGGCTCGCCCGTGCAGAACGCCTGCCGGGTCATCGAGCGCCACGAGGTCGGCGGCCGCGGGTACTACGCGGGCGCCCTCGCCCTGCTCGGCCGGGACTCCGGCGGGGCGCAGACCCTGGACTCCCCCATCCTGATCCGCACCGCCGACATCTCGGCGCGGGGCCGGCTGCGCGTCCCGGTCGGCGCCACGCTGGTGCGCGGCTCGGACCCGGCGGGCGAGGTCGCGGAGACCCACGCCAAGGCGGCGGGCGTGCTGGCGGCCCTCGGGGTACGGCCGTCCCGGCCGCGCGCGGAGCGGGAGCGGCCCCGGCTGGCCGACGACCCGCGGGTGCGGGCCGCGCTGGACGGGCGCCGCTCGGCGCTGGCGCCGTTCTGGCTGCGGATGCAGGAGCGTTCCGCGGCGGTGGAGGGGCACGCCCTGGTGGTGGACGGCGAGGACACCTTCACCGCGATGCTCGCGCACGTGCTGCGCTCGGGCGGCCTGGAGGTGACGGTACGGCGGTACGACGAGCCGGGACTGCGGGCGGCGGTGCTCGCGCACGAGGGGCCGGTGGTGCTCGGCCCGGGGCCGGGCGACCCGGCCGACCTCGCCGACCCGAAGATGCGTCTGCTGCGGGAGCTGACCGCCGCGGTGGTCCGGGAGCACCGGCACGGGGTGCTCGGCGTCTGCCTGGGCCATGAGCTGATCGCGGCGGAACTGGGCCTGGAGGTCGTCCGCAAGGAGGTGCCGTACCAGGGGGCGCAGACCACGGTCGACCTGTTCGGGCGGCCCGAGACGGTCGGGTTCTACAACAGCTTCGTCGCCCGCTGCGACGACGAGACGGCCCGGGAGCTGGCCGCGCACGGCATCGAGGCGAGCCGGGCGGCGAACGGCGAGGTGCACGCGCTGCGGGGGCCCGGCTTCGCGGGCGTGCAGTTCCACCCGGAGTCGGTCCTCAGCCTGAACGGGGCTGCCGTGGTGCGGGAGCTGATCGGCCGGCTGCGCGGGGCGAGCACGGCGAGGTGAGCGGACGGGCCCGGGGACCGCCAGGTCCCCGGGCCCGGCACCGGACTCTCAGCCGAAGAACACCCCGACCTCCTCGTACAGCTTCGGGTCCACCGTCTTCAGCTTGGCCGTGGCATCCGCGAGGGGGACGCGGACGATGTCGGTGCCGCGCAGGGCGACCATCGTGCCGAAGTCGCGGTCGTGGACGCAGTCGACGGCGTGCAGGCCGAACCGGGTGGCGAGCCAGCGGTCGAAGGCGCTGGGCGTGCCGCCGCGCTGGACATGGCCGAGGACCGTGGTGCGGGCCTCCTTGCCGGTGCGGCTCTCGATCTCCTTGGCCAGCCACTCGCCGACCCCGGAGAGCCGGACGTGCCCGAAGGAGTCGAGCGACCCGTCCTTGAGCACCATGTCGCCGTCCCTCGGCATGGCGCCCTCGGCGACGACCACGATCGGCGCGTACGACGCCCGGAAGCGGGAGGTGACCCAGGCGCAGACCTGCGCGACGTCGAAGCGCTGCTCGGGGATGAGGATGACGTTGGCGCCGCCGGCCAGGCCCGAGTGCAGGGCGATCCAGCCGGCGTGACGGCCCATCACCTCCACCACCAGCACCCGCATATGGGACTCGGCGGTGGTGTGCAGGCGGTCGATGGCCTCGGTGGCGATGTTGACGGCGGTGTCGAAGCCGAAGGTGTAGTCGGTGGCGGACAGGTCGTTGTCGATCGTCTTGGGCACGCCGACGCAGGGCACCCCGTATTCGTCGGACAGCCGGGCGGCGACGCCGAGGGTGTCCTCGCCGCCGATGGCGACGAGGGCCTCGACGTCCAGCTTGGCCAGGTTGTCCTTGATCCGGCGGATGCCGTTCTCCTCTTTGAGGGGGTTGGTGCGCGAGGAGCCCAGGATGGTGCCGCCGCGGGGCAGGATGCCGCGCACCGCGGGGATGTCGAGGCGGACGGTGGCGCCTTCGAGAGGACCCCGCCAGCCGTCCCGGAAGCCGACGAAGTCATAGCCGTACTCCTGCACGCCCTTGCGGACGATGCCCCGGATGACGGCGTTGAGCCCGGGGCAGTCGCCGCCTCCGGTCAGTACTCCGACCCGCATGGAAATGTCCCTTCACCGCGGTTCCCTGACAGAGAGTCACGTTATGGTGATTCAGGTCACACGGGGAGGGGCGGGACGGGTGATTTCGGGGCATTGCCGGATGCGGACCGGGGCGGGGGGCTACTCCTCGTCGAGGCCGCGCTCTATGGCGTACCGCACCAGCTCGACCCTGTTGTGCAGCTGGAGCTTGCCGAGGGTGTTCTGCACGTGGTTCTGCACCGTGCGGTGCGAGATGACCAGGCGTTCGGCGATCTGCTTGTAGCTCAGGCCCTTGGCGACCAGCCGCAGCACCTCCGTCTCCCGGTCGGTCAGCCGGGGCGCGCCGGGCCTGTCCGTGTCGGACGCGGCCGCCGGCTCGGCGGCCAGCCTGCGGTACTCGCCGAGGACGAGTCCGGCGAGGCCCGGCGTGAACACCGGGTCGCCGACGGCGGTTCGGCGCACGGCGTCCAGCAGTTCCTCGGTGGAGGCCGACTTCAGCAGGTAGCCGGTCGCGCCGGACTTCACCGCCTCCAGCACGTCGGCGTGCTCGCCGCTCGCGGACAGGACCAGGACCCGCAACGCCGGGTTATGGCCGACCAGTTCCTTGCACACCTGCACGCCGGGCTTGGCCGGGAGGTTCAGGTCCAGCACGAGCACGTCGGGGGCGGCGGCCTTGGCGCGGCGGACCGCCTGCTCGCCGTCGCCGGCCGTCGCCACCACATGGAAGCCGGACTCGGTCAGGTCCCGGGCGACCGCGTCGCGCCACATGGGGTGGTCGTCCACCACCATGACCTTGATCGGGTCCCGCTGCTCGCTCATCGACGCCCCGCCTTCACGTTCTTCGGTACTTTCAGTTCCACTTCCGTGCCCTGCCCGGGCACGGAGACGAGTTCGGCGCTGCCGCCCAGGTCGCGCAGCCGCCCCCGGATCGACTGGGCCACACCGAGCCGGCCCTCCCCCTCGGCCTGGGCGAGCCGGCCCTCGGGGATGCCCGGACCGTCGTCCCGGACGGTCACCACGATCTCGTCCGGCTCGTCCTCGACCAGGATCCAGGCCCGGGCCCCGTCCCCGGCGTGCCGGCGTACGTTGTCCAGGGCGGCGCCGACCGCGGCGGCCAGCTCCCGCGCGGCCGGCCCGGGCAGCTCGACCGGCGCCCCGGGCTCGGCCAGACTCACCCGGGCGCACGCGTAGGAAGCCAGCAGCGAACGCAGGTCGACCGGTCCCTCGTCGTCGGGTTCCTCGACGGCGTGTACGACGGCCCCGGCGGCGTCCCGCGCCACCCGGGAGACCGGCACCAGGGCGCCGGAGACCAGGGTGCGCAGCGCCACCTCCTGCTCCCCGGCGAGCCGCCCCAGCTCCGCCGCCTCGCCGCCGATGACCGCGCCGCGCCGCTGCACCATCGCCAGCACCTGGAGCACGCCGTCGTGGATGTCCCGGGCCAGCCGCTCCCGCTCCCGGGTCGCGGCCTCGATCTCCAGGGCGCGGGCGAGGGTGCGCTCGGAGGCGCGGGCGACCTCCACGACGTAGCCGATGGCGATCGAGGCCACCCAGACGAGGATCACGTTGTGCACGGTGTCCCGGGCGGGGTGCCCGCGCTCGACGAGGTTGGCCGCGGCCACGCCGGTGGAGGCGACGGCCGCCCAGCGCCAGCCGCCCTTGAGGGCGAAGGCCAGCACCGAGCCGGCGGTCCATATCGACGGCAGGGTGGGGCCGCCGCCGGCGATCCGCTCGTGGTTGTCGGCGAGCGGGGTGAGCAGGACGCCGAGGAGCGCGACGGTCAGGTCGGCGGCCAGGAAGGCCTTGGTGCAGCTCGCCGCGTTCCGCACCCGGGGCAGGGTGGCGAGCGTCCACACCACCAGGAGGGCGTAGTAGGCGACGGCGACCCAGGGCCGTACGAAGTGGGAGTACGCGCTGGCGCACAGGCCGATGGCGTACAGCATCGTCAGGACCCGGTAACCGGTGAGCGCACGCCACAGCGGCAGCTCGACCGACATCCGCAGCACGGCCCGGCGCCCGGCTCGCGCGCCGCCGGGCGCCGAGCGGGCGGCCCTGCCCGGGCCCTCGGACCCGCGCATGCTCGTCCCGGCGCCGTCGACGCGCCCAGCGGCTGCGTCGCCCTCACGCTCGGCCATGTCCCCCGTCCCCCCGGCCCCTGCTGGGGGCCCTCGCTAGTCCTCTGCCTTCTTCTTCTCGGCGTCCTTCTTCTCGGCCTCCTTGGCCGCCTTCGCCGCCTCCGCGATCTGCCGCTTGGCGGCGGTCGCGTACATGTCGACGTACTCCTGACCGGAGAGCTTCATGATCTCGTACATGACCTCGTCGGTCAGCGCGCGCAGGACGAAGCGGTCGTGCTCCATGCCGTGGTAGCGGCTGAAGTCCAGCGGCTTGCCGATGCGGATGCCGGGCCGCATCAGCTTCGGCATCACCTTGCCGGGCGGCTGGATCTTCTCGGTGTCGATCATCGCCACCGGGATGACCGGAGCGCCGGTGGCGAGCGCCACGCGCGCGAGGCCGCCGGGCTTGCCCCGGTAGAGGCGGCCGTCGGGCGAGCGGGTGCCCTCGGGGTAGATGCCGAACAGCTCGCCGCGCTCCAGCACCTCTATGCCGCTCCTGACCGCCGCCTCACCGGCGCCGCGCGCCCCGGAGCGGTCCACCGGGAGCTGTCCGACGCCCTTGAAGAACGCGGCGGTCAGCCGGCCCTTCACCCCGGGCGTCGTGAAGTACTCCGCCTTGGCGATGAAGGTGACCTTGCGGTCCAGCACCGCGGGCAGGAAGAAGGAGTCCGAGAAGGACAGGTGATTGCTCGCCAGTATGGCGGGGCCCTCGGCCGGGATGTTCTCCAGGCCTTCCACCCAGGGTCTGAAGGCGACCTTCAGCGGCCCCCCGATGGCGACCTTCATCGTGCCGTACAACACCCGCGTGCCTCCTGTTTCCGTCGAACAGACCTTAACCCGCGGGACCGTCAAAGCACCCGACGACCCTGGTCGGTGTCAGTGCGGTCGCGTACGGTGAAGCACATCCGCACGTTTCCCTCACGCCTGCGCCGGCCACCGGCGGGGGCCTCTTCAGGAACAGGAGCGTCGAAGGTGCCGGTCCTCCCCGGAGCCGAGCCGTACCGCCACGAGGGCGGGGAAGTGGGGGTCCTCCTCTGCCACGGCTTCACCGGCTCGCCCCAGTCGCTGCGCCCCTGGGCGGAGCACCACGCGGCGCACGGCCTGACCGTGTCGCTGCCCCTGCTGCCCGGACACGGCACCCGCTGGGAGGACATGCAGGTCACCAGCTGGCAGGACTGGTACGCGGAGGTGGACCGCGAGCTGCGGACGCTGTCCGAGCGCTGCTCGCGGGTGTTCGTGGCGGGCCTGTCGATGGGCGGCGCGCTGGCGCTCCGGCTCGCCGCCCGGCACGGCGAGCGGGTCTCGGGCGTGGTGGTCGTCAACCCGGCGAACAAGGTGCACGGCCTGTCGGCGTACGCCCTGCCGGTGGCCCGGCACCTCGTGCGGACGACGAAGGGCATCGCCAGCGACATAGCGAAGGAGGGCGCGGCCGAGCTGGGCTACGACCGGGTGCCGCTGCACGCGGCGCACTCGCTGCGGGTGTTCCTGCGCCGGCTGGACGTCGAGCTGCCCCAGGTCACCCAGCCGCTGCTGCTGCTGCGCAGCGCCCAGGACCACGTGGTCCCGGCGGCCGACTCGGCCCGGGTGCTGAGCCGGGTGTCGTCCACGGACGTCACGGAGACCGTGCTGGAACACAGCTACCACGTGGCGACGTTGGACGTGGATGCGGACCGGATCTTCGAGGAGAGCCTCGGCTTCATGGGCCGGCTCGCACCCAGTCTCGGCAAGGAAGGGACGGCCGCAGGTGGCTGAGCACGAGTCCGACCGCGAAGGCCGCGAGGGCCCCGAGCCGGACGAGCAGAACCTGCCCTTCGACGAGGACGCCGCCTGGCGGGCGATCGTCGCGGGGTTCGGCGAGGAGCCGCCGGACCCGCCGGGGGCCACGCCCTACAGGCCGGTGGAGGACCTGGCGCTGCCGGAGCCGGAGCAGGACGCCGAGAGCGACGCCCCCGACACGGCGCCGGTGCGGCCGCCGCTGGGCAGCTCGGTCTCCTTCGCGCCCGGGGTCGGCCCGCGCGACCACACCCCGCCCGAGCCCTCCGGGGACGAGGACGACGAGGACCACTTCGTGCCGCCGGAGCCGCCGCCGCTGCCGAGCGCCGACGCCACCGCGAAGTTCGCCTGGCTGGGCGTCGTGGGCGGGCCGGTGCTGGTCCTGCTGGCGATGCTGCTCGGCTGGGACATGACCTGGTGGCTGACCACCCTGAGCGTCGGCGGCTTCCTCGGCGGCTTCGCCACGCTGGTGATGCGGATGCGCACGGACGACGACCAGGACGACGACCCGGGACGGGGCGCCGTGGTCTGACCGCCGGCGCCGGACGGAAGCCATGCGGAGGGGCTGCGGGCACTGGTGCCGGGGCTGCGGCCCGACCCGGCAGACGGCACAGCAGCCCCCTGAGGGTGCGAGGAACTGCGCGACCGGCCCCCACGCACCCGCAGCCGCGCACGGGCGGGTCAGGACCGGGTGGGTCACACCGCGGGGACGCGCACCGCGGCGAGGACCGGGAGATGGTCCGTGGCCGCCGTCAGGTCGGCGCGGGTGACGCCCGGCTGGTCCAGCGGGACACCGCAGCCGAGCACCTCGACGCCCTTGGTCGCGAACACGGCGTCGATGCGCCGCGGCGGTTCGCTGTGCGGCCAGGTCGTCTCGCCGCCCCAGGGGGCGACGGCCCGGCAGTCCTGGAGGCTCGCGGAGAGGCGGCGGAAGGTCCGGCCGCCGGGGCCCTCGTTCAGGTCGCCGCCCGCGAGGGCGTGCTCCACACCGAGTCCGGCCAGCCGGTCGAGGAGCAGGCCGCCCTGCTCGTACCGCTCGTTCCCGTCGAGGCTCAGATGGCAGCTGATCACGCCCAGGCGGGCGCCGCCGAAGCGGACCACCGCCGTGGCGAGGCCGCGCCGGTGCAGTCCGGGGGTGAGGGGCAGCAGGACGTCATCCGCCCGCTCCACGGTCGCCCGGAGCGAGCAGAGGATCGCGGGGCCCGCCGCGGTGGCGCCGCCGGTGAGGACGACCTGGCCGGAGGCCGCCGCGAGCCGCGCCAGCTTCTTGCGCCAGCGGAAGAAACGGGGGGCTTCCTGGATCAGGACCAGGTCGGGGGCGCAGGCGGTGATCACCCTGGCCAGGGCCTGGGTGTCGTCGCGCATCGAGCGGATGTTGTAGCTCAGGACGCGGATGACGGCGGAACCGTCGGGCTCGGTACGGGAGTTGGGGAGCAGCGGGGTTGCCATGCCGTCAATCTACGACGTCCCCGGGTCGGGGCGCCCGACAGCTCGGGGCGCGAGGATCGTCCTCGCGCCCCTGCTTCGGTGAACGTCCCTCACATGATCGGGTCGGGTTCCCGGGCCAGGTCCGCCGCGCCCACCAGGCCCGCCTTGTTGCCGAGCTGGGCGGCGATCACGTCGGCCACCGGGCGCCAGTTGCCGCCGACCAGCCAGCGCTTGTAGGACTTGCGGATCGGGTCGAGGACCAGTTCCCCCTCGTCGGAGAGGCCGCCGCCGACGATGAACGCCGAGGGGTCGAAGAGGGAGGCCAGGTCGGCCAGGCCCGCGCCGACCCAGCGGGCCAGCTCGCGGTAGGAGTCCACGGCCACCGGGCAGCCCTGGCGGGCGGCCATGGAGATGTGCTTGCCCTCGATGCCGTCGGGCGTGCCGTCGCCCAGCGCCAGCAGCACCTCGGCGCGCTCGGGGGTGGCGTTGGCGCGCTGCTTGGCGTAGCGGACCAGGGCACGGCCGGAGGCGTACTGCTCCCAGCAGCCCTGCGAGCCGCAGCCGCACAGCAGGCCGTCCGGGACCATGCGGATGTGCCCGAACTCCGCGGCCACGCCGAAGTGGCCGCGGCGCAGCTTGTTGCCGATGATGATGCCGCCGCCGAGGCCGGTGCCGAGCGTGATGCAGATGACGTTGCGGTGGCCCTTGCCGGCGCCGAACCTGTACTCGCCCCAGGCGGCGGCGTTCGCGTCGTTCTCGACCACGACCGGGAGGCCCACGCGGGCCTCGACCTTGTCCTTCAGCGGCTCGTTGCGCCAGTCGATGTTGGGCGCGAAGTAGACCGTGGAGCGCTGGCGGTTGACGTAACCGGCCGCGCCGATGCCCACGCCGACGATCTCGTGCCCGGCGCGCGCACCCTCCACCGCCGAGGCGATGGCGTCCACGATGGCCTCGGGCGTGGTGGGGGTCGGCACCTTGAAGGTCGAGAGGATGTTGCCTTCCTCGTCGACCACGCCGGCCGCGATCTTGGTGCCGCCGATGTCGACGCCGATGGTGAGTCCCATGAATCCCTCAGTTTCGGTCGAGCCCCGCTACGGCCAACCGTACCCGAGGCCCCGCCGGGGGAGGGCTTCAGTCCAGGTCGATGCGCTCCCCCGGGCCGGTGCCCTCGCCTCCGTCACGCCGGTCGCCGGGATCCTCGCGGGTGAGGTCGTCGGCCGTGCGGGCGGTCCAGCGGCGCTCCTGGGCCTGGACCGCGGAGCGGTAGGCGGCGAGCAGTTCGCTGCCGGCCGCGGCGAGATGGTCGAAGACCTCGGGGTTGCGGTCGATGACGGGCTCGACGGCGGCCTTGGCCTGCTGGACGACCTGCCGCACCACCTGCTGGGCGGCGGGTCCGGCGAGGCCGCCGAGGACCGGTGACTGCAGACCGGACAGCTTGTCGGCCACCGTGTCCACGAGCCTCTTCAGTTCCTCCGCGGCCGACCCCGGCTGCGGGCCGTGCTCGGCGCGGCGGCGGGCCCTCTCGGCGGCGAGGTCCTCGGCGCAGGCCGTGGCCCAGGCGTCGGCGTCGGTCGCCCGCCCCTGGTCCGCGTGTTCCTCGGGCGAGTCGGATGCGGGACGCTCTTCGCTCATGGCGGACTCCTGACTACGGTTCGCCTTTACGACGTTACCCGAACGGCCGCACCCGGATCATCACCGTCCGGCCGCGGGCCACAGGTCGGGGTCCGGGGCGAAGCGGATGCGCAGCTCGCCCTCGCGCAGGCCGGCGCCGGCGACGCCGCAGCGGCGCAGGGCCGAGGGCAGCGGGACGATCCGGCGGAAGGGGCCGGCGCTGATCACGAGTTCGTCGCCGCGCCGGATCAGGTCCAGCTCGTCCCGTATGGCGCCGGGCAGCGGGATGTGCCAGACCAGCACGCCGTCCTCGTTCCTGCGGTCCTCGACGGGCCACTCGACCGGGGCGGGCGCCGGCTTGACGCCGGGTACCGCGAGCGCGGCGAGGTCGTCGGCGCCGCGCGGGTCGCGGCCGAGGTGCGGGACGGGGTGGACGTCGTACGGCTGCTCCTGCCAGTCGTCGAGCGTCTTGCGCTGCTGGGCGAGCAGGGAGGACAGCCAGCTGTCCGGGGTGCTCTCGGGCAGGGTGCGGTTGGCGATCAGGGCCTCGGTGCGCAGGCCGCGCAGGGCGAGGCCGAGTCCGGCGCCGCGTACGGCGTCGGCGCCGGCCGGGCCGGGCTCGGCGACCAGGCGTACGACGGTGTCCCGGTCGGTGAGGACGGCCTCGACGGCGGCGAGTTCGACGTCCCAGCGGGCCGCCGTCTCGTACAGCCAGTCGGACGGCATCGGCACGCCGGCCAGCCGGCCGAGGACCGGGCGCAGGGCGCGGGCCGCCTGCCGCTCGGGCGGGAGCAGGCGGCGCAGATAGCGGCGCAGCTCCTCGGGCAGGCCGAGCAGCGCCAGGGCCTGGGGCAGGGGTGGCAGGTCGACGACGAGGAGGTCGAAGCGCTCGGACAGGGCCGCGTCCCTCAGCGCCCGCAGGAAGGACAGTTCCTCGGCGCCGGGCAGCGGGGTGACCTCCTCGGCGTCCAGCCGGGCGGCCCCGAGCAGGTTCAGGACGTTCGCGGCGCGGTCCTGGAAGGCGGTGAGGTCCTCGCGGAAGCGTGCGGCGGCGTCGGGCCGCCAGACGGTGAGGTGCGGCGCGGCCTCGTGCGGCGCCGGTCCTGTCGCGGAGCCCAGTGCGGCGCCGAGGGTGTCGGTGCGGTCGGCGCCGAGCAGGAGGGTGCGGGCGCCCTCGCGGGCGGCGGCGAGCGCGGTGGCGGCGGCGATCGTGGTACGACCGCCGCCGCCCGGGCCCGTGATCAGGATGGTGCGCATGGGGCTGAACGGTACCGCCGTGCGCGTGCTTCAAACGGGAGTGACTACTTCTGCCCCGACTCCACGCGCTTCTTCAGGCCCGCCAGCGCGCGGTCGATGATGACCTTCTCCGCCTTGCGCTTGATCATGCCGAGCATGGGGATCTTGACGTCCACGGTGAGGAGGTAGGTGACCTCGGTGGTGGACGGGCCCGTGGGCTTGAGGAGGTACGAGCCGTCGAGGGAGCGCAGCATCTGGGACTTGACCAGGGTCCAGGAGACCTCGTTGTCGCCGGTCCAGGTGTAGGCCAGGGTCTGGTCGTCCTTGATGGCGCCGGCGTCCATGACGAGGCGTACCTGCTCGGCACGGCCCTGGTCGTCGGTCTTGAGGACCTCCGCCTCCTTCACCTCGCCGGTCCAGTCGGGGTAGCGGGCGAAGTCGGCGATCACCCCCATGACGTCGGCCGGTGCCGCCTCGATGGTGATGCTCGAGCTGGTGTGTTCCGCCATCGCCGTGGCTCCTCCAGATGCGGGCCGGTACAGAGGTCGTCGTGCGCACGTGTGTGCAGCGTGAAGGCTACCGCGCCGCCGACCTGCCGCCTTCACCCGATGTCCCGCTTCTCACCATTCCAGTGCCCAGGACCGGCCCGTCCCGGCGAAGTGGCCGACGTTCACGCACTCCGTGGCGCCGATGCGCATGCGGCGGACGAGCGGCTGGTGGACATGGCCGAAGAGGGCGTAGCGGGGCCTGGTGCGGCGGATGGCGTCCAGCAGGGCGCGGCTGCCGCGTTCGAAGCGGCGGGCGACCGTGTCGTACACCAGCTCCGGCACCTCCGGCGGGATGTGGGTGCACAGCACGTCGACCTCGCCGACCGCCTCGATCTTCGCCGCGTACTCCTCGTCGCCGATCTCGTACGGCGTGCGCATCGGCGTGCGCAGTCCGCCGCCGACGAAGCCGAAGGTCCGGCCGCCGATCTCCACCCGCTCGCCGTCGAGGACCGTGGTGCCGGGGCCCGCGTACTCCGGCCACAGGGGCGGCATGTCGACATTGCCGTAGGTGGCGTACGTCGGGGTGGGGAACGCGGCGAACAGCTCGGCGTACTGCTTGCGCACCGCCTGCTCCACGGCCGTCGCCCGGTCGGTGCCCAGGTCCGCCCACAGCCGGGCGCCGAACGCGCGGGCCTCCTCGAACCGGCGGGCGGTGCGCAGCTCGACGATCCGGTCGGCGTTCTCCTTGCCGAACAGGTCCGGGAAGATGCCGCGCGAGTGGTCGGCGTAGTCGAGGAACAGCACCAGGTCGCCCAGGCAGATCAGCGCGTCGGCACCCTCGCCGGCCCGCGCCAGGTCGCGGACGTTGCCGTGCACGTCGCTGACCACATGGACGCGCGTCCTTCGGTTTCCGGGGCGTGTGGATGCCATGGCGATCAAGGGTAGGCCTGTGGGATCCGCGTGAACAGTGTCGGCCCGGCCTGGGGTTACTCGCCGGTCGGTTCGGCCGTGGACTACTGTGCGCGAAGGAACGCCCACGCGTGTGACGCAGCGAACATCTCGGCGGAACCCCCTGTCGTAGACGCCATACCGGCGGGTAACGTCCGGGCAGTCCAGTCGTGCTCTGGTTTTCAACAGCTGAATTCCCGAGCACCTGCCCGAGCCTTGGACCGCACCAGCGCATCACACAGTGTCGTGGCGCCGGCGCCCTATGAGGAGCAGCAGTCTTGCGCGAGTTCAGCCTTCCGGCTTTGTACGAGGTCCCTGCGGACGGCAATCTGACCGACATCGTCCGCAGAAACGCCGCGCAGCATCCCGACGTCGCCGTCATCGCCCGCAAGGTGGCCGGTGTCTGGCAGGACGTGACGGCACGGGCGTTCCTGGCCGAGGTGCACGCCGCCGCCAAGGGCCTCATCGCGGCCGGCGTGCAGCCGGGCGACCGGGTGGGCCTGATGTCCCGCACCCGCTACGAGTGGACTTTGCTCGACTTCGCGATCTGGAGCGCCGGCGCGGTCACCGTCCCGGTGTACGAGACCAGCTCCCCGGAGCAGGTGCAGTGGATCCTGTCGGACTCGGGCGCCACCGCCTGCATCGTGGAACTCGACCATCACGCCGCGAACGTGGAGTCGGTACGCGAGTCGCTGCCCGCCCTCAAGCACGTCTGGCAGATCGAGGCCGGCGGGGTGGAGGAGCTGGGGCGGCTCGGGCAGGACGTGTCGGACGAGACGGTCGAGGAGCGCGGCTCGCTGGCCAAGGCCGACGATCCGGCGACCATCGTGTACACCAGCGGCACCACCGGCCGCCCCAAGGGCTGTGTGCTCACCCACCGCAGCTTCTTCGCCGAGTGCGGCAACATCGTGGAGCGGCTGCGCCCGCTGTTCCGCACCGGCGAGTGCTCGGTGCTGCTCTTCCTGCCGCTCGCCCATGTCTTCGGCCGGCTGGTGCAGATCGCGCCGATGATGGCGCCGATCAAGCTGGGCTGCGTCCCGGACATCAAGAACCTCACCGACGAACTGGCCGCGTTCCGGCCGACGCTGGTCCTCGGCGTCCCGCGGGTGTTCGAGAAGGTCTACAACTCGGCGCGCGCCAAGGCGCAGGCGGACGGCAAGGGCGCGGTCTTCGACAAGGCGGCGGACACCGCGATCGCCTACAGCAAGGCGCTGGACGGCCCGTCGGGCCCGTCGTTCGGCCTGAAGCTCAAGCACAAGGTGTTCGACCGGCTGGTCTACAGCAAGCTGCGCGCGGTGCTCGGCGGCCGGGGCGAGTACGCCATCTCCGGCGGCGCCCCGCTGGGCGAGCGGCTCGGCCACTTCTTCCGGGGCATCGGCTTCACGGTGCTGGAGGGTTACGGCCTGACCGAGTCCTGTGCGGCGACGGCGTTCAACCCGTGGGACCGGCAGAAGATCGGCACGGTCGGGCAGCCGCTGCCGGGTTCGGTGGTGCGGATAGCGGACGACGGCGAGGTGCTGCTCCACGGCGAGCACCTGTTCAAGGAGTACTGGAACAACCCGGGCGCCACCGCGGAGGCGCTGGCCGACGGCTGGTTCCACACCGGGGACATCGGCACCCTGGACGAGGACGGCTATCTGAGGATCACCGGCCGGAAGAAGGAGATCATCGTCACGGCGGGCGGCAAGAACGTCGCCCCGGCGGTCATCGAGGACCGGATCCGGGCGCACGCGCTGGTCGCGGAGTGCATGGTGGTGGGCGACGGGCGGCCGTTCGTGGGCGCCCTGGTCACCATCGACGAGGAGTTCCTGGGCCGTTGGGCCGCCGAGCACGGCAAGCCGGCGGGCTCCACCGCGGCGTCGCTGAAGGACGACCCGGATCTGATCGCGGCGGTCCAGGCGGCGGTCGACGACGGCAACGCCGCGGTGTCGAAGGCGGAATCGGTGCGGAAGTTCCGCATTCTGTCGTCGCAGTTCACGGAGGAGTCGGGCCACCTCACCCCGTCGCTGAAGCTGAAGCGGAACGTGGTGGCGAAGGACTACACGAACGAGATCGAGGCGATCTACGCCAAGTAGGCCGCCGGCTGGGGTGCCGCTTCTACAGCACGTGCCTCAGCCGCTCGGCGAGCATGTCCCAGCGCCAGCGCTCCTCGACCCACTGCCTGCCCCGCTGCCCCATCCTGCGGCGCAGTTCGGGGTCCTGGAGCAGGGGGACGATGCGGTCGGCCGCCGCTGCCGGGTCGCCGCCCCTGACCACCCAGCCCGTCTCGCCGTCCAGGACGGCGTCCGGTGCGCCGCCCGAGTCGCCCGCCACCACCGGCAGTCCCGTCGCCGACGCCTCCAGGTAGACGATGCCCAGGCCCTCCACGTCCAGGCCGCCGCGCCGGGTCCGGCAGGGCATGGCGAAGACGTCTCCGGCGCCGTAGTGGGCGGGCAGTTCGGACCAGGGGACGGCGCCGGTGAAGCGGACGGAGCCGGCGACGCCCGTCTCGGCGGCCATCCGGCGCAGGTCCCGTTCGTAGGGGCCGCCGCCGACGATGAGCAGGACGGTGCCGGGCACGGCGGCGAGGATGCGGGGCATGGCCCGGATCAGGGTGTCCTGGCCCTTGCGGGGGACCAGCCGGGAGACGCAGACCACCACCGGGCGGTCGGTGAGGCCGAGGCGGGCGCGGATCTCCTCGCCTCCGGAGCCGGGGTGGAAGGTCTTCTCGTCCACCCCCGGCGGCAGCTGCACCATGCGGCTCGCCGCCTCAGGGGTGAGCGCCGCCGCGATGCGGGACCGGGTGTACTCGCCCAGATAGGTGATCGTGTCCGTGGACTCACCGATCCGGCGCAGCAGCTGCCGGGCGGCGGGCAGCTGGGCCCAGCCGGCCTCGTGGCCGTGGGTGGTGGCCACCAGCCGCTCGGCGCCCGCCGTGCGCAGCGCCGGGGCCATGAGGCCGAGCGGCGCCGCGGCGCCGAACCAGACCGAGGTGCACCCGTGCTCGCGCAGCAGTCCCACCGCCCGCCGGGTCGCCTGCGGGGTCGGCAGCAGCATGGTCGTACGGTCGCGTACGACGGTGAAGGGCTGCTCGGCGTCGAAGGCGGCGGTGGCCTCGGCGCCCTCCCGGCCGCGCTTCCAGGTGGAGGCGTAGACGACCAGCCGGCCGGGGTCCAGGCGGAGGGCCATGTTGTGCAGGAAGGCCTGGATGCCGCCCGGCCGGGGCGGGAAGTCGTTGGTGACGATCAGGGTCTTGTGCATCGCCGCCGACCCTACCGAACGGGCCGTGCCCGGCCGGGATCGCACGGGCGGTACCGGGTCCGCCTCGGCCGAGTCTGTGGCAGGCCCACGGCCGGGCACGCCATCATGGTCCCGCGAGGCGGCACCGAAGCGATCGGCACGGGAATCGGACGGCAAGGGGATCACGTGGAGACCAAAGGCGCCGGGCGGTCCCTGGCATGGCTGCTCGCCACCTGGGCCGCGACCCGGACGCTGCTGCTGCTGTTCGTCTTCCGGGTGTACACCTTCTCGGACCTGGACGTCACCTCCGACGTGTCGGTGACCTACCGGGGCTGGTACGAGGTGCTGCGGCAGGGCACGTTTCCGCTGGACGACGTGACCTGGCAGTACCCGCCGGCCGCCGCCCTCCCGGTCCTGTCCCCCGCCGCGCTGCCCTTCCTGTCGTACGAGCACGCCTTCTTCCTGCTGGCGTTCCTCGCCGACGCGGTCGTCCTGGTGCTGCTGCTGTCCGCGCACCGGCGCCCCGGCCGCTCCGCGCGCGGTGTGTGGGTGTGGGTGGCGGGCGTGCCGCTGCTCGGGCCGACGGTGTACGCCCGCTACGACGTGATGGTCACCGCGGTGGCCGTGGCGGCCCTGCTCGCCGGGGCCCGGCACCCGAAGGCGATGGGCGCGCTGACGGCGTTCGGGGCGCTGCTGAAGGTGTGGCCGGCGCTGCTGCTGGTCGGCGCCGTGCGGCGGCGGGCGTGGTGGTCGGCGGCGGTGACCGCGTCCGGCCTCGCCGCGCTGTTCTCGCTGTCCATGCCGGGCGCCTTCGCCTTCCTGACCTTCCAGCGGGACCGGGGCACCGAGGTGGAGTCGCTCGGCGCCCTGTTCTTCCATGTGGCCCGGCACTTCGGCTGGCAGGGCCAGGTGCTGCTGAACTACGGGTCGATCGAGTTCGTCGGCCCGTATGTGGAGCAGGTCAGCGCGGCGGCGCTGGCGCTGACCCTGCTCGCGTTCGGCTGGCTGCTGCTGTGGCGGCTGCGCGCGTCCCTCTGGGCGCCGCACACCCTCGCGGAGGCGGCCTTCACCGCGGTCCTGCTGTTCACGGTCACCAGCCGGGTGATCAGCCCGCAGTACATGGTGTGGCTGGTCGGCCTGGCCGCGGTGTGCGTGTCGTACCGGGCGAGCCGGATGGGGGCGCCCGCGCTGATGGTGGTGGCCGCGTCCTTCGTGACGGTCCTGGAGTTCCCGGTCGGCTTCGGCCATGTGGTGGTCAGCGACGGGTACGGGGTGCTGCTGCTGGTGCTGCGCAACGGTCTGCTGGTCGCGGCCTCGGTGACGGCGGCCCGCCGGCTGTGGCGCTCGACCGTCACCCCGGTCCCCGCCGCGCCCCTGCCGCCCGAGCCGGCCCGGTCCCGTCAGGCCCGCGTCTCCCCCTGACCCGGCGGCCGGGCAGGGCCGGGCGTCCGGTCCGGGCGAGCAGCGCCGCCACCGCGGCGCACTGCACGGCCATCGCGAGCGCCAGCGCCAGGCAGACGCCGGGCAGGCCGAGGCCGCCGAGGGCGTACGCCAGGGGCAGCTGGACGGCTGTGCCGAGCAGGGTGACCCGGAGCAGCGCCGGTGCCCCTCCGCCGCCCTCGAAGACCCCGCCGAGCGCGATGAAGCAGGCCATCAGCAGCAGATAGGGGCCGATGCAGCGCAGGAACAGCGCGCCCTGGTGGGCGACGTCGGGTCCGGCGCCGAACGCGGCCATGATCCAGGGGGCCGTCGCGGCGAACAGGGCGGAGGCCGCAAGGCCCAGCGTCCCGGAGACCAGCACCGCCTGCCGGCCGATGTCCCGCCGCGCGTCCGCGCCGGCGCCCCGGGTGTGCGCGGTGTGGATCGCGGCGGCCTGCCGGACGGCGTAGAAGGCCATGGTGGCCAGGTACATGACCTTGTAGGCGATGGCGTAGGCGGCCACCGCCGTCACCCCGAGCCGGGCCACGATCGCCACCAGCACCAGGGCCCCGCTCTGCCGCACGGTGAAGTCGGCGGACATGGGCAGGCCGGTGGTGAGGGTGCGGCGCAGGGCGGCCGGCACGGAGGCTGCGGGCGGCGCCGCGGCGGCCGTCCGCAGCAGGGCGTTACGGCGCAGGGCGCGCAGACCGGCCGCGAGGGCCACGCCGCGGCACAGCACGGTGGAGACGGCGGCGCCGCGGACGCCGTAGAGGTGGATCAGGACGGGGTCGCACAGCAGGATCAGGCCGTTGGCCAGCAGGGCCAGGCGCATGGGGGTGCGGGCATCGCCGGCGCCCTTGAGGATGCCGTCGACGAGCTGCTGGGCGAAGAAGACGGTCATGCCGGGCAGGGAGACGGCGAAGTAGGCGGTGGCCAGGTGCAGGGCCGTGCCGTCGCCGCCGCCGAGGACCAGGGCGGCCAGCGGTCCGCGCAGCAGGAAGCCGCCGGCCGCGACCAGCGGGGTGACCAGCGCGCACAGCGCCCAGCCGCCCCGTACGGCGGCGCGTACGGCGGCCGGGTCGCGGGCCCCTCGGGCGTGCGCCACCAGCACGGTCGTACCGGAGGCGAAGACCAGCGCGACGCCGAGCAGCACGTTCTCGGTGTTGGTGGCGACGGCCACGGCGGCGACGGCGGCGCCGCCGAGCCGGGAGACCCAGACGGTGTTGGTGATCCCGGAGGCGACCGAGGCGAGCAGGGAGAGGTAGACGGGGTGGGCGAGGGCGATGAGCTGCTTGCGGTGGGCGTTCACTGAGCCACTCCTCTTGTCGAGCTACCTCGAACCGACGTATCTCGAAACGAGGTAGCTCGATAAGAGGTAACATGGCGCACGGGACCGCTGCAAGGAGGAGACCGCGTGCTGGAGTTGACGATCCTGGGCTTCCTCGCCGAGGAGCCGCTGCACGGCTACGAGCTGAAGGAGCGCATCAAGGCGCTGAGCGGCCATGTCCGCCCGGTCAGCGACGGCGCGCTCTACCCGGCCATCAACCGGCTCGTCGCCGCCGGACTGCTCGACCAGCGCACCGAGGACGGCGCGAGCGCCGCCCCGCGCCGGGTGCTGTCCCTGACGGCCGAGGGCCGGCGGGAGCTGCTCGCGCGGCTGCGCGACCCCAAGCAGGCGGAGATCACCGACCACGTCCGCTTCAACACGCTCCTGGCCTTCCTGCGGCACCTGGACGACCCCGCCGCCCAGGCGGCCGTGCTGCGCCGCCGGCTGGACTTCCTCCAGACCCCGGCGAGCTTCTTCTACCGGAAGGGCGAGCCGGTGCGCGCCGAGGAGGCCGGGGACCTGTTCCGCGCGGGCATGCTGCGGGTCGCCCGGGCCACCGGGCAGGCGGAGCGGGCCTGGCTGCGGGAGGCCATCGAGACCCTGGAGAAGGCCGACTGACCGGCCGCCGGGGCGCGTTGGTCACTCGGTCGGGGTCAGCTGCTCCCGCACGTACTCCCGCCACTGCTCGGTGAACGCCTCGGTCGTGGTCCCCAGCACCTTCTTCAGGGCCTCCTCGACCGCGCCCGCCCGCTGCTGATGTGCGCCCACGGCGCGGTAGAAGGCGTCGAGCCGGGCCGTGCCCCAGCGTTCGGCGATCATCCGGCAGGCCAGCCAGCCGCCCTCGTAGGCCCGCGCGAGCTCGGCGGGGGCGCTGGTGAAGCCGAAGTCCTTGTCGGTGGGGAGCGCGGTGGGCGCGTGGCCGTCCTGGACGGTACGGGTGAGCTCCGGCGCGGCCTCGGTCGGGGTGCGGCCGGTGCCGAGGTAGCCGATCCAGTCCGCGAAGCCCTCGGAGAGCCACAGCGGGGTCGCCGCGGTGGTCTGCGCGCGGGTGGCCACATGGGTGGTCTCGTGGGTGAGCACCACCTGCTTGCCGAGGTCGCCGAGGATGGCGTAGGCCTCCGGGTTGACGACCACCCGGTCCGCCGGGGCCTGGCCCGAGCCGCCCGCCTCCCCGGTGGTGACGGCGGCGATGCCCCGGTAGTTGGCGGCCGGCGACCCCAGCAGCCCGGCCATGCCGTCGAGGGAGCGCGGGACGAGGACGACGACATGGCGGGCCCAGCCGGCGCCCCAGACCCGGGAGACGGCCGGGACCGCGCGGTCGGCGAGCCGCGCGTATCCGCGCAGGCCGGCGGTGGTCGGCCCGGTGCCCAGCACCAGGCTGTGGGCGCCCTTGACGGCGGTCACCGCGCCCTGGTCCCACAGCTGCTGCCCGGCGTCCCGGGCGGCCCGGTCGGCGGTGACGTACCACCTGCCGTCCGCGGTACGGCGCAGGGTGAGGGTGCGGCGGGCGTCGACCGGGGCCCTGTCGTACCCGGCGACGCGGTAGCTGAGGTCGGCGTCCGCGGTGGCGCCGGAACCGGTGCGGTGCACCTCGGTGACCCGGTAGCGCCACGAGGCCAGCGGCAGGGCGCGCAGCCGGGTGTACTCGGTGCGGGCGCCCGTCGCCCCGTACGCCGTCTCGTCGTGGTGCAGCAGGGCGGCGGAGCGCCGGTCGAGCAGGTGCTGCACCTCGGTGCGGGTGGAGTCGGCCGGGGTGCCGCCGCAGCCCGCCAAGGGCAGCAGCAGGACGAGCCCCACGGCCCCGATGCTCCACGCCCGCCTGCGACCAGCCACTTCCCGATCGTATCGGCGAGCGGCCGGATCAGGGCCGGGTGACCGAGGAGATCGGCATCATCCCGACCGGGTCGTAGCGCACCGCCGCTCCCGGATAGGGGGCGTGGATGACCCGGCCGTCGCCCACGTACATGCCCACGTGGCTGGCGTCGGAGCGGTACACCACGAGGTCGCCGGGCCGGATCCGCGACAGCGGGACGCGCCGGCCGGCGAAGCGCTGCTCCTGCGAGGTGCGCGGCAGCTGGACCCCGGCATGCGCGTACGACCACTGCATCAGGCCCGAGCAGTCGAAGCCGGAGGGGCCGTTGGCGCCCCACACGTACGGCCGGCCGAGGGCGGAGCGGGCGGCGGCCACCGCGGCGGCGGCGCGGGCGTCGGGGGCGACGCTGCCGCCGGCCAGGTCGGACAGCTCGGACAGGTCGGCGCGGCCGGAGTCGTCGGAGCGCGAGGCCCGGCCGAAGGCGGCGCGTGCGGCGGGCGACAGCGTGCCGAGCACCCGCTGGGCCTTGGCGAGCTTCTTCTGCACGGTCCGCTTGTGCGCGGCCACGGCCTCCCGGCTGCGCTCCAGCTCGGCGAGCTTCCCGGCCGCCTGCGCGCGCTCCTGGGCCAGTTCCCGCATCACCGACTGCAACTCCCGCAGGTGGCCCGCCTGTTGGGCGGTGATGCGGTCGAGGGTGGCGGCCTTGTCGAGGTAGTCGTCGGGGTCGTCGGAGAAGAGCAGCGCGACGGCCGGGTCGATGCCGCCCGCCCGGTACTGGGCGCCGGCCAGCGCACCGAGCTGCTCGCGCAGGGTGTTGACGCGCTGCTGCTGCCGGGCGATGTGGTCCTGGGCGGCCCGCACCTCGCGGCGCAGCACCCCCGCGCGCTCCTGGGCCTTGTCGAAGGCCTGGGTCGCCTGCTCGGCCTCCTGGTAGAGGCGGTCCACCTCGGCGCGGGCGTCGGCGTGCGGGGCCGCGTGCGCCGGTACGGCGCCGAGCGCGGCGGTCGCGGCCGACAGTACGCACAGGGCGGCGGCGCCCCGGTCGAATCCGGAGGAGGCAAGGCGGCGATGAGACCCCACGGCAGTCCTTCTGCTGGCGGACGTACGGCCGTTCCCCGGCGCCTGGGGACGGGGAGACCCCGGGCGCCGGGGAAACGCGGCAGACAGTAGCCGGGCGCGGGGGCGCCGACCAACGGCCGGGGTGGCGACGCACAGTGACGCCCCGCCGCTGACGCAGGTCACCGGCGGGGCGTGGAGTCAGCTCCGGTCCACGGGATTCGCCCGTTCGGGCGCCATCCCGACGGCGTTCCGGCCGCGTACGCGGGTAACAGACCGGGTTCCGCGGGAGGATCGGGCCGCGTCGCGCGGGTGGGGTCAGACGCGGACGCCGAACTGGAACGGCATGTCGGACATCGCCTCGTAGCGGACGACGGCGCCGGTGTGCGGCGCGTGCAGCACCTGGCCGTTGCCGGCGTACAGGCCGACGTGGTGGATGTCGCCGTAGAAGAACACCAGGTCGCCGACCTTGAGCTGGCTCTGGTCGTAGATCCGGGTGCCGATGGTGGCCTGCGCCTCGGAGGTGCGCGGTATGGAGACGCCGGCCTGGGCGTAGGCCCAGGAGGTCAGGCCCGAGCAGTCGAAGGAGGACGGGCCGGAGGCGCCGTAGACGTACGGCGAGCCGAGCCTGCTCTGGGCGGCGGAGAAGGCGGCGGCGGCGCGGCCGGAGGCGGGCGGGGCGTCGCCGAGGTTCACGCGCTCGCTGGAGGAGCGGTCGGCGCGCGCCTGCTGGGCGGCCAGTTCCTGCTTCTCCTTGGCCGTCAGGGTGTTGAGGATCTTCTGCGCCTCGGCGAGCTTGGCCTGGACTTCCTTCTTCTTCTCCTCCAGCTGGGTGCGCGTGGCGGAGAGGTCCTTGAGCTTGTCGGAGGCCTCGGCGCGCTCCTGGGCGAGTTCGCGCTGTTTGTCCTGGATCTTCTTCAGGGCGTCGACCTGCTGGGCGCTCAACTGGTCGAGCGTGGAGGCCTTGTCGAGGAAGTCGTCCGGGTTGGAGGACAGGAAGAGCTGGACCGAGGGATCGATGCCGCCCGAGCGGTACTGCGCGGTGGCCAGCGAACCCAGGCCGTCGCGCAGCTTGTTGAGGTCCTGCTGACCGCGGGCGACGTTGTCCTGGATGGTGGAGATTTCCTTCTGCAGCTTCTGCTGCTTGTCCTTCGCCCCGTTGAACTTCTCGGTGGCCTGCTCGGCCTCCTCGTAGAGCTTGTCGACCTTGGCCTTGACCTGGTCCTTGGTGAGCTTCTGGCTCGGCGCGGCATTGGCGGCGTTCGCGCTCAGGACGACAGCGGCGGCGGCTGCGGTGGTCAGCACGGTCACGCGGGCGCGACTCTGCTGCTTGGGTCGACGATGGGACGCCACGGAGGACGAACTCCTTCTTGTGAGTGAGTGAGTGATCACCCGTTCGGAGGTTCGAGCCCAGACCCTAGTGACCCAGTTGTGATCAGTTCAAATCCTCACACCAGAAAATCGCATCACACAATGCATTCTTTGCACACAACTCACAAGCAGTGATGCGCGCTTGACACTAGGTGGTGTCAAGATCCAGCCAATTGGGACATTGCACATGTCCGCCGGATCTTCAGGACAGTCGCTTGAGAAGTACCGCAGACGCGACCGGTCGGGCACCCGCCCTGGCGACCCCGTCGGCCACCTCGCGGTCGGTGGAGGCGACGATGACCGGACGCCCCGGCGGCTCGGCGCGCACGAGCTGGCGGATCAGCTCGTCCGCGGTGACGCCCGGCTTGGAGAACAGCACCCGCACCCCGCGCGGCGGCGCGAGCAGCACCGGGGCGGCCAGTTCGGCGCCGTCGAAGACGCACGTCACCTCGGCGCCGGTCTGCGCCGCGAGCGCGGAGAGCTGACCGAGCAGCCTCAGGCGCTGCTTCTCCAGCGGCATCTGCGGATAGCCGGTCTTGGTGACGTTGTAGCCGTCGACCACCAGATGCGCCTGCGGCAGCGCGAGCAGCTGGTCGAGGATCGCCGGGTCGTGCTCCGACAGGGCGCGCGCCGCGATGTCCTTGGGGGTCATACGGCCCGGTTCGACGGCGTCCACGGTCTCGGCGGGGCGCACGGACACCGGGGGCAGGGCGAGTTCACGCCGCAGGCCCTGGGTGGCGTCCAGCAGGGTGTCGAGCAGCAGCCGTACCCGCATGTCCTCCACGCTGCGGCCCTCGCGGGCGGCGCGGCGGGTGGCCTCCAGCGCGGCCTCGGCCTCGCCCAGCCGGGCCTTGAGCCGGCGGGCCTCGCTCTCGGCGGCCGACATCCGGGTGTGCGCCTCGGCGCGCAGGGCGTCCATCTCGCCCTGGGCCTTGCGCAGGGCGGCCTCGCCGCGCTTGACGTCGCTGAGGGCGGCCCGGAGTTTGCGGTGAAGCGATTCGGCTTCCTTCTTCGCCGACTCCAGCTCCGCGCGCAGCCGTTCGGTCTCGGCGCGGGTGTGCTCGCGGGCATGGGCCAGCTCGGCGCGCAGCCGGTCCAGTTCGGCCCGGGTCTCCTCGTCGGCGCGCTCGGCGTCCGCGCGCTGGGCCTCCTCGCCGGCCGCGGTGACCAGCTTCACCCAGCCCGCCGGGCGCAGTACGTAGGCCGCGGCCGCCACGTCGAGCGGGTCCGCGGCCGGGGGCGGGCAGCCGGAGTCGAGGGCGCCGGTCAGTTCCGGCTGCGCCTCTCTGAGCTTCTCGCCGATCCGCTGCCGGAACAGCGCGTCGGTCTCCAGCGCCGCCGCCATCGCGTTCCCGGCGAACTTCGCCCGGCGGGTGGGGGTGAACCGGGCGTACTGCCTCAGCTGGGCGGGCAGTTCCGACAGGGTCAGGCCGCCGAAGCCGTCCGAGACGATCTGCACGACCCGGTGGCGCACGCCCTCGGGCAGCGGACGGTCAAGCACCTCAGCGGTGCCGTCGCCCGGCCCCCCGCCTGTGGTCTCCGCCATCCGTCACACCCCACTACTTCCCTGCCCGGGGCCGCTCCTCAGGAGCCGGCACCCGGCCTGTCCACGAGTTCCACCTGGTCCACCGCGTTGCACCAGCGGCAGCGCACCGACTCGATGGTCTCACTGACGACCTCGCGCTCCTCCACGGTCGGCTCCCCCGCCAGATCGAGGTGGACGTACTCGACGACCTTCGAGGAACGCGTCACGTCGAACCGGGTGAGGTTGCCGCACAGGGTGCAGCGCCATCGGGTCGTCGCGGTCGGCAGGGGAACCGTCATCGTCGCTGTCCGCTTCCTTCTCGTCATCGCTCGTGCTGGCCGCACGCGCCGCCGGCCGACGCGTGTGGCCGTAACCCTACGGCCTGGCGGCGACTCGCCGCTGATCCGTCCACGGCGGCGAGGCGGTCTGTCAGCGTGCGTCCCGTTACGTCATGCTCTGTATTCATGATCAGCCAGTGGAGTACGGCGGCCGGCAGGGTTCTCCGAGCGGTCCGGAGCACCTCGGCGCCCATGACGTACGGCCTCATCGCCCTGTGCTGTCTGCTCTTCGTCCTGGGCCCGGCCTCCGGGCTCACCCCCGGATACGGCTCCGGGGAGGCCCTGCTCGGCGCGCAGCGGGCGTACTTCGCGCGCTGGGGCGTGGTGCCGGCCGAGCTGTTCGCCAGGCCGGTGCGCGACGCCCTGACCCCGGCCACGGCCCTGTTCGTGCACGGAAACTGGGTGCATCTGCTCGGCAACATGCTCTTCCTCTTCGTCTTCGGCACGATGACCGAGGAACGGATGGGCCGGGTCGAGTTCACCCTGTTCTACGTCGGCTGCGGCTACCTGGCCCTGCTGGGCTACGCGGCCGCCAACGCCGCCTCCGGGCAGTCGCTGGTCGGCGCCTCCGGGGCGATCTCGGCGGTCCTCGGAGCGTTCCTCTACCTGTTCCCCCGCGCGCGTGTGACCAGTCTCCTGCCGTTCCTGTTCTTCCTGCCGCTCCGCTTCCCCGCGTGGGTCGTGCTGCCGTTCTGGGCGGCGCTGCAGTGGGCGGCGGCGGGGCGCGCGTCCGACGGCCCCGGGGTGGCCTATCTGGCGCACGTGGTCGGCTTCGGCCTCGGCTTCGGCTACGCGTGGGTGCGCTACGGCCGTGGGACTAGAGTGAAAGCCGCCCCTGCTCAGGCCCTCGAGGGAGAGAACCAGCCGTGATCACCGCGATCGTTCTGATCAAGACCAGTGTCGACCGGATCCCCGAGATCGCGGAGGAGATCGCCGCTCTGGAGAGCGTCAGCGAGGTCTTCTCGGTCACCGGCACCTACGACCTGATCGCCATGGTCCGGGTGCGCCGGCACGACGACCTGGCCGACGTCATCCCCGGCCGGATCAGCAAGATCCCCGGCGTCGAGGCCACGGACACGCACGTCGCGTTCCGGACGTACTCCCAGCACGACCTCGAGGCGGCGTTCGCGATCGGCCTGGACAACTGATCGTTTCGACCAGCTGCCCAGGCGGGTGCGGGGCGCGCTGATCAGACCGCCGGGACGCAGCGGCCGTCCTCCGTGCGGTACGTCCACTTCGCACCCTCGGTCACGAGTTCCTTCACGGCGGTGACGAAGCGGTCCACGTGCTCGTCGGGCGTGCCGGCGCCGAAGCTGACGCGGATGGCGTTGAGGGACTTCTCGCCCGGCGCGGCCTCGGGGGCGCCGCACTCGCCCTGGGCCTGCGGGTCGCTGCCGAGGAGGGTGCGGACCAGGGGGTGGGCGCAGAAGAGGCCGTCGCGCACGCCGATGCCGTACTCGGCGGAGAGCGCGGCGGCGAAGTGGGAGCTGTTCCAGCCCTCGACGACGAAGGAGATGACGCCGACGCGCGGGGCGTCGTCGCCGAACAGGGACAGGATCCGCACCTGCGGGACCTCGGCGAGACCCTCGCGGACCCTGGCGATCAGGTGCTGCTCGCGGGCGACCAGGTTCTCCCAGCCGGCCTCGGTGAGGGCCTTGCAGGCCGACGCGATGGAGTAGGCGCCGATGACATTCGGGGAGCCCGCCTCGTGCCGGGCGGCGCTGTCGTGCCACTCCACGTCCACGCCGCCGTCCTGACGCCGGGTCACCTTGCGGCTGGCGCCGCCGCCGGCGAGGTAGGGCTCGGCCGCGCGCAGCCAGTCGGCGCGGCCGGCCAGGACGCCGGAGCCGAAGGGGGCGTACAGCTTGTGCCCGGAGAAGGCGACCCAGTCGACGTCCAGGTCGCGGACGTTCACCGGGTGGTGCGGGGCCAGCTGGGCGGCGTCGAGGACGATCCGGGCGCCGTGCGCGTGGGCGGCGGCGGCCAGTTCGCGCACCGGCCACAGCTCGCCGGTGACGTTGGAGGCGCCGGTGACGCAGACCAGGGCCGGGCCGTAGGGGTCGCGGTCGGCGAGGGCCCGCTCCAGGGTCGTGACGGCCTGCTGGGGGGTGCGCGGGGCGTCGAGGTAGGTCACCCGCGCGTCCTGCCAGGGCAGCAGGGAGGCGTGGTGCTCGGTCTCGAAGACGAAGACCTGGCATCCGGCGGGCAGCGCACGGGCCAGCAGGTTCAGCGAGTCGGTGGTGGAACGGGTGAAGACCACCTGGTCGTCGGCGCGGCAGCCGAGGAACTCGGCGACGGTCCTGCGGGCGTTCTCGAACAGGTCGGTGGACAGCTGGGAGAGGTAGCCGGCGCCGCGGTGGACGCTGCCGTAGTACGGCGCGTAGGCGGCCACGTCGTCCCAGACGCGCTGCAGGGCGGGGGCGCTGGCCGCGTAGTCGAGGGCCGCGTAGGTGACCTCGCCGCCGGTGACGAGCGGGACGGTGACATCCCTGCCCAGAACGGGCAGCGGGGCACAAACGGACTGGTCGGCGGCAGCGGTGAAGACGGACATGGGTGAACTCCCGTGAGACATACGCCTCGAGGGCGCAGGAAGATGAGAAGAGGGGTGTGCGGAGGCGGGGCTCGGCGGCCCTATCGCATTCGCTGGCTCACGGAAGGCTCCCTCGATGACCAGGACCCCTGGTCCCGCGCTCAGCAGCGCGCGAGGGGTCCGCGCTTGCCGTAGACCTCGCTGCCTACGGCCTGGTCCTCACCCGGGGCACCCCGCCACGGACGGAGGGTTGCCGGACAGCCGGCCGGGGCCTGATGGCTGTCACTCATGACCTGGTACGGGAACTTAAGGGAAAAGATCGCCGCCCCGCAACCCGTGTCCGGATCGCGGGACGACGACCTCCGGTGACCGCTAGGCGTTGCTGGCCGCCACCCAGCGCTCCAGCGTGCGCTTCGCCGCACCCGAGTCGATGGACTCGGCGGCCCGGGCCATGCCGGCCCGCAGCTGGTCGGCGAGCGGGGCGTCCGTCGGGTGCAGGGCCGCGAGGGCCGCCGCCGAGTTCAGCAGCACCGCGTCCCGCACCGGGCCCTTCTCGCCGTCCAGCAGGCGCCGCGCCACCTCCGCGTTGTACGAGGCGTCCGCGCCGCGCAGGGCCTCCACGGGGACGAGGTCGAGTCCGACGTCCCTGGGGTCAAAGGACTCCTCGGCGACCTTGCCGTCCCGGACCACCCAGACCCGCGAGGTGGCGGTCGTGGTCAGCTCGTCCAGGCCGTCGTCGCCGCGGAACACCAGGGCGGAGTTGCCGCGCTCGGCGAGGACCCCGGCCACGATGGGCGCCATCCGGGGATCGGCGACGCCGACGGCCTGGGACCGGACCTGCGCGGGGTTGGTCAGCGGGCCGAGGACGTTGAAGGTGGTGCGGATGCCCAACTGGCCGCGCGCCGGGGCGACATGACGCAGGGACGGGTGGAACCTCACCGCGAAGCAGATGGTGATGCCGGCTTCTTCGGCCACCTCGGCGACCCGCTGCGGGGTCAGGTTCAGATTGATCCCGAGCTTCTCCAGCACGTCGGAGGACCCGGAGGCGGAGGACGCGGCGCGGTTGCCGTGCTTGACGACCTTGGCGCCCGTGCCCGCCACGACGATCGACGACATCGTGGAGATGTTCACCGTCTTGGCGCCGTCGCCGCCGGTGCCGACGATGTCGACGGCCGGCCCCGGCACCTCGATCACATTGGCGTGCGCGTACATCGTGCGGACGAGCCCGGTGATCTCCTCCACCGTCTCGCCCTTGGCCCGCAGGGCCACCATGAACCCGGCGATCTGCGCGTCGGTCGCCTCGCCGCGCATGATCAGGTCCATCGCCCACGCCGTGTCGTCGGCGGACAGGTCCTGGCCGTCCAGCAGGCCGTTCAGCAGGGCGGGCCAGGAACGGCCCGCCGCGGTGTCGCCTCCAGCGGGGGTCACAGCGCTCATCAGCCGCTCCTGGGTGTCGTACACGAAATCAGTGGTGGATTCCCACCCTATCCACCCCAGGACACGGCGAAGGGCCCCGTCCGTAAGCCGGACGGGGCCCTTCTGCGTGGCGTGGCGACGCGGGGATCAGTGGTGGCCGTGGCCGCTCGTGATCTCCTTGTACTCCTCGACGGTCGGCTTCGGGATCTGGTTGTTCTCGCCGTAGTAGGCGTTGGACAGCTTCGCCCGCAGCTTCTCGCCGGCGCCCACCTTGCGCTCGACGCCGTTCTCGTCGACCGTCGGGCCGATCTCGGCCGGCTTGTACTGCTGGTGCGCGGTGAGGGTGTGCAGCTGCTCCTGGCTGAGCGGCTCGTGCACCTCGATGAACTCACCGTGCGGCAGCCGCTTGATGATGCCGGTCTCGCGGCCGTGCAGCACCTTCTCGCGGTCGCGCCGCTGCAGACCCAGGCAGATCCGCTTGGTGACGAGGAACGCGATGACCGGGCCGACGAAGAAGCCGATCCGGACGAACCAGGTCACGGCGTTGATCGACAGGTGGAAGTGCGTGGCCCACAGGTCGTTGCCACCGCCGACCAGCAGAAGCAGGTACAGCGTCATCCACGCGACACCGAGGCCGGTGCGGGTCGGGGCGTTGCGCGGGCGGTCCAGGATGTGGTGCTCGCGCTTGTCCCCGGTGACCCAGGACTCGATGAACGGGTAGACCGCGATCGCCGCCAGGACCAGCGGGAAGATCACCAGCGGGATGAACACGCCCAGGACGAGCGTGTGACCCCAGAAGTTGATCTCCCAGCCCGGCATGAAGCGGATCAGGCCCTCGGAGAAGCCCATGTACCAGTCGGGCTGGGCGCCGGTGGACACCTGGTCCGGACGGTAGGGGCCCATGGCCCAGATCGGGTTGATCTGGGCGACCGCCGCGATGGCCGCGATGACACCGAAGACCAGGAAGAAGAAGCCTCCGGCCTTGGCCATGTAGACCGGCAGCAGCGGCATGCCGACGACGTTGTTGTTGCTCTTGCCCGGACCCGCGAACTGCGTGTGCTTGTGGTAGAAGACCAGGATCAGGTGGCCCACCATCAGGCCGAGCATGATGCCCGGCAGCAGCAGGATGTGGATCGAGTAGAACCGGGCGACGAAGTCGTGGCCGGGGAACTGACCGCCGAAGAGGAAGTACGACAGGTACGTGCCGACGATCGGCACGGACAGGATCGCGCCCTCCATGAAGCGGACACCGGTGCCGGAGAGCAGGTCGTCCGGGAGCGAGTAACCGGTGAAGCCGGTGAACATGCCGAGGACGAACAGCAGGAAGCCGAACAGCCAGTTGATCTCACGCGGCTTGCGGAAGGCGCCGGTGAAGAACACGCGCATCATGTGCACGAACATGCCGGCGAGGAAGATCAGCGCGGCCCAGTGGTGGATCTGCCGGATGAGCAGACCACCGCGCACGTCGAAGGAGATGTGCAGGGTCGAGTTGAACGCCTCGGACATCATCTGTCCCTGAAGCGGGACGTAGCTGCCGTGGTAGACCACCTCGTTCATCGACGGGTGGAAGAACAGCGTCAGGTACACACCCGTCAGGATGATGATGATGAAGCTGTACATGCACACTTCGCCCAACATGAACGACCAGTGGTCGGGGAAGATCTTGCGCATGTTGGACTTGGCCAGGGAGTAGATCCCGAGCCGGCCGTCGGCCCAGTCGGCGATCCGCTCGCCGGCCGGCGCCTTCCCGCGAGAGCGGGGTGCGTCGTTCGATGCAGTACTCATCCGCGCTCCCAGAATGCAGGACCGACGGGCTCCTCGAAGTCGCCGAGCGCCTGGAGGTAACCCTCACTGTCCACACCGATGCGCAGCTGCGGCAGGGCGTGGCCGGCGGGGCCGAAGATCACTCGGGCACCGTCGGAGAGGTCGAAGGTGGACTGGTGGCACGGGCACAGCACGTGGTGCGTCTGCTGCTCGTACAGGGAGATCGGGCAGCCGACGTGGGTGCAGATCTTCGAGAACGCGACGATGCCCTGGTGCGACCAGTCGAGCTCGCGCTTGTCCTTGATGTTGCCCGGCTGGAGCCGGACGATCATCAGCGCGGCCTTGGCGATCTCCGTCTGGAAGTCCTCGCTCGCCTCCTCGAGCCCGTCGGGCTTGGCGAAGGTGAGGGAGCCGACGGCGACGTCCTCGGGACGCAGCGGCTGGCCCGTGTTCATGTTGACCAGACGCTTGCCCTTGGCCCACAGCGTGTGACGCAGGGAGGTGCCGGGCAGCGGGCCGAGGTCGCGCAGCAGCATGACGCCGGAGAGCGGCACCAGCGCCAGCGCACCGAACATCGTGTTGCGGATCAGCTTGCGGCGGCCGAGCGCCGACTCCTTGGCGCCCTGCTTGAAGTCCGCGTGGACCTTCGCGCGGACCTCGGGGGCGGCCTCGATCGGGTGCCGCTCGTCGGCGACCTCGACGTCGGACATCAGGGTGCGGGCCCAGTGGACCGCGCCCGCGCCGATGCAGAACAGCGCCGCGCCCAGGGTCAGGCCCAGCGCGAAGTTCAGCGCGCTGACGTGCCCGATCGGGAACACGAAGATGCTCTTGTCGTGCGGGATCGTCACGTACGAGGCGATGAAGCCGACGGTGGCCAGCATCGACACCGTGAACAGCAGGGCGACCGCGCGCTCGGACCGCCTGGCGGCCCGCTCGTCGATGTCCTGGACGCGGTGCTCGTGGGGCGGCAGGCCCGGGTCCGCGAACGGGTTCTCCTCGTCCGCGATCCCTACCGCGCCGTGCGCGTGGTCCTGCTCAGCGGGCAGGTTCTCTTCTGGAATGTCTTGGCTACTCATGACTTCTTGGCCTTTGCGGTCCGAGCGGCGACCCAGACGGCGACCGCGATCAACGCGCCGAGTCCGAAGATCCAGGCGAACAGACCCTCGGTGACCGGCCCGAGGCCGCCCAGCTCGAGACCACCGGGGTTCGTCGTCTTGTCGCTGTCGACCGCGTTCAGGTACGCGATGATGTCCTTCTTGTTCTTCGAGGACAGCGTGGTGTCGGGGAAGTTCGGCATGTTCTGCGGGCCGGTCTGCATGGCCTCGTAGATGTGCTTCGGGGCGACACCCTCGAGGCTCGGCGCGTACTTGCCCTTGCTGAGGGCACCGCCCTTGCCGGTGAAGTTGTGGCACTGCGCGCAGTTGGTGCGGAACAGCTCGCCGCCCTTGGCGATGTCCGCGCCGGCCGGACCGTACTGGTCCTTGGTGGGGACGCTCGGGCCGGCGCCCAGCGAGGCGACGTACGCGGCGAGCTGGTCGATCTGCGTCTGGTTGTAGACGACCTTCTTGCGCGGGACCTGGGCGCCCTGCGAGGTGGCCGCGGGCATACGGCCGGTGCCGACCTGGAAGTCGACGGCCGCGGCGCCCACGCCGACCAGGCTCGGCCCGTCGGAGGAGCCCTGGCCACCGGTGCCGTGGCAGCTGGCGCAGCCGACCTCGTAGAGCTTCTTGCCCTCCTGGATGGTCAGGGACTGGGCGGAATCATCGGCCTGCGCCTTGCCCGCGGGTGCGAACGCGGCGTACAGCCCCCCAGTGGCCGCCAGCGCGAGGAGTAGGACGACGACCGCCGCCAGCGGATGGCGTCGTCGTGCGGAGAGCTTTTTCACGGATTACCCCGGTGTCAGGATCTTCTGCGTCGGTGCTTCTGGATGTGCGGGAACCGGTCCCGGCTACTTGATCAGGTAGATCGTGGCGAAAAGGCCGATCCAGACCACATCGACGAAGTGCCAGTAGTAGGACACGACGATGGCGGCGGTCGCCTGCTCGTGGGTGAACCTCTTGGCCATGTAGGTGCGTCCCAGGACCAGCAGGAAGGCGATGAGACCGCCCGTCACGTGCAGGCCGTGGAAGCCGGTGGTCAGGTAGAACACCGAGCCGTACGGGTCGGAGGAGAGCGAGATGCCCTCGTCCCTCACCAGGCTCGTGTACTCGTAGATCTGACCGCCGATGAAGATCGCACCCATGATGAAGGTGAGGATGAACCACCCCCTGAGCTTCTTCACGTCGCCCCGCTCGGCGGCGAACACGCCGAGCTGGCAGGTGAGCGAGGAGAGCACCAGGATCGTGGTGTTCGTCGCCGAGAAGGGCACATTGAGCGCGGAGGCCATGTGCTTCCAGTGCGCCGGACCCGTCACCGATCGCAGGGTGAAGTACATCGCGAAGAGGGCCGCGAAGAACATCAGCTCGGAACTCAGCCAGATGATGGTTCCGACACTGGTGAGGTTCGGCCGATTGACCGACGGGTGCGCGTGCCCGGTTTCTACTGTCGTTGCTGTCGCCACGACCGACATTATGTCGGTCGCTTATCCCGCCCTCACTCCGGGGGGTGCCGTTCGGAGTGTTGCTCCCCGCCGAAGCGGTGTTGACGTGGTGTTCATGGGGACTTCCACGGGAGTAAGCTCCGCCCCGAACGGCCCTGTCCGTCCCGTCCGTACGACGCCGACGTCCCGGAGGAACCATGCAGCCGACCGCCACGGTGCTGGTCTACAGCGACGACTCCAACACCCGCGAGCAAGTACGGCTGGCCGCCGGCCGCAGGCCCGCTCCGGACGTGCCCCTCGTCGAGTTCGTCGAGTGCGCCACGCCGGCCGCGGTGCTGCGTGAGCTGGACAAGGGCGGCATCGACGTCTGCGTGCTGGACGGCGAGGCCGTGCCGATGGGCGGTATGGGGGTGTGCCGGCAGATCAAGGACGAGGTGTTCAACTGCCCGCCGGTGCTGCTTCTGATGGGGCGGCCCCAGGATGCCTGGCTGGCGACGTGGAGTCGGGCCGATGCGGCGGTCACCTTGCCGGTGGATCCCGTGGAGTTCTCCTCGGCCCTTGCCTCCCTGCTCCGGCAGAAGAGGTTGCTGAGCGCCTAGTAGCGCCCGGGGCACGGCCCCGCGCCCCGTTCGGGGCGCTTACAGCGCCGTCGGCTGGAGGCGTACCGTGTCTGCGGCCGATGGCGTGGTCTGCTTCGTAGTGGTCAGGGCGCTGCCCTGGGTCCATTTGTTCCAGTCGACGTTCCAGTCGCCGAAGCCGTTGCCGAAGTCCTCCATCCGGTGGCCGCCCGAGTTGACGACCTGGACGATGTCACCGGGGTGGATGTTGTTGAAGAACCAGGCGGCGTTGGCGTTGCTCATGCCGGTGCAGCCGTGGCTGACGTTCGCGTAGCCCTGTGAGCCCACGGACCAGGGCGCGGCGTGCACGTATTCGCCGGACCAGGTCACCCGGGCGGCGTAGTAGACGTTCAGGTCGTAGGAGTCGGAGCTGTTCGCGGAGATGCCGATCGTGGTGCCGCGCATCCGTACGAGGTACGCCTTCTCCAGGACGACCTTGATGCCGTTGCGGGTGTCGTAGCCGGGCTTGCCGGTGGTGACGGGGATCCGTCTGATCGCCTCGCCGTTCTTGTAGAACGTCAGCTGGTGGGCCGCGGCGTCGGTGAGGGCCAGGATCCGCTCGCCGATGGTGATCTTCACCGGCTTGGACGGGCCGCCCCACAGCCGGTCGCCGATCTTGATGCCGTCCAGGTTGCTGTGCACCGTGACAGTCGTGCCGGTGGGCCAGTATTCCTTGGGCCGGTAGTGGAGTTCCTTGTCGCTCACCCAGTACCAGGAGCCCTGCACGGCCGGCACGGAGTCCACCCGGAGGGCGCGCTCCACGACGGCGCGCTGCGCCTTGTCCTTGACCGGCTGGCCGAGTTGGGCGGTGATGGGCTCGCCGACGCCGTACTGGCCCGATTTCGGTCCGAAGGTGACGGCCAGGCGCTTCTTGCTGGTGGGTTTGCTGGTGTCGAAGGCGAAGACCTTGCGGCCGGGCGCGCCGTCGTCGTCCTCGGTGCTCACCGTGAGCGTGTAATGGGCGTTGGCGGCCAGCGGGGCGGTGCTGTGCCATCTGCTGCCGTCGGCGGCGAGTTCGCCCGCCACATGGCGCCCTGCGGAGTCCTGGACGGTGACGTCGGTGATGCGGTCGTCGCCGTCGGCGGTGACCTCCAGGGGCTTGTCCGGATCGGCCTGTTTCCCTGCCTCGGTCGGCCCGTTGAAGGAGATCACGTCCGCCGCGTCGTACGGCTTGGCCGACAGGGGGTCGCCGTCCGGACCGCAGGCGGTGACGCCCATGCCGAGCGCGGTCACCAGCAGGGCGCAGCTGACGACGGTGCGGGTCCGCGGAGTGTGGTTCATACGATCACGCTATGAGGCGCTGACCTCATCGGCGCGGCAGGTGACCCGTACGAGGGATCGACACTGCTGCAAATGAACGACACACCGGCCGCGCCTGCGCCGGAATGCGGCCTCCACCTGTGTAAAAGACGGGAGCCCGGACCCCTCCTGACGAAGGGTCCGGGCTCCCGGGTGGTGCGCTCGGTGCTACTGGGTGCGGTTCTCACCGTGGTAGTACTCGAACACCCAGCCGAACAGACCGACCGCGATGAACGGGGCGGCGAAGTAGATCAGCCACCAGCCGACCGCGATGCTGAGGAACGCGATCGCACCGCCGAAGCCCAGCAGCAGCGGCTGCCAGCTGTGCGGGCTGAAGAAGCCCAGCTCGCCCGCGTCGTCCGCGACGTCGGCCTCCTTGTCGTCCTGGGCGCCCGCGTCGACCCGCCGGGCCGTGAAGCCCAGGTAGAAGCCGATCATCACGCTCAGACCGAAGGCCAGGAAGAGCGCCGTGGTGCCGGCCGGCTCCTTCGACCACACGCCATACACGATGGCCATGATCAGGAGGAAGAAGCTCAGCCAGATGAACATCCGGCCCTGGATCTTCACTTGCCGGCCTCCTTGCTGCCCGCGATGGCGCTGCCGTGACCGGCGTGCTCAAGCTGCTCGAGCGCGGCGATCTCGGGGTGGTGCAGGTCGAACGCCGGGGATTCGCTGCGGATCCGCGGCAGGGTGACGAAGTTGTGCCGCGGCGGCGGGCAGGACGTCGCCCACTCCAGGGAGCGGCCGTAGCCCCACGGGTCGTCCACGCCGACCGGCTTGCCGTACTTGGCCGTCTTCCAGACGTTGTAGAGGAACGGCAGGATCGACAGGCCGAGCAGGAAGGAGCAGATCGTCGAGATCGTGTTCAGGGCGGTGAAGCCGTCGGCGGCCAGGTAGTCGGCGTAACGGCGCGGCATGCCCTCCACGCCCAGCCAGTGCTGGACCAGGAACGTGCCGTGGAAGCCGATGAACAGCGTCCAGAAGGTGATCTTGCCCAGGCGCTCGTCCAGCATCTTGCCGGTCCACTTCGGCCACCAGAAGTGGAAGCCGGAGAACATGGCGAAGACGACGGTGCCGAAGACGACGTAGTGGAAGTGGGCCACCACGAAGTACGAGTCGGAGACGTGGAAGTCCATCGGGGGCGAGGCCAGGATGACACCGGTCAGACCACCGAACGTGAAGGTGATCAGGAAGCCGACGGCCCAGAGCATCGGTGTCTCGAAGGACAGCGAGCCCTTCCACATGGTGCCGATCCAGTTGAAGAACTTCACACCTGTCGGCACGGCGATCAGGAAGGTCATGAAGGAGAAGAACGGCAGCAGCACGCCGCCGGTGACGTACATGTGGTGCGCCCACACCGTCACGGACAGGCCCGCGATGGAGATGGTCGCGGCGATCAGGCCCATGTAGCCGAACATCGGCTTGCGGGAGAACACCGGGATCACTTCGGAGATGATGCCGAAGAACGG